>CALGAO010000001.1 GCA_937957685.1 uncultured Paenibacillaceae bacterium
ACATTCCATGACCCAGCATACAGGAGGCGCTTTTTCTTTTCAAACCGCATTTTAATTCATTACAGGAATAGCTCCTTGCAGATCTTCTGTCGCGTCTCATCGGGCGTCGCATCGGCCCGCAGCTCGCGCTCCAATGCCAAGCCTGATTTTTCCATCGCATCTTCTATTCTACCTGATGTGGCGCGGGCTTCTCAACCACGATCACGACCTTCGATTATCGCGATCCCGACTTTTCCGCCGGACCGTTGATCGCTGGCCTGGTCTCCGCCGGGGGTTCGGGAAGCGCAGCATGGGGATGGTCGCGTGGGACCGCTGCGCAATCCGATGAACTCCGGCAGGCATGGCATCATAGTTCAAGTGTTGTCGCGATGCGCCCGAGCACCCGCGCGCTTTCCTTGGGCATGCGTTCTTGCGTGGCGCGATCGACCGCGATCAGGCCGAAGGTCATGGAGTAACCGGATTGCCACTCGAAGTTGTCGAAGCTTGACCAATGCATATATCCTCGAACATCGATGCCTTCGTCGATACAGGAGCACAGTCCTTCCAATCCCCGCCGGATGAAGTTGACGCGCCGCTCATCGTTGTCCGTGGCCACACCGTGCTCCGTCACGATGATCGGTCCTCGCCAGTCCTGCGCCACCTTGCGGATCACCTCGCCGAGCGCCTCCGGGCAGTAGACATACCTCATCTGGGTCAGCTCTGCCCCTTCGGCTGGCGGTACGACACCTTCCGGTCCGTAAACCTCCCGCGTATAGTTCTGCAACCCGAAGAAATCATCGCCGTCCATCGCATCCAGGAATTGGCGAAACACCAGCTCCCACCTGGCTTCCGCATGTCGTTCTCCTCCCGGAAGCGCCTGGATGTCCGACAGCGCCATCGACCAGCCCACCCTGGTATGCGGCGACACCCGCCTGATCACCTCGCGCGCTTGCCGATGCGCCTTCTTCAGCAGCTGGATGGTCGGTTCATCGGACACCATATGGAAGGTGACATACTTGTCCACCGTCGTCCCGCACAGGCGGGCAGCCTCTTCCCGCCACTTCGGGGCCGACCAGGCGGAGGCGTCTATGCCGACCGGCGGCACGATGCCGTTCATCGCAAAGACATGGCGCAGCATCGTGGGAAGATTGACTTCATTAAACGTGAGACAGTAGGGGATCAGCTCCCCCAGTTCCCGGAATACAACCTCGCAATACTTCGCGAATCTGTCCGGCGTATCGGGACTCGCCCATCCGCCGAAGCGCATCAGCCACTGCGGAGAGGAGAAATGATGGAGACAGACGATCGGCGTCAGTCCGTGTTCATGGCAGGCTGCGATCATATCCCGGTAATGGGCCAGCGCCGAGCGCGAATACTGCCCAGGCGCGGGCTCGATCCTCGCCCATTCCAGCGAGAAGCGGTAAGCCTTGAGCCCCAGGCTGGCCATCAGGGCGATGTCTTCCCGATAGAGACGGTAATGATCGATGGCATCACCAGATTTGTCAGCGTATGGTGAGCCCTCCGCATACTCCTCCGCCCAGAAATCGCTGTTCGTGTTGTTGCCCTCCACCTGGTAAGCCGCAGTGGACGAACCGATCAGAAAATGCTTCGGCAAAGCTCTTCCCATGTTCCACACTCCCTGCTTGAAGTCATGATGATGAAACAGAAACCGACCACATCGGATGGTCGGTTTCGCAACTGCTCCCGCTGTTATTTCTGTGCCAGCCATTCATCCAGCTGTCTCTGCTTCTCGGCGATGATGGTGTCGATGCCGGCAGCCTTCAGCTTGGAGATAAATTCCGGATGCACCTTATCCGGATCGACGCTCCCCGTCTCAAGTGCCGTTCGGTACTGTTCGAGCACGTTGTTGACCGCTGCCACCTCGGTCTGTACGGCCTCCAGATTCGGCAGGAAACCAAGCGCCCTGGATCGTTGCATCGATTCGCCGAGCACCTTGTCTTCATCGCGCAGGGCCGGATCTTCGCCTTCCAGCACATAGGTCAGATAACGGTTGCCGAACATAAAGGCCTGATTCATGGTGTACCCGCTGTTCTCATTCAGGCGGATCACTTGGTCATCGACCTTCGTGTAATGCTTGCCTTCGATGCCGTAGTTGATCAGATTGATGATGTCCTTGTCCGTATAGAACAGGTTCAGCATCTCCATGGCCTTCTGCGGATTCTTCGTATTGTTTCGCGGAATCGCCCACATCAGACCGATGACGTTCTGCGTGGTCAGCACAGGCTCCTGCATCATGATGCTGACCAGTTCACGGCCGGTTGTCGCAGAGAGCTGCGCCGCCAGGAAGACCGTGTAGCCTTCGTAATGCGAGAACGAATCGCCGTTTCGCATCAGGTCCTGCGGATTCGCCTTGTTGTTCACCGCATCCTTAGGAATATAGCCGGCCTGATACCAGCTGCGAAGCTTCTTGAGCGCCTCCACATATTCAGGCAATTCATAGTAGTTGACGACCTTCATGTCCGTTGCATCATTCGGCAGAACACCCAGTCCGTCGGTCAGCATGTCCACATTGAGCCAGTCGATCACCGACGTCATCGGCATCGTGCTGTTCGAAGGCGCCAGGACCGTCATGTCCGGTTCGTTCGCCTTGATCGTGGCATATACCGCGTCCAGATCATTGGTGCCCTTGATCGAGGATGCATCGATGCCGTATTTGTCGAGCAGGTCCTTGCGCATCATCAGCGCCGTTCCCGCCTCATTGAAGCCCTTCACAGGCGTCGCATAGATGGAGCCGTTGATTCGGGCCACATCGAGATTGGCGCCAAGCGCCGCACGGATGTCCTGACCGTACTGCTCGAGCAGCTCATCCAGCTCCAGGAACTGGTTCTGGGCCACCGCTGCGCTGTAGCTCTGGAAATCTGTCAGGATCAGATCGTACTTCTCGTTGCTGGCGAGGATCAGGTTCTTCTGTTGGAACCATTGGCCGATCGGGATGCGGGACAGCTTCACCGTGGCATTGATCTTCTCCAACGTGATCTCGTTGATCGCAGCTTCTACCTCATCGATATCAGCTGGCACTTCGCCGAGCACCGGATATCCCATGACAACTTCATAGGGAGGCTCCTGCGACGATGACGAATTGCCGGAGCTGGAAGAGTTGCCGGACGAGCTGGTGCCGCTGGAGCTGCCTGTGCTGCCTGTGCCGTTACTGCCGGACGACGTATTGCCCGAGCCGCACGCTGCCAGGAACAACAGGGCAACAACCATCAACATGCTGATGTATATTTTTGCTCTTCTCATATTGCTTCCCCCATTTCTGATATTTGTACCCGCGGTACAACCTCATCTTACCTTGCCCTGCCAGCGCCTACCGCTCGGATTTCGACTTCGAAGCAATACATTTTCGACTTTCTCTCGCCGCTTGCCGGTACTCGTTGGGATTAACCCCGAACTGCTTTTTAAACAGCTTCGCGAAGTGGGAAACATTGGAGTAACTCACCTGCAAGGCAATATCCGTCACGGGCATGTCGGTCTTGCGGAGCAGCTCCGCTGCCATCCTCATCCGTTCAATCAGGAGATATTCCGTCATCGACAGCCCCGTTTCCCTCTTGAACAGCCGGTTCAGGTAGTCCGGATGGAGGAAGAATCGGCTGGCGATGCTTTCGCGATTCAGCTCCTCGCCCAGATGGTCGACGATGAATTGCTTGACCTTCTCCACCACGGATTCATGGGCCTTTATTTCTTCCTGATAATCGAGCGCCTTCCCGATCAGATGACTCGTCCATTGCCACATGTCATACACGCTTCTGACCGCATGATCCGCCAGCTCGATCGACACCTTGTCCTGGAACAGCTGGTGGGCCCGGATGCCTTTCTCATTCAGCACCGTATAGACGACCTGCAGCATGTCCTGATAAAACTGATGGAGCATCATCACGCTCAAGCCCGAGGCCTGCCTGAGCCGCCGGAAGAAATCCTCCACCTCCTCCAGCAAAGCCGATCTGGCGCCATCCCGCAGCATGAATTGCCAGATCTTCATGTCCGGCCAGTCGATGGTCGAGCCCTTCCTGTGACTTGCGCCCAGAAACAGCACCTGATTCTCACTGGCGATATTATCGAGCATGAGCGTTGCCAGACGATCATTCATCTCGGGAATCTCGTGGATCTGCGTCGGCTCGCCAACATAGACGGACAAGTCGCAGTAGAAGAATCGTCTGCAATCGGCGATGTACGCCTCCAGCTCAGCCCTGACGCTTCGCCACTCTGCCTTCACTTCGATCATCGCCAGCAGGCAGCCGCGTTCCGCCGTGACGATGCCGAAGCTTGCGCCCAACTTGCCGCAGGTTTCTTCCAGGGCATTGGCGAGGGCGTATTCCATGATCTTCTCGTCCCGCATACTGAGCGACTTGCTCCAGCGATGCACCTGCACCCGGATCAGCGTGATCTGTCCCTCCGGAAGATGAATGTTCCTCTCCCGCGCCGTCTGCGCGATCGCTTCAGGTGAACCGGGGATCTCCCGCTTCAGCACATCCATCCAGAACCGCTCGATGAACAGCGGATGGTGCTTCACCCAGGTCTCCCGTTGCCGCTTCATCTCCTGCTGCGTATGGACGAGATTGATCGCCTTGCGGATCGCGGCCTCCAGTTCATCCGGCGGGATCGGCTTCAGCAGATAATCCACGCTGCCCAGCTTGATCGCTTCCTGCGCGAACTGAAAGTCCGCATGGCAGGTCAACAGCAACGGGGCTGTGGCGGGATATTGCTCGCGAACCCAGGCGAGCAGCTTCAGCCCGCTCTCCTTCGGCATCTCGATATCGCACAGCATGATATCGATCGGCTCCCTGGCGAACAGCTCTTTCGCCTGCGAGGCGCTGTTCGCTTCCAGGACGCTGTCGATATGCAGTCTGGACCAATCAATCGCATTCACCACACTTCGTACGGCCAATGGTTCGTCGTCTACGATCAACAGATTCATGGGATACCCTCCATTCACCGTGCTTGCTCATGGAACGGCAGACGGATCATCACGCGCGCTCCTCCGGCTTCTACGTTGCTGAAACGGATATAGGATCGATCACCATACAGCAGGCGCAACCGGTGCCAGACATTCCATGCCCCGATATGCTCGCCCTGTTCATCCTCGATGCGCTCCCCGGCATTCAGCAGGGGAAGCTGATGCTCCGGGAATCCTTCCCCCGCATCCTCGATCACGATGATCATGCCCGAATCGGTTTCCGCGCCATCCTGCCGAATGGTGACATTCAGCTTCAGGGGACGCTCGATGGAGGAGCCGTGCTTCAGCGCATTCTCGACGAAGGTCTGAATGACGAGCGGCGGCACCATCGCCTTCATCAGTTCCTCCGGCACCTCTATCCTGCAGTCGAAGGTCTGCTGGAACCTCATCTCATGTATGGCCAGATAGTTGCGCACATGCTCCAGCTCTTCCCGGAGAGGCACGAAGGTCAGATTGCTTCGGAACATGAAGCGGAAATGGCGGATCAGCCGCATCGTCATCTGCTTGATCAGTTCGTAATCCTTGTCCAGTGCCAGACTGTAGATCAGATTCAGCGTATTCAGGAAGAAGTGAGGATTGATCTGCGATTGCAGGTTCTGCAGCTCCGCCTTCTGCTTGTTCAGTTGCTCCTCGTAAACGGATATCTTCAGCGACTCGATCTGGTCGATCATTTCATTGAAATTGCGGTTCACCATCAGGAACTCGTCGGAGGTATGGAAAGGCTCGATCCTGGTATGCAGGCTGCCCTCCCTGATCCGCTTGGTCGCCTGGATGATCTTGTTCAACGGCGTGAGCACCGTCTTGCGCAGATACAGGAAGAAAAACGGGATCATCAGCCCCCCGATCACCGTCAGGATGATGACGATGCGGTTCAGGTAAGGGAGGTATTGCAGGATGCTGTCATCGGACACCACCGCCGACAACCCGAAGTCCCCCTTGGTGGAGGCCTGGGTGATCACATGGTAACGCCCGTTCGGCCCAGTCTGGTAAGCATGCTGATCGATGGGCTTCAGCTCGATCTTCCGTTCCCGGATGAATGCCTCATTCGTCATGGGAACTCCATCCACCGTCAGGAACAGGGAGGCGCCATCCTGCCCCAGATCGATGAGCGACAGAGGCTGCTGCAAGGTTCTCACATTGACCCAGGCGCCCAGCCAGAGCCGTCCCATCGGCTGTACGCGAAACAGATAATACTCGCTCCCGATCTGTCGCACGAACCAATGCAACGGCACGTCGCTCTCCTCGAAAGAAGACAGCAGACTGCTCTTGATATATCGATTGAGCGCCATGAATTCGCTGCTGCTCACCTGCGACAAGGTGGCGGCGATCGCATCCCTGTCGGGCGAATAGACGAAGATGGAGTTGACGAAGGAGCGATACATCAGGGCATCCTTGTCAAACTGGTTGCTCACCTTCACCAGGGCCAGCACGAACTCTTCTTCGGAACGCGGATCGTTCATCACCTTGACGTCGTAATTGGATGAAATCGCATTCAGGATGTACTGGTCGACCGCCTCCAGGCCAGCATCGAGCTGATTCATGTACAGCGACATCATGTTCGTATTGGAGCTCTCCACCTGGTTCTGCACGACCCAAGCCGCATAGAAATTGTAGAAATAAAGCAGGGCAAGAAGCGGCACAGCGGTCACGATGACGCCGATCGCCAGCTTGAAGCGGATCGAGTTGCGCGAGAAAGCGCGTCTGGCCAACCATCTCATGTGATCATCCCACCTGTGAAGAAATCGTCAGGCTGATGTCAGAAGCCTCCCTTGTACAACATCAGCCTGGTGCCTCCGGATTGCGCAGAACCGCCTGGACATGCGGCGGCTCTGTTGTCCTTCTATTCTATCATCAGATGGTGAAATCGTATTGCTCCAATTCGTGATCAAGGGCATCGAGCTGGCTGTCCGTGATGCGGGTGACGAACTGCATCTCGCGCATGCTGGCCAGCTTCATGCCATAGATGACCGCTTTCTTCTGATCGATATCCGGGATATGTCTGCGGACGATGGCGGCCACCTGCTCATTCGCCAGAAGATCGCGCAGATCGCTGTAAGAGTTGAAGCGCGGCACATAGGGCACCGATGGCGTGTAGCGGAAGCGATGGGTTCCCGCCCGGAGCCGGATGCGGCACCCGCCGCGCTCCTGCACGATCCCGGTCAGGTCTTGCGGACCTTCATACCGGATGGCTTCCTTGCGGCTGTCCGGCAGGATCAGCTCGGCTTCCGCATCGAAGGGCACGACACATTCCAACGCAAGATTCCCATGCTTGTCGAGTTCCCATCTGCTGACGATCATCCCGGCAGGGCTGGCGAAGCGCGCTTTCACATGGCGGAGACGCCAGCTAGGCTTCGGCGCGATCCTGAATCGACGATAGCCCGGCGCATCCTCCAGCGGCTGGATGCCTGCCAGCTCCTGCACCATCCAATGGACGATGGAGCCATAGGCATAGTGATTCAGGGAATTCATCCCATGCGGATTCATCGTGCCGTCCGGCAGGACGGAGTCCCATCGCTCCCAGATCGTGGTGGCGCCCATCTTCACCGGATAGAGCCAGCCCGGCAGCTCTTCATTCAGGAGCAGCTTGCAGGCCAGATCCAGATAACCGTAGTCGGACAGCACCTTGCAGAGGTGCGGCGTGCCGACGAATCCCGTCTGCAGCTTGTAGCCCGCCTTGATGACGAGCTGGGCCAGGGTATCAACCGCCCGTTGCCGCCACTCCTCCGGCAGAAGCTCCATGTAGACCGGAAGGATCTGAGCGGTCTGCGTCACCGAGACGATCCGTCCATTCGGAGAGACGAACTCCCGCAGGAAGGCCTCCCTGATCTGCTCGTACAGGCGAGCATACTCCCGCTCTTCTTCCTCGTAGCCCAGCACCCGGGCAGTCCTGGACAAGATCCGGACGGAGTGGGCATAATAGGCGGTCGCGATCAGCTCATGCAGCGTTCCGCCTGACAAGCTGCCGGTCACGCTGTCGAGGGCGAGCCAATCGCCGAAGTGGAAGTCATCGCTCCAGATATGCTTCTCTCCGGCGCGGCTTCTCACGTATTCCACCCAGCCCTTCATCGACGGCCACTGCGCTTCGAGCACGGTGATATCGCCATATTGCACGTACTGCTGCCATGGAACTATCGTCGCCACGTCTCCCCATGCCGCCGAGCAGGTCTCTCCGTCGATCATCTTCGGCACGACCTGCGGCACGGCTCCATTCCGCTTGGCTTGCTCACAGGAGAGGTCATACATATACTTGGCGAAGAATGCCCTCGTATCCATATAGAAGCTGGCCGTCGGAGCGAAGACCTGCGCGTCGCCTGTCCAGCCGAGCCTCTCGTCGCGCTGGGGGCAGTCGGTTGGCACGTCGATGAAATTGCTCTTCTGGCTCCAGCAAGCATTGGCGATCAGCCTGTTCACCAGCGGATGGGACGTCTCCAGGGAGCCGGTCATCTCCATATCGGAGTAGAGCACCCAGGCTTCGATCGAGTCCGGATCGATATATTCCAGACCGCGCACCCGGACATACCGGAAACCGAAGTAGGTGAAATGCGGTCTCACCCATGCCGGCTGGCCGTCCGAGATATAGACAAACGTCTGTTTGGCCGTTCCCAGATTGGCCGTGTAGAATTCACCATGCTGCATGTATTCCGCGTATTCGAGCACGACCTCCGCATCGGCCGGGGCATGCACGCGGAACGTTACCCATCCGGCCATGTTCTGACCGAAATCGATCACTTTGTCCCCTTGCGGCGTCGTGAGGATGGCGGCGGGCTTCAGCACCTCCTTGCATACGACAGGCAGCCCGAGACGGTCTTGCAGTCGCCCTTTGACGGGTTTGGGAACCTCCACAGCCGGGACTGGGACGCTCGCTGCCTTCACCCGGGCATCCCAGGTTTCGCCGTCATAGATGCCGCTTGCGGATACCTGGCTGGGGCAGGTCTCCCAGGTGGCATCGGTGCCGATCCGGAGCTCTCGGCCATCGGCCAACCGGATGACCAGCTCCGCGAGGAAGGCTGGCGCATCGGCATACATGCGAACTCTGCCGCCATGCAGGCCGAATCGTCCGATCGCCCAGCCGGGTCCCAGCATGGCGACAAGCTCGTTCCCTCCGACGCGAAGCTGATCGGTCACATCGTACGTCTGTACCTGCAGCCAGGTATCGTAATCATGGCAGCCCGGCGTCAGAAACTCTTCGCCGATCTTCTCTCCGTTCAGCGTGGCCTCGTACAAGCCGACTCCGCTGGCGTACAGCCGGGCAGACACCGGCTTGTCCGTCAGCTCGAACCGCTTCACGAAACAGGGGTGCTCCATGCCTGGCTGGCCGCCGATCCAGCGGGCGGACCACGGTTCATCACGCTTGCCGGTTTCGAACCAGGCGATGTCGCTGTCGATCACTTCCCCCGCATCGGTCCATACCCTGACGCGCCAATAGTAGCGGGTTCGCGGTTGCCAATCGAGCCGCACGGGATGGGCGATGCCGGTGATGTCTTCGCGCTCTCCGGTATCGTAGATGACGCTCTGCATCGCCGGGTCCAGAGCGATCTTGACAGAAGCCCGGGTCTGGCGCGTGCCGCTTGTCACTTCCGTCACCCAGCTGAGCACCGCTGTTTGAATGTCGTATCCCAGAGGATTGGTGATGTGGTTGCATTTCATTTTGACGATGGGCATGTCATTCTCCGCCTTTCTTTCATCCGAATGCTGGGTCGAAGGTTCCGCTCATCAGCCCTTGACCGCGCCGATCACGATCCCTTTGACGAAGTATTTCTGGAAGAACGGATACATGATGAGGATCGGCACGACACCGATCACCGCGATCGCCATGCGCACCGTCTCGCCGGGCAGCTTCATCGCAGATGCGTTGGCGCCATAAGCCGTGCTCGCGGTCTTGATCGCTTCGATGTTCTGCATCATCTGATTGAGCAGATTCTGTATGCTGTACAGCTTCGGATCAGACAGGTAGATCAGGCCGTTGTTCCAGTCATTCCAGTACGCGATGCCGTTGAACAGGCCGATGGTCGCCAGGATCGGCAGCGACAGCGGCAGGACGATGCGGAAGAAGGCCCGGAACTCCCCGGCTCCGTCGATCCTCGCCGACTCGAGCACTCCCTGCGGGATCGTTGTTCGGAAGAAGTTGCTCGCCAGGAACACGTTGAAGCCATTCATCAGCAAGCTTGGCACAAGCAGCGCCCAGAGGGTGTTCTTGATGCCGAGATATTGGGTGTAGATGATGTAGGTCGGAACCAGTCCGCCGTTGAACAGCAGGGTGAAGAACACCAGGAACGACAGGATGCGACTGCCAGGCATCTCCGTCTTGGAGATCCCGTAACCGAGCATCACCGTGATGAGCAGGCTGACCGTTGTCCCGACCGCGGTGATCAGGATCGTGATCCCGTATGCGCGGGCGATGACCTGTATATTGGACAGCAGGTAACGGTATGCATCAAGGCTGAATTCATTCGGCCAGAAACGATACCCGTTGGACAGGATCTCGCTCTCGGCTGTGATCGAGGAGATGAACAGCAGGATAAACGGGATGATGCTGAGCAGGCTTAACAGGATCAGGCATACGTGCGACATCACATGCCATATTCGGTTCTCTGTACCCATGTAGGATCACCTCGAGTCAGAATAGAGTCAGAACAGCGCATTTTCCCTGTTGATCTTCCGCACGATGCCATTCGCCAGCAGCACCAGGATGAAGCCGACGATCGACTGATAGAAGCCGGCAGCCGAAGACTTGGCGATGTCGCCGAGCTGCAGCAATCCGCGGAATACGTATGTGTCGATGACATTGGTCGTGTCGTACAGCATGCCCGAGTTCATCGGCACCTGGTAGAACAGGCCAAAGTCGGCATAGAAGATCCGTCCGATGGACAGCAGCGTCAGGACGATGATCGTCGGCGTGATCAGCGGCAGCGTGATCTTGCGGATCTGCTGCCACTTGCTCGCGCCGTCCAGCGTGGCCGCCTCATAATACTCGGGATCGATGCCGATGATCGACGCCAGATAGATGATGCAGGTGAATCCGATGTTCTTCCACAGATGGACGAAGGTCAGGATATATGGCCAGTATTTCGCTTCCAGGTACCAGTCGATCGGCTCCAGACCCAGGGCAGGCAGCAGCGTATTGTTGAAGAATCCCTGTTCCATGCCCAGGAACGCGAAGGCCAGATAAGCGACGATGACCATGGAGATCAGATACGGAAGCAGGATCACGCTCTGGTACAGTCTTGACATGAACCTGTTGCGAATCTCGTTCAGCATGATCGCCACCGCCACCGAGCATACGAGGGTCAGGATGATAAACGCTCCGTTGTACAGCAGCGTGTTGCGCGTGATGATATAGGCATCCGAGGTGCGGAACAGAAACTTGAAGTTCTCCAGGCCGAACCAGGGGCTGCCCCAGATGCCTTTGGCGTAGTCGATTTTCTTGAAGGCGATGATCAGGCCGGACATGGGCAGATAGTTGTTGATCAGCAGATAGATGAGCCCCGGCACCATCATCAGGTAGATGGGCCAGTACGGCTTCATCCTCTTCCAGAGCGAATGGCTCTGCTTCCGTCCAGTGTCGGGGATGGCAGGAACGGTTTGCTTCGTGTCCATCGTTTGGCTCCTTCCGATGAGAATCTTGCTTGTCTTATCCTCATCCTACCCGGCAGCCGGAGTACCCTGCTACCTGACTTTCGACTTCCGAACAACACTTTTTCGACCTGAGAGAGCAACAAGAAAGGCTGTGGACCGATCGGTTGTTCCGTTAGCCTGGTGCAAATGGCCGTTATGCTGCATATAGCGGATCCACGTTCCGTCACGGTGGGCGGGCTGATCTCGGCGTGATCTTCCGTTCCCTCCTCCCGCCACGAGCAACAAAGAGGATCAACACAGCACAAAAAAGCCGCTCAAAAGAGCGGCTTGTCAATCCGTGCACTCCACGAGGAGGCAACCAGACACATTACAATTCAATCCTCGCACTCCATACGGAGTGCGACTATATGGTCGCCTAAGGTGCCGGGCTTCCGCAGGCTATTTCAATCCACGCACTCCATACGGAGTGCGACAGCAAATCATGCCGCGCTCCCGCCGGGCCTCGGTATTTCAATCCACGCACTCCATACGGAGTGCGACAGCAGGTTCAGCGAGGCCTTGATCAACCAGGCCTCAGAAATGCAAAAGTGCGAACCTGTATTTTCGTGTGGTCAATGATTTTTAGAAATATCTCATAAAAAGCTTCAAACCTTGTCATTCTGCGAAGTGCGAACCTGCCAGTGTAATCATGTTCACTTGAGGTTCGCACTTCTGGAACTTTTGAAAATCCAGCCCGGCCTTTACATCCAGAGTCTGTTTTGCGCCTATGTGTTTATCTATGTTGTCGCTTGGTACGAGCTTCACGCCTTAAACGTCGCTTGTAAGGTCCTGCCCATCCGCCAACAATCAACAACCGATGGATACATCGCAACGAATATGGCTCTTGGCGGACGGGTGTACACCATCCCAACCGACCTGCACTAGCACTCACCAGCAGCGCGAATCCCCCCGTCATATTTCTGCACAGACGCCCCGTTATCCTTCCGCCGCCTGCGCCTGCCGCTTCTGATAGCGTCTGCGCAGCGGCATCAGGATCAGCGCGCCCGCCACGACGAGAATACCGATCACCGCGGCGGTCATGTACATGCCGTCGAAGCCGTTCTTCGCGGCCATCTTCGTCACCTCGGCGACGCTGTCCTCGATCACGGCCTTCAGGGTCGGATCCTGGATGCTGCTTACGACCTCCGTCATCTCCGCATCCGACATGGATGCCGCGCCGGATGCCATCTGACGGCCGATCGCGCCCAGCTCAGCCTGGCCCTCCGCCGACAGCTCCACCGCGTCCAGATTGCGCTGCAGGATGTCCGGGAAGTCCTCCTTGAACAGGGTGCCGATGTTGTTGAAGGAGCGCGCCAGGAAACCGGCATAGATCGTCGGCGACAGCGTCATCCCGATCTGACGAAGCAGGGACAGCGTTGCGAGCGCAGTGCCTTTGTCCTTGTTCAGCCCTTCGGTGGCCAGGATGTTAAGCGGCGCCCCCATGATGATGCCGATGCCGATCCCCGCAACCGCACTTGCCACGATAAACTGCCACCTGGTCTCCAGCCACAGCGGGAACAGGGCGAAGCCGACTGCACCGATCAGCCCGGATGCGATCACCGCGAAGATCGGCCCGCGCTTCGCCACGAGCCCTCCACCCATTCCGGCGCCGACCCCGGCAGCCACTGCCAGCGGCGTCATCCAGTAGCCGGACTTCTCGGCAGCGATGCCCAGCACCTGTTCCGTAAAGGACGGGATATAGATCATCGAGGCGAGCATGCCGCCAGCCAGCGTGCCGATCAGCAGCACCATCAGGTAGCGGGGTTGCTTGATCAGCTTGATCGGCAGGATCGGGTCGCCGTTCTGCTTGCGCTCCAGCCGGCCTTCGTAGAACAGCAGGATCGCGATCAGCACGACTCCGCCCACCAGGTAAGCCCACACGTTCGTGCGAGTCAAGCTTTCCATAATATCCACATCGATGTTGGTCAGACCCAGCATCAGGGACAGGATGCCCACCGACAGGATGATCGTGCCTGTCAGGTCCATCCGACCAGGCGTCGGATCCGAGGACTCCGCCAGCTTCGTGATCCCGAAGATCAGGAGCAGGATGGCGATCGGCACGTTGATCAGGAACAGCACATGCCACTTGCCGGTCGCATCCAGCAGGAAGCTGCCCACATTCGGGCCAAGCACCGCTGCCACGCCATTCATCGCGCCGAGCAGCCCGAGATACTTCGCTTGCTTCTCCGGCTCGACGGTGCTCAGGATATGCGAGCTGCCGATGATAAAGATGCCGCCGCCGCCCAGAGATTGCAACAGTCTGGCGAACAGATAAAATCCAAACGACGGACTCAACGCAACGAGCAAGGAACCTAAGCCAAACAGGAAAATCTCAACAATAAACAACCTCTTCCTGCCGTATCGATCCGACAGCTTCCCGACAATCGGCAAGCTGATCGACAAGCCCAGCGTATAGATCGTGATCCCCCAGGCTCCCCAGTTCTCCGACACATCGAAGTCGCGATTGATCGTCGTCAGGGCAGAGCTGATGATCCCGTTGTCCAGCTGGGCCATGAACACGCCGATGGAGAACAGCAACAGGGCCCAGAACTGGGACTGTGATGATTTCTCTTTCACCCTATAATCCTCCGTTTCATATTTAGGTAGGTAATCTATCTAATTGGATATGGCCATAGTGAACAATTGAGTCATGTGACCCATATCACACACGATACTTCTTATCTTATCACCCAAAATCATGAAATTCAATCCGCATCACTGCGCGATCTGTTGACCAAACCACGTCAATCCATCTCCAGAGAACGCCCGGGCGATCTGCGCACCACACTTCTGACGCAGCAACATTGAGCAATCCCGCGCCGATGACGATGAACCAGCGATCCATCCCGGCTTCCCATCAATGGACCCACGAAGAATCCCCTGCCCCTGATGATGGGCAGGAGCTAAACCGCGCCCTTCAGGGACGCGGTTCAGCGAGGCTCTTCTTCATCCGCACATGCAGGATACCGGCATCATAGAATGGCTTGTCCGAGATCGTCACATAGCCCAGCGAGGCATAGAATGGTTCGGCATGGCACTGTCCGTCGAGGATGCAGGTCTCATAGCCGAGCCGCTTCGCATGTTGCTCCAGCTCCTGCACCAGCCGCTTGCCGACGCCTTGCCCACGGTACTGCTTGAGCACGGCCAGCCGCTGCAGCTTCGCGGTCTGCGGATCATACTCGATCAATCTGCCGGTTCCGGCAGGCACGCCATCGACTCTCGCCAGTATATGGATGGCCGCTTCCGGAGTCTCATCATGGCGGTCGAGCTCCTCTTCCGCCGGCACCTTCTGTTCGTCTACGAAGACGCGAAACCGGATGTCCTTGCAGATCTCCAGTTCAGCCGTAGTGCTGACAGTCGTAATTGTGATCATCGTCATATCCTCCCTGTTGGTGAATTTGTTCTCCTGCTTGCCATGCGCCAGACCGCCAAACGCTTTCATTGTTACCCGAACACGCACCATGCCGGGCTCCTGCACATACCTTGCCTGTATGACGACTGTTCAGGAGGGTTGACATCATGCAATTTTACTATGGCGACAAGATGCCGCTGCGCATCCTCGATGAAGGTGAATTCTGGAAGCTCCAGGAGGCGGAGCACACGGCGGTCATCCGCGCGCTGGTCCCGAATCTGGAGCAAGTTTATGTGGAGGCACTGGAAACCTGGGAGCAGACGCTCTCGCGCACGCAAGGAATCTTCGTCCGCTACATCGAAACCGCGATCCGGGGCGGACAGTATCTGAAGCCGCAGTTCGGCCAGGAGGTGTTGGGACTCGTGCATTTCGCGCTGCAGGAAAGCCTGAAATTCATCGAGTTCCTGAACAAGCTGGGCACGGAGAGTGAAGCCGTCAGGAGCAACCCGATGAACATCACCGTGCTGAACCATATCCGCCGGGAGTCCGAATACTTCATCGGCATCGCGCAAACGCTGCTGTATCAGCGGTGATCTTCCCGCCGCGGATGCCCGGGCAGTCACAGCGATGACATCGGCTCTTCCTCAGCCATGACTGTAAAGCCCATTCACTTCCCCACCGCACCCCGGCGTACAGGCTGGAAACAGGCGGCCACTTGCCAGGATGGACGGTGTGGAAAGCGCATCAGACCAGCTAGCCGGATACAGACATCGGCAGCTCCGCCGCTGACGGAGACTGCCGATGTTCGACCGTTCTCAAGCCTCGTAACGCACCAGGAAATAGGTCTTCTTGCCGCGGCGCAGCACGACGAACTTGCCATGCAGACGCTGCTCGGCGGTGATGACCGCCTCCAGATCGGTGGTGCGGACTCCGTTCACGTATACGGCGCCGCTCTCGATATCCTGTCTCGCCTGGCGGCGGGATGGCGCCGCCTTCGTCTCCACGAGCAGGTCGACCAGGCTGCTCTCCGCTTGCCCCGTCACGACCGTCGTGGGCACGTCATGGAGCGCTTCGACCAGCTCGGATTCGCTGAGCTGCGCGATATCTCCGGAGAAGAGCGCCTTCGTGATGTTCTCCGCGCTGATCACCGCTTCTTCGCCATGAACGAGACGCGTCACTTCCCGGGCCAGCTCCCTCTGGGCAACGCGCTTCTCCGGCGCTGCCTTGAGCTCGGCCTCAAGCTCGGCGATTCGCTCCGGCGTCAGGAACGTGAAGTATTTCAGGAACTTGACGACATCGTCGTCGTGGGTGTTGATCCAGAACTGGTAGAACTGGTACGCCGAAGTCTTGTTGCGGTCCAGCCAGACGGCGCCGGATTCGGTCTTGCCGAACTTCTTGCCGTCGCTCTTCGTGACGAGAGGCAGCGTCAGACCGAATGCTTCCCCGCCGCCCATCTTGCTGATCAGATCGAGGCCCGCCGTGATGTTACCCCACTGGTCGCTGCCGCCGATCTGCAGGCATACGCCATGATCCTGATGAAGCCGGTAGAAGTCGTACGCCTGCAGGATCATGTAGCTGAACTCGGTGAAGGAGATTCCGTTCTCCAGCCGCGAGCTGACGGAGTCCTTGGCCAGCATGTAGTTGACCGTGAAGTTCTTGCCCACATCGCGCAGGAAGGAGATCACGTCCATCGGGCCGATCCAGTCATAGTTGCTGACGAGCTTCGCCGGATTGTCCTTGCGATCAAAATCAAGGAAGCGTTCCAGCTGCCGCTTCAGGCTCTCCGTCCACGCCGCGACGGTCTCGGCAGCGTTCAGGGAGCGCTCGGTGGAGCGGCCGCTCGGGTCGCCGATCATGCCCGTGCCGCCGCCGACGAGGGCGACCACATGGTGACCGGCCTCCTGGAAGCGGCGCAGCATCAGCACGGGCAGCAGATGGCCGATGTGCAGGCTGTCCGCCGTCGGGTCGTAGCCGCAGTATAGCGAGATCGGTCCTTCCGCCAGACGCTTCGCCAGTCCTTCACGATCTGTCACCTGGTAGATCAGGCCGCGGTATTCCAGATCCTCGAGAAGTTGTTTATTGGTCAAGTTGTTGATTGTCATGGATACATACCTCCTCTATGTCATCGTGTATCAATGAAAAACGCCCCTGCCATCAAGACAGGGACGATCTCTCGCGGTACCACCCTCATTGAGCATGCTGCCATGCAGCACACCCCACTCTGCGCCGGATATCGGACGGCATCCGTCCCGTCCTTCTGTCGTCAGGCAGTTTCGGACCGGGAAGCTCCGGGACGTAATTCACGCTCGCTTGCGCATCGGCTTGCACCAACCGCCGACTCTCTGCAGCTACCCTGGGCGAACGCTACTGATTCCCTTCAACGCCGGGATGATGGGATTGTCATTTGTCATACTTTACAATATGACCGGCCCCTTTGTCAACTTCATGTCCTGTCCGGTCAGTGTCAAGCTAGCGTGGGCAGTCATTTAAGATGCCTGGAACGCGAACTCCGAAGGAACCTCTTCCTTGTAAGCGCTTTGCTTCGTTCTTTCATCAAACAGAAGTGATTTGTCAGAATTTTTTTTTTGCCGTTATCCACGAAGTGCTTTGAGTGCCATACCTGTTGTGCTGCTTTGCTTCGGTCCTTGCAATATGCGAATCATTCCAGCGATACAACCCTTGACCGGTTGCGTCACGTTCTTGAGCAATTGCCGCATGTTTATCGACTG
>CALGAO010000002.1 GCA_937957685.1 uncultured Paenibacillaceae bacterium
AACAGCCCCACTGGGTAACAAAATTACATGAGTGAACCATGAGTCTTCGGTAACATTTTTATGTGAGTTGACACGGATGAACCTATGGGAATTTCGACATTATTTTCGTCCTGACGTCAATTTTCTTCACATGACTGCTGTTCCGACGCGCATTCATTGATCGCCTTCCGCACGATGTCCGACGGGTATCCGCGCCTCATCAGATATGCGGCAGTCTTGTGCCTGCGCGCGCGAAGATCGCCTTCGGTCTTCTGCCATTTCTTCCTGGCCAGCTGCAGCGCGTTGTCGTATTCCACCGACCGGTCTACACTTCGCAACGCCGCTTCGATATGCTCCTTGGCGATCCCCTTCTGCTCAAGCTCGTAGCGCACCCAGTTGCGGCCTTTCTTCCGCGAGTTCATGCGGCTCTCTGTCCACTGCTCGGCGAAGGACCGGTCGTCCACCAGCTGCTCGGAACGAAGCTTTCGCATGACCGCCTCGATCACGTCCTCCTCCACGCCCGCTTGCCGCAGCTTGTGCATGAGCTCCGCGGCGGAATGCGCTCGCCTGCCGATGACGCGGATCGCCTTGGCCAGCGCCTCCGACACGCGTTCCTCAAACGCAAGCTGCGCAAGCTCGCTTCTGTCCAGCTTCCTGCCCTTGAGCAGGCGCATGGTCACCAGCGTATCCTCATGAACCGTGAAGGCCAGCTGACCATTCAGATAGATATCGAACATCCCGGGCTTCTTCACCTGCTGCTCCACGCGGGTGATCTCATAGGTATCCGGATCGCCGGGTCTCTCCTGATCGAATAGGCGTCCGTCCATGGCTACTCCCCTTTCCGCCGACTTCGACGGTCACCTGGACCGTTCGTCTGTTGCATGAGAAGCGTGTTCCTGCCTGTCCATCATCCATAAACGGGAAAAGATTCGCCCGGCCCGTTGTTCCATTGCAGCGAACAAGGTGCACGAACGAATCTTCCATTCAGGTCCGGTACCGGCTGCCGGATCCCGCATATCCTGGTTCAGTCCAGATCGGCGTCCGCATCCAGATCGTCGTCGACCGCGATGCTGGCGATCGATCCGGTGAGTGCCGCCGCTTCGCGAATGCGTTGCTCGATGATCTTCGCTTGCTCCGGATTGTCCTTCAGATATTGCTTCGCATTCTCGCGGCCTTGTCCCAGCCGCTCGCCTTCAAACGAATACCAGGCTCCGCTCTTCTGGATAATATCCAGCTCCGTGCCGATATCGATGATGCTGCCTTCCTTCGAGATGCCTTCGCCGTACATGATGTCCAGCTCGGCCTGCTTGAACGGAGGAGCGACCTTGTTCTTGACCACCTTCACGCGCGTGCGGTTGCCGACGAGCTCGTTGCCCTGCTTGATCGACTCGACGCGGCGCACCTCCAGACGAACGGAGGAATAGAACTTCAGGGCGCGGCCGCCCGGGGTCGTCTCCGGATTGCCGAACATGATGCCGACCTTCTCGCGCAGCTGGTTGATGAAGATGGCGATCGTCTTCGACTTGCTGATCGCGCCGGACAGCTTGCGAAGCGCCTGCGACATGAGGCGGGCCTGCAGGCCGACGTGGGAGTCCCCCATCTCGCCCTCGATCTCCGCCTTCGGCACGAGGGCAGCGACCGAGTCGATGACGATGATGTCGATCGCGCCGCTGCGCACGAGCGCCTCCGCGATCTCGAGCGCCTGCTCGCCGGTATCCGGCTGCGAGAGCAGCAGCTCATCGATATTCACGCCGAGGTTGCGCGCATACAGCGGATCAAGCGCATGCTCCGCGTCGATGAACGCAGCTTGTCCGCCGATCTTCTGCACTTCCGCGATCGCGTGCAGGGCAACCGTCGTCTTGCCTGATGACTCCGGTCCATAGATTTCGATGATCCGTCCGCGCGGGAATCCGCCCACGCCGAGAGCGATATCAAGCGCCAGCGCGCCGCTGGAGACCGTCTCCACTTTCATCTGGGCGTTCTCGCCCAGCTTCATGATCGATCCTTTGCCGAATTGCTTCTCAATCTGGCGCAATGCCATCTCTAATGCAGCCTGACGATCTGTCACAAGCTCACTTCCCTTTTCGAATTAATGATAAGTATATGATACCGTCTTTCGCAGTAGTTGCCAAGCGTTTTTTCGAACATATATTCGCTTTTTTCACCCCTTTGCCGATCATAAAATGAGGACAAAAGCAAAAAACCGCAGCAACTGACCAGCCAGTTACTGCGGTTCTTCCGCTTGACACCAGTATACACGAGATGATCCGGAAGTTCAACCATCCGATAGGATGCGCATGATCGCAGTCCTCTCCTGACGGCGCTCTCATGGCACCAGCTGCTGCCACAAGCGATACAGCACGGCCTTGGCCGCACGCAGCCGGATGATCTGCCGATCTCCGCCCAGCTTGAGCGGAAACGAGCGCACGCCCGCATCTCCCGCCACCGCGACAAACACGGTGCCGGGAGGCTTGCCCTCGGAAGCGGCCGGGCCCGCCGAGCCGGTCACGGACAGCGCCCAGTCGGTGCCGAACGCCTTGCGGCAGCCCGCCGCCATCTGCTCCGCTGTCTCCGCGCTGATCGTCCCATGCTCGCGGATCGTCTCCGGACGAACGCCCAGCCGTTCGATCTTCGCCTTCGGCGAATAGCTGATCACACCGCCCTCGAACACGGCGGAACTGCCCGGCACGCTGGTGATCAGTTCACCCAGCAGCCCGCCCGTGCAGCTCTCGGCAACGGATACCGTCTGCCCCCTCTGCTGCAGGAGCTCGACCACCGCCTGTTCCAGCGGGATGTCCCGCTCCGCGTACAGATAGCCGGAGTTGCGACGGCGAATCTCTGCCAGCACCGGGGCGAGCTTCGCCTCCGCCTCCTGCTTGTCAGCAGCCTTGGTGGACACGCGCAGCGCAACTTCCCCGTCCTTCGCATAAGGC
Organism: uncultured Paenibacillaceae bacterium; assembly: GCA_937957685.1. GTDB lineage: Bacteria > Bacillota > Bacilli > Paenibacillales > DA-C8 > Insulibacter. Next base: position 2,913 of record CALGAO010000002.1, read on the forward strand.
GCGATCGTCGGGTCGGACTGGCTGTCGATCAGATCGATCAACTCCTGCTCCAGCTGCGATTCGCCGATCCCCGAGAACTTCAGCGTAACCGAATGAAGCGGCCTCGCATCCGACAGACGCGACCTGATCCAGGCGGACGCATACCGCTCGAACATCAACCGCATCTCGCGCGGGGGACCTGGAAGGAGCACCCAGTTCGTGCCTTCATGCGTCAGCGCCACCCCCACGGCCATGCCGTTGTCGTTCGGCAGCACGTCCGCGTCCGTCAGCGTCATCGCCTGACGCGCATTGTTGTCGGACATGACCAGTCCGCGGGACCTGTAATACTCAGCGATCGCCCGCAAGGCCGGCTCATGCATGATCAGCTCGCGAGAGGTGAAGTCAGCCAGGATGTCCTTGGTGATGTCGTCCCGGGTAGGTCCCAGACCTCCCGTCACAATCACCAGTTCGGACCTTTGCGCAGCGGCGGCGAAGGTTGCGCGCATGCGCTCCGGATTGTCGCCGACCACCGTATGATAGTAAACATCGACCCCGATGCCGTTCAGCGCTTCGGACAGGTATTGGGCATTCGTATTCGCGATCTGTCCGACGAGGAGTTCGGTGCCAACTGCGATAATCTCTGCTTTCAAGGATCACTTCGCCTCCCAGGAACCATTCCGGAATCTTTCCAAACCATTTGTCGCAAACTTCCATACCGGTTCACTCATCCAACTGAGCGGACCGTCTGTGCCGCGTGTATGTATATCCATGACTGATGCAACCTCCCGATAATCGCCCCTAAAAGATCGGATGTGCGGTCATCGACGGACCGCACATCCGAAGCCTGGGTCAGCGAGCGCACACACGGGCGAAGCGCAGTCATCCTCGATGGACTCCCATCACGCGTCATCCTGTTACTGGATCGGGATGAGATCTTTATTCTTCACAAAATAGTCTATGCCCGAGTAAATCGTGATCACCGCCATCACCCAGCTGGCGATCACATCAAACGGGAAGTTGATGAAGTGGAACGGAAAGTTGTTGATCAACAAGGCGACGATCGCCGTGATCTGCACCGCCGTTTTCCACTTGCCCCACTTGCTGGCCGCCAGCACCTTGCCTTCGAGAAGCGCGATCTGGCGCAGTCCTGTGACGGCGAACTCCCTGCTGATGATCACCACCGCGATCCAGGCATCCAGCTTGCCCATCTCGACGAGCGAGATCAGCACCGCCGAGACGAGCAGCTTGTCAGCCAGCGGATCGAGCAGCTTGCCGAGATTCGTGACGATCTTCTGCTTGCGCGCCAGATAGCCGTCGATGCCGTCGGTGCTGGCGGCGATGATGAAGATGAGCGCCGCGATGATCTGATTGTAGGTGATCTCGAAGGTTTCGATGCGGATCGGCGGCAGCTGCAGGTTGACGAGCAGGAAGAACATGATGATCGGAACCAGGAAGATGCGCGCGATTGTGATTTTGTTCGCTATATTCAAGCGATTCCCACCCCTGACAAATCATATTCATACGCATGGGTGATGCGCACCGGCATGATCGTGCCGATCTCGGCGTTGTCCGCCTTCACAAACACCTCTCCATCGATCTCCGGCGCATCGTACTGCGTTCTTCCAATATACACATCGTTCCGCCCGTCATAGCGTTCCACGAGGACATCGAGCACTTTGCCAACCTTGCTGCCGTTGATCTCGCTGGCGATGCTGCGCTGCAATTCCATCAACGCGGCGGCGCGGTATTCCTTCACTTCCTCCGGCAGATGGCCCGGGAGTCTCGCCGCAGGCGTATCTTCCTGAAGGGAATAGGCGAACACGCCCAGCCGGTCGAACCTCATCTCTTCCACAAATCTGCACAGATTCTCGAAGTCTTCCTCCGTCTCGCCCGGGAAACCGACGATCAGCGAGGTGCGAATCGCCACATCCGGTATGCGGGCCCGGATCTTCGCGATCAGCTCGCGCGCGTCCCGCTGTCGGCCCGGCCGACGCATCCGCTTCAGGATCAGGTCCTCGCTGTGCTGCAAAGGCATGTCGATATATTTGCACACCTTCGGATTGGAAGCGATCACCTCGATCAATTCATCGGTGAAGAAGCCCGGGTATGCGTAATGCAGCCGCACCCACTCGATGCCCGGCACCTCGCTGACCTTGTTCAGCAGCGTCGGCAGCATGAACGTATCGTACAGGTCGGAGCCGTAATTGGTAGAGTCCTGGGCGATCAGGCTGATCTCCTTGACCCCCTGGCTGGCGAGCACCTCCGCTTCCGCGACGATCGATTCGATCGAACGGCTGCGGAACCTGCCGCGCATGATCGGAATGCTGCAGAAGGTGCAATTGTTGTCGCAGCCCTCCGCGATCTTGATATGCGCGAAGTGCTTGGCCGTGGAGACCTTGCGAGGCAGCACCTCCTCGTAGTTGAAGACCGGGTTGCCGATGAGGATCGGCTTCTTGCCGCGCAGCGCCTCCTCGACGATGTCCGTGATGCGGTGGAAATCGCCGGTGCCGACGATCCCGTCGATCTCCGGCATCTCCTGCATCAGCGCTTCCTTGTACCGCTGCGTCAGGCAGCCGGAGACGATGAGCGCCTTGAGCTTGCCGGTCTGCTTCAGATCAGCCAGCTCCAGGATCGTGTTCACCGACTCTTCCTTCGCCGCGTCGATGAAGCCGCAGGTGTTGACGATGATGACAGTGGCCTCTTCCTCTTGATCAGTAAGCAAATATCCCTTGCCCTCTATCAAACCGGACATGATCTCCGAATCAACCAGGTTCTTGTCGCATCCGAGTGTAACTACCTTCACCCGTTCGGTCATTATCAGGTACCTCCTGTTCTATCTGCAAACATCCAATCTGATAAGTATATACGAGGCCGCCGATCGTGTCAAAAGTAACGGATGCTCCCTGGTAACGGGCAAAGCCACCCACGATCTGATGCGACGAACGGAAAGCCCAGGCTGTGCCCTATCGCAGGTTGACAAACTGGATGTCAACCGGCAGATCCGCTCCCTTGCACAGGGCCATCACCTTCTGCAGATCGTCCTTGCTCTTGCCCGAGACGCGGATCTGGTCACCCTGCACCTGGCTCTTGACCTTCAGTTTGGAGTCGCGGATCAGGGTGTTGATGGTCTTGGCCGTATCCTTGTCGATGCCCTGCTTCACCTTGATCGTCTGCCGCACCGTTCCGCCGGCCGCCGGTTCGATCTTGCCGTACTCCAGGTTCTTCAGCGAGATCCCCCGCTTGACCATCTTCGACTGGAGAATGTCGATGACGGATTTCAGCTTGTACTCATCATCCGAGATGATGACCACATCCGTCTTCTCCTGACTGATCTCGCTCTTGCTCCCTTTGAAGTCATAGCGCGTCTCGATCTCGCGCATCGCCTGCATAATCGCATTGGACAGCTCTTGCGTGTCCACTTTCGATACGATGTCAAATGAATACTCGCTCATATCCAACGCCCTTTCCTCAGAAACAATCTGTTTAAAATTATAGCAATTATTCTGGCAAGAGAAAAGGAACCGTCTCCCTGATCCTGATAGAGACAGTTCCCGTGATGAACGCAGCGACTGATGGCTGTCATGACGAACGGTCAAGCCGATGCTCGCTCCAGCTCGATGCGCACCTCGAAGCGCCCTTTATATTCACTCGGCTTAAATTCAATACCATTAACGGTCAACTTGATCGTATTCGCGAATCCAAGGACAAAATGGCCAACCGATTCAAATTCATAATTTTTCGATTCGCCGGCCTTGATCGTGCCCGTGTCGATCTGCTTGCCTTCGCGGCGACCTCCGTCGTAGACGGCGAACCAGCAGTCGGCATTCTCCGATTCCATGCGAATGTGGATCTTGTCAGCGTTCTTCAGCACATAGATGTCCGTTCCGCTCTCCGTGCCAACCTTGGCCAGGACGGGTTCGAGCTGCGGCTCAGGCTCCGGCCTGGGATCGGAGATCGGCTTCGGTTCCACCACCGGACTCTGCTCCTCCACCTTGTCATCGCCGATCGTGCTGTAATCCTCACTCTGCGTAATCGGGATGTTCTCGTCAAACTCGCCGCGCGATTCCTGATGGTTCCACCAATAATAATAAATGACGGCGACAATCACGACCATGAAGCAAAGAAACACAAACGTGGATGTAACCTTCGACCATTTCTCCGTATTGATGCTCTTGCGCCGCCGTTTGCCCGGGTATCCTTCTGGCTGCGTCTTCGCTTCCGGTACGGGAATCGCATTCCTGTATATCCGCAGCACCTGCTCGGAGTCAAGGCCTACCGCCTCAGCGTAGCTCTTGACGAATGCCCTTACATAGAAGGGGCCGGGGAGCACCTTGTAGTCTCCCTCTTCGATGGCCTGCAGGTATCTCTTGCGAATTTTCGTCAAGTTCTCGACCTCTTCCAGGGACATCCCTTTCTCCAAACGAGCTTCACGCAGCAAATCACCTAGTTCCTGCACGCTTGCACCTCCCGAGCGATTCATTGATCTGGAGCCTTGGGGTCGAACGTCAGAAATCGTCTTCTGCTTCTGATGACAGGGCATCGAGATCGATGACGATCTCCTCGTCCGCGTGATGACGCAGCTCCACGATATAATCAAACAGATCATAGCCGTATTCCGATTCCCTGACGAAGATATCCGGATGTTCGATGACTTTGGTTGAAGGCTGCTTCATGATGGTTCTCAGCAAGTGGTAGTGCTTGTCGTTGGCTCGCAACGTGCTGATAATGCCGTCGATGATGAAGACATTGTGCGGATCTGACTCTTCTACACTAAGGTGGGTTCTGGCGGTTTGTCTCATCAGCGTGGAGGAGATAAACACCCATCGTTTGTTGGCCGATACGCTGCCTGCGATGATGGACTCTGTTTTGCCGACTCTTGGCATGCCTCTGAGGCCAATGACCTGGTGCCCATCGCGCTTGAAAAGCTCGCCGAAGAAATCGACCAGGAGACCCAGCTCGTCCCTGACGAAGCGGAACGTCTTGTGATTGTCGGAATCCCGCTCGATGTACCGGCCATGTCGCACGGCGAGAACGTCGAGAAGCCTAGGGTGGCGCAGCGCTGTAACGGTGATGTTCTCCACTTGGCCGAGCATCTGACCCAGCAGCTCGATCCGGTTCCCGTCGGCGCATTCCAGCAGCATGCCGCGCGTCTTGTCCTCGACCCCGTTGATGGTCAGAATGTTGATCCCGAGCATGCCCATGAGCGAAGCGATATCTCCAAGCAAGCCAGGCCGGTTCTTATGTATGCGGTACTCCATATACCACTGCTTGTCATTCATCGTTCCCATGTCTCCCCGGAGCACGCGATGGTGGCATTTTCCAGACCTCTGGACCCATCACTAAATGGAATTCTACATCGTTCGCGCAATTCCTCCTGCGTTCAACAGAACGCTTCCTGCAAAAAAGATCGGAATAGGAATGATGCCTTAGGAAATATGTAGCAGGAATAATGCCTCCCAGAAATGGAAGGCATCACCTGACCGTTTATTTCTGATCGACCAGCTTCACCATGAGTCTGGCGATCGTCTTGCGCTCTTCCTCCGTGCCAACATCCCATAATAATTTCAGAATGCGTTCTTCTTCATTTTTCGGGTCCACCTTCTCGTTCAGGAACTCACCGATCTGGTAAGCCAGCTTGGAGATGGTCTCATCGCTGAGTCCGGCAGCCTGGGCCTGATTGACACGCTCTGCCAGAAAGGCTTTCCATTTGTCGAAGGTTTCAAGAACGGTGCTCATGCGTGTGCCTCCTTATTCAAGAGTATTTATAAACAGTCGTAATATTCGCAACTCTTGAAGGATTTATACCGCAGGCACTATGGTATTGAGCGGCATCGGCCCCGGACTAGGTCAACCATCCGCCGTTGGGGCTGATGATCTGGCCGGTGATATAGCCGGATTCGGGCTTCGACAGGAAATAGACCAGCGAGGCGATCTCGTCCGGCTCGGCGAATCGTCCGACCGGGATCTCCTCCATCAGCGCCTTCCGTTCCTCCTCGCTCAGATGGCGGATCATCGCCGTGTCCACCACGCCCGGAGCCACCGCATTCACCGTCACCCCGGATGGCGCAAGCTCCTTCGCCAGCGCCTTGGTGAAGGCATTCATCCCGCCCTTGGCCGTCGAATACAGCACCTCACAGGAAGCGCCCGTCAGCCCCCAGACGGACGATACGTTGATGATCCGGCCGAACCGCTGTGAGACCATGCGTCCCATGAAAGCCTGAGTCACCAGAAACATGCCCTTCAGATTGACATCCATCACGTCATCCCAGATCTCCTCGGTGACATCGGCCAGCATGCCGTAATGGGCGACGCCCGCATTGTTCACCAGGATATCCGGCATCAGATTCTCCGACTCCAGCCTTTCCTTCATCAGCTGGATCTGCTCGCGTGAGCGCAGGTCGGCGGCGATGGTGTACACCCGGCCGCCAAGCTTCGCGCACTCACTTGCCGTCTCCGCCGCCGCTTCATGGGACTGCATATAATGAATGACCACATTCAGGCCATGGGCGGCGAAGGTTCGCGCCACCGCGGCTCCGATCCCCCTGCTCCCCCCGGTGACAAGCGCTGTTCTCCCCTCTGTTCTTCCGTTCATCTTCATGGTCACCTTCAGCTGCTTGTCACGATGGACACGGACATCCGCTTCATATCGAAATGCTCCCTGATCCGCCTGTTCACGTCGTCCAGCGTCAGGGATTCATAGGCCGGCAGCAGCTCGAACCAGTCCATGCCGCGGAATTTGAACTTCGTATACTCGTTGCCGATCGTTTCCGGCGAATTCATCATGCGGAGCAATCCGCCGATCTTCTTGCGCTTGCTGCGCTGGAACGCCTCTTCGCTCACGCCGTGCTCGACGTATCTGGCGATGAAGGACTTCAGCCGCTCCACGAGCAGATCGGGGTCCTTCGTGTCTCCGCCAATGGCGGAATAGGCGATGTCCCGGTACAGGTTGTATTCCAGCCCGAAATTGTCGGTGATCAGCCCTTCATCGTACAGCGACTGGTAGCTCTCGGAGCTGGGGCTGAACAGGATATCGAGCATGATCCGGCTGGCCGCTTCCTTGTGCAGGGCGGCTGCTCCCGGCGGCGTCCCATCGATCTCCTTGAAGCCGATCAGGCACTTGGGCAAGGCGACGGGCAGCTTCGTCACCTTCCTCTGCTCCGTGACGGGCTCCGGTTCCTGCTCGTAGAATCGCCTGATCTCCCCTTGCCGATTGTAGACCTTGGCATCCTGGTTGGCCTTGACCAGCTCGCTGATGCGCTGCGGGTCAACCCCGCCGACGACAAAGACCATCATGTTGCTCGGATGGTAAAAGGCTTCATGGCATTTGTAGAGCGTCTCCGGCGTGATCCGGCTGATCGATTCGATCGTTCCCGCGATATCGATGCGCACCGGATGCTTCTGGAACAGCGCGTCCAGCAAGCCGTAATAGAGGCGCCAGTCGGGATTGTCCTGATACATGTTGATCTCTTGCCCGATGATGCCCTTCTCCTTGTCCACGCTCGCCTCGGTGAAGTAAGGATGCTGGACAAAGTTGAGCAGGGTGGTCAGATTGTCCTCGATGTGATCGGTGGCGGAGAACAGATAGGTCGTCCGGTCGAAGCTGGTGAAGGCATTGGCGGAAGCGCCCTTGGCGGAAAACTTCTCGAACACGTCGCCATCCGGTTCCTCGAACATCTTGTGCTCGAGGAAATGCGCGATGCCGTCAGGCACCTGCACCGGTTCCTCGCCTTCGATCTGGAAGTGGTTGTCGATCGATCCGTAGTGCGTCGTGAACGTCGCATAGGTCTTGCTGAAGCCCGGCTTCGGCAACACATACAGCTCGAGGCCATTGTCCAGCTGTTCATAATACAGCGTCTCCTGAACGTGGTCATATCGCAGTTGCTTCATCACGATGCGCCTCCCTTGTCGCGCAGGAAATAGACCGTATCAAGCTCGACGTTCCGGGCGATGTCGACAACCGATCCAAGACCCGTCGCCTGGATCGCCTCGATCAGCTCCTGCTTGCTCCGCTCCTTGCCGGATAACACCGAGTTGAAGTGATAGCCGATCTGATCAAAGGCCGAATCGTCATTCTCGCGCAGCGAGTTGATGATCATCGCCTTCGTCTTGCTCAGCTCGTCGTCGCTGACCACCCCATTCCGGATATCCTCCAGCTGCTTGCGGATGATCGATTCCGCCTTCTCCTTGTTCGCGATCTCGATCCCGGTCTGGATCATCAGCAGGCCCTTGTGCCCGTCGAAACGGGACGAGGCATAGTAGGCGAGGCTGGCCCGCTCGCGAACGTGAATGAACAGCTTCGAGTGGGGGAATCCGCCCAGAATGCCATTATAGATCAGCGCAGCAGGATAGTCATCATCCGCATAGGTCACATTGGCCCTAAGGCCCAGGTTGAGCTTGCCCTGCTTCACATCCATCCGTTCCACAACTTCCCGCTCCTCGACGTTCCTCCGCTCCTCACGCACGGGGACATAAGGCACGGCGGAGGCTCGGCCCGACAGGCCAAACTTGCCGTCGAGCAGCGCCTGGACCGCTTCCGGCGTCGTATCGCCCACGATATAGAGATCGATGCTTGCGCACTGCAGCATATCCTCATAGACAGCGTACAGACCGGCCGGATCGATGTCCTCCAGATCATCCACCCGCCCGAGGGCCAGCAGTCGATACGGCTCATCGCGGCACATCTCGGCGATGCAGCGCTCCGCCGCGTACTGGATCTTGTTGTTGACGATCGCTTCGATTCGCTTGCGCAGCGTCTCCTTCTCCGATGTCACGTAGGAGGCCCTGAACGCTCCCTGCTCAAGGACGGGCCGGGTGACGGTGTCGGACAGGAACTGCAGGGCTGCGTCCAGCAGCGATTCCGATTCGCCGCTGACAAAAGCGTCATTGACGACATCCATGCGCAGGATGATGATCTGGTAATTGCCGCGCTTGACGATATCGAATCCGAAGCCGGCTCCGTACAGATCGTCCAGTCGCTCGCGGAACTGCTTCGTCTCCGGATATCGCTCATTGCCCCTGCGCAGCACATGCGGAATGAGCGCCGCCCGGGTGACGGTTTCCTCCTTCAACGGAATGCCGATGTACATGGCGATGGAGAACGTCTTGAACTGCCTCGTCGGCAGCACGTGCAGACGCATCCCATTCCACTCGGCGGTTGAGAAAGTTGGCATAGTCATCTCCTCCATTAACTTCCATTCTATCACACGACCGGGCATTGCGGCATAAAAAAAACGAATATTATCCCGATGAAAGAGACATATTCGATGCCAGCGAATCAGATGCAGAAAATATGCTTGCCGATTCGTTTCACCTGCTTCCTCGACCAGATCCATTTGGATGTTGCGGTCGCCGGATTGAAGTAGTAGATGCAGCCGCCTGTCGGATCCCAGCCGTTCAGCGCATCGCGCACCGCTCTCATCGCGCTCTCATCGGGAGTAAGCCAGATCTGCCCGTCTGCTACCGCCGTGAAGGCTCCCGGCTCGAAAATAACGCCATATATCGTATTCGGGAAGTTGCTCGATTTGAGGCGATTCAGGATCACCGCAGCCACCGCCACCTGCCCCTCATACGGCTCACCCCGCGCTTCACCATAGACCGCATTGGCCATGTAGCGCAGCTCCGTCTCCGTCAGTCCCAGATGATTCGAGGCCGTCAAGCTGGCGTTGTTCGCCTTGACCTTGCCGGCGTCGGAGTTGCCCTGAGCCTTGGGCGGATCGGCCGCGTCATCCTGTCCGGGACTCCATGCCCTGGTCGCTTCCCACAGCTTGAGCTTGGTCTTGCTGCCGGCGATCCCGTCCACCTTCATGCCGAATTCGCCCTGGAAACGTTTCAGGGCTTGCAGCGTCTGATAACCGAACTCGCCGTCCACCTTGCCATGATAGAAGCCGAGATATTTCAGTCGCCCCTGCAGCTCCCGCACATCGCTGCCGGTTGCGCCATATCGGATGGTCGCCTTGCTGAATGCCGACTCAGTCCGCGGCGCTGCCCAGAACGGATAGGCACCGGCTACTCCCAGAGCGAGCAACGCAAGGCTGATCAGCATCACCAGCAATCGTTTGTTAATCATGTTAACAACTCCCTTGCCTCATGATGAGCTTGTCATGGATAGTATGAGACAAGGGAAATACCGCTATTCGCCACCTTCGAGGCGGACTCATCCGGGAGGGGGCAGGAAAAGCCGCTTGCCATCAGGACAAGCGGCTGCAAACGGGCTTGCAATCGGTTCAGGAACCGACGCGGCGCTGCTGGTATTGCTCCATCGTCATCAGCACTTCACGCGGCTTGCTTCCTTCGTAAGGGCCAACGACGCCCTTGGCCTCCATCGCATCGATTAACCGCGCGGCACGGGTATAGCCGATGCGCATCCTTCTCTGCAGCAGGGAGACGGAGGCTTGCTTCGCCTCGATCACGATCTGCACGGCCTGGTCATACAGCTCATCCTCATGCTCGTCCGGCGTCTCCTGCGCGTCCTCGACCTCCGGCACCAGGTCCGTCCGGTAGCTGACTTCCTCCTGCTTGCGCACGAAATCGCACACGGCTTCAACCTCCTGATCGGACAGGAAAGCGCCCTGGATGCGAATCGGCTTCGCCGCGCCGACCGGCATGAACAGCATATCCCCTCTGCCGAGCAGCTTCTCCGCGCCCGCGCTGTCCAGGATGGTGCGCGAGTCGACCTGGGAGGATACGCCGAAGGCGATACGGGAAGGAATGTTCGCCTTGATCACGCCGGTGATGACGTCCACGGACGGACGCTGCGTGGCGAGGATCAGGTGGATGCCGGCCGCGCGCGCCTTCTGCGCGATGCGCGTGATCGACTCCTCGACGTCGCTCGCCGCCACCATCATCAGGTCGGCCAGCTCGTCGACGATGACCACGATGTAAGGAAGCGGCGCCTGACTGTGGTCTCCGGACGCGATCTTCTCCTGGATGAGCGCGTTGTAGCCCTCGATGTTGCGGATGCCGGATCGGGAGAACAGCTCATAGCGCTTCTCCATCTCCATGACGATCTTCTTGAGCGCCAGCGACGCCCGCCGCGGATCCGTCACCACGGGCGACAGCAGATGAGGGATGCCGTTATAGACGCTGAGCTCCACCATCTTCGGGTCGATGAGCAGGAACTTGACTTCCGATGGCTTGGCCTTGTACAGGATGCTCGTGATGATGCCGTTGATGCAGACGGACTTGCCTGAGCCTGTCGCTCCAGCCACGAGCAGGTGAGGCATCTTCGCCAGATTGGCGACGATCGCCTGTCCGCTGATGTCCCGGCCGAGCGCGATCGACAGGCGCGAGGAGGACTCGTGGAAAGCCGGGCTCTCCATCACCTCGCGCAGCGTCACCACCGAGATCTCGTCGTTCGGGATCTCGATGCCGATCGCGGACTTGCCGGGAATCGGCGCCTCCATGCGAATATCCTTGGCGGCGAGGGCCAGCGCGATGTCATCCGTCAGGTTGACGATGCGGCTCACCTTCACGCCGACGTCCGGCTGGATCTCGTAGCGCGTGACCGCCGGCCCGCGCACCACCTCCAGCACCTTGGCCCGAACGCCGAAGCTCTCCAGGGTTGCTTCCAGCTTGCGCGCATTGGACAGGTAATCCGTCTGCCCGCCCTTGCCGCCTGCGCCTGACGGCTTGTTCAACAGGCTGAACGGCGGCAGCTGATATGGCCGCTGCTCCTTGACCGGCGCCGGCGTCAGCTGGATGCGAATATCCGGTTCCTTGCCGGACAGCTTGCCGGACTTCGAAGGCTGAGCTGATTCCGAAGGAGCCTGTGCTTCTGCCAGGACGACAGGATCGTCATCGTCCTCCGGATCGGCCTGCCAGGTTTCTCCTGCCGCTTCATGAGCATCCGTGACAGGAGGCTGGTCTTCGTCCTCATCCAGCTCCGCAACCTGTTGCTCCACCCGTTCGAGGAAATCGCGGAACACCGGCTCCTGCACGTCGCGGCTGGCATAGACGCCGGATACGCCATCCAGCGGCTCGTCCTCCTCCTGCTCGCGATCCTCTCCGACATATTCGGCGCGCGCGAAGTCCTCCTGCCAATCGTCGTCGTCGAGCTCATCCTCATCCCGATCTGCCACGTCAGGCTTGTCCCTGTTGTCGGGGAAGAACAAGGTCATGAAGGCGGACTTCTTCCTCGCCTTACGATGCGGATTGTAGGTCTCCTCGTCGATCAGCACAGGCGGCGGAATGTCGGCATCATCCGGACCATCGTCATGGGTGTCCGGCGTGATGCGATCCTTCCTGCTGCTGCGGCGCTTCCTGAACAGATCGCTGAAGCGGGCCTTGAGCACCTTGCGCAGATGGGCGAGCTTGCCGCGCAGCGAGCGAAACATGTCGGTATAGGTGATGCCGGTTATGTATACGAAGCTGATGGCGAACAGCGCGATCACCATCAGGATCGCTCCGATGTCCGCGAACAGGAAATACAAGAGCCCGTAGCTGACCGCGCCGATCAGCCCTCCGCCGGCATGGGCGCGGTAGGCGGCCTGATCGATCTCCTGCTTCAGCACGTACGTCAATTGGTCAAACGGATGACGGATGATCTCCCCTGCCGTATAAGGGAGGCCCTGCGCATGAAACTCATTCATCTGATAAGTAATCAGGACTGCGATGACGGCCAGCAGCAGGCCTGACCTTCTCGCAGTCCAACGCTTGGGCCACTTGCGATAGATCATGACATACAAACCGATGTATATGAAAACAAGCGGAATGACATATGGCAATCTTCCGGCCAGAAAATAGCAGATCGAACCCAGGCTTCGGCCAACGCTGCCCACTCCCGAGTCCGCCCCGGTGCTGGCCAGCGTGATGACCGAGAAGATCAGAAACAGGATACCGTAGACTTCATATTTGAGTGTCTTCTTCACTGTGTTGCGCTTGCGCTTCCTGGATGCGGCCAACGTTCTACACCTCCGCACCCATTATAGCACAGAACGAAAACCGGAACATATATTTGGTCAATCAAATTTCGGCGCGTAGCGGATGATGCTGCCCGGCATCCATGCCGGATTGGTGTAATCATAGGGATTCGGGCTGATCAGCCGGATGATACGCGCCGTGCCATCCCCGAGCATCTCGACCTGCATCGTCACCCCTTCGATGGTGATATCCCTGCGGGGAGCGATCGTGTTCTCCCAGCCTTCGAAGAACAGTTCCTCCACGGGAACGATCGAATAGATCATGAGACGACGCCTCCCGCCGCCTGCTTCCTCTCCTCGATGCGCCGGTTCAGTTCCCGCAGCGCCTCCGCCACTCCTCCCACCTGATCGATGAGCCCCTTCTTCACCGCATCCGCGCCGATCACGGTCGTTCCGATGTCCCGGGTGAGCTCGCCGGTCTTGAACATCAGCGACTTCAGCTCCTCTTCGCTGATCCGCGAATGGTTCAGGATGAATCGGATCACCCTCTCCTGCATCTTGTCCAGGTATTCGAATGTCTGGGGTACGCCGATCACCAGCCCGTTCAACCGGATCGGATGGATCGTCATCGTGGCGGTTTCCGCGATGATCGACCAATCGGCGGATACCGCGATCGGCACGCCGATGCTGTGACCGCCGCCCAGCACGAGCGTGACCGTCGGCTTTGACAGCGATGCGATCATCTCCGCGATCGCCAGACCCGCTTCCACATCGCCGCCAACCGTGTTCAGGATGACGAGCACCCCTTCGATCTTCGGATTCTGCTCGGCTGCGACGAGCTGCGGGATGATGTGCTCATACTTGGTCGTCTTGTTCTGGGGAGGAAGCACCACATGCCCCTCCACCTGACCGATGATCGTCAGGCAGTAGATGTTGGAATCGGCCGAAGTGGCCACAGTCGTTTGTCCCAGCTGCTGGATGCTCTCGACTGCCGCTGATCGCTTCTTCTCGTCCTCCGGCTGCGTCTCGGCGCTCAAGTAAGGGATCCGGTGCATGTCCATTCCTCCGCTTCTCATGTTGGTTATGAGCCTGGGCTGATATCTCTCCTAGTATCGGTTGCCTGGACACCTTTTCATTCCCGATCCGCATCGAAAAAAGCTTCCTCACGATGTTCCGGAGAACGATCGCAAGAAAGCTTTGTTTTCGCTGGTTATGGTTGGTTCACGTGCTGGTTGCCTTATGGGGCAGCGGATATCAGACTTCCATGATGATCGGAAGGATCATCGGTCTTCTTCTGGTTTGTTCATATAAAAATCGTCCAAGTGCTTCTTTGACATTGGTTTTCAGCGACGCCCATTCATTGATATTCTCACCGGTAAGCTTCTGCAGCGTGCCGCTTACGATCCGATTCGCCTCGTCGAGCAGTCCTTCGGATTCGCGGACATAGACGAAACCGCGAGAGATGATGTCTGGGCCCGATACGATCTTGCCGTCCTGCTTGCTGAGCGTGACGACAACGACGAGAATGCCGTCCTGTGACAGGAGCTTGCGGTCGCGGAGCACGATATTGCCGACATCGCCCACTCCCAGACCGTCGATCAGAACATTGCCGACCGGGATCTTGCCGGCCTTGCGAGCGACTCCGTTCTGGATCTCCACCACTTCACCGAGGTCGCAGATGAAGATATTCTCCTTCTCGATGCCGACCGATTCTGCCAGCAGTCCATGCTGACGCAGCATGCGGTATTCTCCGTGAATCGGAATGAAATATTTCGGCTTCATCAGGTTAAGCATGAGCTTGAGTTCTTCCTGGGAACCGTGACCCGAGACGTGAACGCCGGTAGCGGAGTTCGGTCCGTAGATGACGTTGGCGCCCAGACGGAACAGTTCGTCGATCGTTCTGCCGACAAACTTCTCGTTGCCCGGAATCGGATTCGCTGCGATGATCACCGTGTCACCCGGCAGAATCTCGACCTTCTTGTGCGAAGAGCGAGCCATCCGCGTAAGTGCCGACATCGGTTCGCCCTGGGACCCTGTGGAGAGGATCGCGACGCGATTGGCGGGGAGCTTGTTGATCTCGTCCGGCTCGATCAGCATTCCTTCCGGAATATGCAGATAACCGAGCTCGGAGGCGATGGTGATCACGTTCACCATGCTTCGTCCGACCACAGCCAGCTTCCGGTTCGTGAACGCCGCCGCATCGATGACCTGCTGCAGACGGTGCACATTGGAAGCGAATGTGGCCACAACCACGCGCTGTTCAGCCGTTCGGAACACTTCCCTGAGAGAAGCGCCGACCGTGCGTTCCGAGCCTGTAAACCCGGGTCGCTCTGCGTTCGTGCTGTCCGACATGAGCGCCAGTACGCCACGCTTGCCGATCTCGGCCATCCGATGCAGATCGGCAAAATCATGGTTCACCGGTGTCTGGTCAAACTTGAAGTCGCCTGTGTGTACGACCACGCCTTCCGGCGTATCGATGCATATTCCGACCGAATCCGGGATACTGTGATTCGTCTTGAAGAACGTCACCTTAAGCGTACCGAACTTCAATTCCGAGTCTGGATGGATCAGAACCCGTTTCGTCTCGCCCATCATGCCTGCTTCCTTGAGCTTGCTCTCGACAAGTCCAAGCGTCAGCTTCGTTCCGTATACCGGAACATTCAGATGCTTGAGCACATAAGGCAAGCCGCCGATGTGGTCTTCATGCCCGTGCGTCAGGACGATGCCTCTGACCTTTTCCTTGTTCTCAACGAGGTAACTGACATCCGGAATGACAATATCGATACCCAGCATGTCCTCTTCGGGGAACTTCAGTCCGGAGTCGATAACCACGATATCCGAACCGTACTGTACTACGTACATGTTTTTTCCAATTTCGCCCACGCCGCCAAGTGCGAAAATGGACAGCTTTTCAGCATGATTTTTGGAATGTTTTGTCAAGTGAATATTTACCCTCCCTGTTAGTGGATTGACGACGATTTTTCAATATGGATAACAAACCATAAAGTACCGCACCAGTCACTTAGTGAACATTATACATGAACGAAATCACCTATGACAAGCTAATAATCATCCAGTCGAAGCGAACCGAGTCTACTCTAAGTGTTGCCATAGATGAGGGGGAACATGCGAATTCCAACCGGAACAACATATTCCCCCGCTCTTCTCTCCGTACATGTCAACCGAACAGACGGCGCAGCAGCGCCTCATCCTCTTCGCTGCCGTCGACGAGCGGCAGACGGACGCTGCCCACATCGAAGCCCTTGACGCGCAGCGCGGTCTTCACCCTCACCGGATTCGGCACCAGGCTGTTGAACAACGGCTGGAGCTTCGCGTGCAACCTGGCTGCCTCCGCCACTCTGCCCGCCAGGTAGTGTTCCATCATCTCGCGCATCTCACGGCCGATCAGATGGCTGGCGACGCTGACCACCCCGTAGGCGCCTATCGCCATCAACGGCAAGGTCAGGATATCATCCCCGCTGTACACCCTGAAAGACTCAGGGGCTTGGCCGATAATCGTGGTGATGAGATCGAGGTTGTCATGCGCTTCCTTCGTTGCCACGATATTCGGCACATCGTGCGCAAGACGGACGATCGTGGAAGCTTCAATGGTCACGCCAGTACGCTTCGGGATATTATAGAGCATGACAGGCAGGCTGGTGCTTTCGGCCACCGCGCGGAAATGCGCATACAGCCCCTCCTGGCTCGGGCGATTGTAGTATGGAGACACGAGCAGGATGCCGTCTACCCCGATTCTCTCGGCTTCCTTCGTCAGCTCGATCGAATGTTTCGTATCATAGCTACCCGTTCCCGCGATGATCTTGCAGCGCCCCTTGGCCTTGCTCACGGCGAATCTCAGGAGTCCCAGCTTCTCCTCCTCCGTGAGCGTGGGCGATTCGCCCGTTGTTCCGCAGACCACCAGGCTGTCAGATCCCTGCTCGTCAATCAGATGGTCGATGAGACGATCAGCAGATTCCCAATTCACCTTGAGATCCCTGTCGAATGGCGTCACCATTGCCGTTATTAATCTGCCGAATTCCAAAACCATAACCTCCCTTGTTTACTAGGCTACCCGTCTGCAAGCGCGAACTCCTCATGCAACGCGCGCAGCGCCGTCTCCATGTCGGAACGGTTCACCAATACCCAGATCGTCGTATTGGAGTCTGCCGATTGCAGGATGGGTATATGATGGTCTGCCAGAGCAGACACAATCTTCGACATGATGCCGGGAACCCCGTTGATCCCGCCGCCGATGACCGCGATCTTGGCGCAGTTCGTGACGAGCTTCGGATGATAACCGAGCTCATGCAGCACAGCCGCAGCCTTGTCGGCCACCCGGTCATTCACGGTATATACAACACCTGAAGGATTCACATTGATGAAATCGACGCTGATGCCCGCCCTCGCCATCGCCTGGAACACCTTGACCTGCAGGTCCAGCTGATGATCCTCCGCCGTCACCTGTATCTGGGTGATGTTGGTCGTGTGGGCGATTCCCGTGACATACCGGTCAGAGATTTCACCGCTTTGACTCGTTGCAGCGCTGTCCGAGACAAGCGTCCCTTCGTTCTCGGAGAAGGTCGAGCGGATGCGAAGCGGGATGCGCGCATGCATCGCGATCTCCACCGCTCGGGGATGGATCACCTTGGCGCCGTAATTCGCCATGTTGCATACTTCCGCATAGCTGACAACGGACAGCTGCTTGGCATCCGGTACGATCTTCGGATCAGCGGTCAGGATGCCGACGACATCGGTATAGATCTCGACCAGCTCCGCCTTGAGGGCCGCTCCCAGGGCCGTGGCCGTCGTGTCGCTGCCTCCGCGGCCAAGCGTGGTGATCTCCCCGTCCTCCGTACATCCCTGGAATCCGGTAACGATCGCGACCTCTCCGCGTTCGATGACCTCGAGGAGCGGAGAGGGCGTCACCTTCAGGATACGCGCGTCACCGAACCTGGCGTCGGTCAGGATGCCGGCTTGCGAACCGGTGTACACGCGCGACGGGATGCCTTCGGCATGCAGCATGCTGCACAGCGTCACGGCGGAGATAATCTCTCCGCAATGAAGCAGAAGATCCTGTTCCCGGGCCGGCAAGGCATTGCCGTTCTCGGCGATCAGGCTCAGCAAGGAATCGGTCGCGTAAGGGTCGCCGCTTCTGCCCATCGCGGAGACGACGACGACGACCGCATATTGCTCATGAAGCGCACGTTTGATATGTTGGATTGCCTGGGCTCTGGCGTGTGCGGTGGAAAGTGACGTGCCTCCGAATTTCTGCACGATGATGCGCATTAGGCACTTCCCCCTGATGACAACACAGGTTGTTCATACCAGCATCCGGCCATCTGCATCACGGTTGATAACGTTCGATCAGAACCGGCTGCAGCTGCTTCCCTTCCAGCGCCGCCTCACACGTCTCCATGATGAGATCCATGCGTGAGACGAGCGAGTTCGGCTTGGCGAACGGATGATCTTGCCCGAACGGAACGAAATAGATATGTTTGGCGAAGAGAAGCTTCGCGATATTGGCCAGGTTCAGTCCAAGACCGTCATTCGTCGAGATCGCCAGCACCAGCGGACGCTGATTGCGCATCTGGGCCTTCGCTGCCATCAGGACAGGAGAATCGGTCATAGCATTGGCGAGCTTGCTCGTGGTATTGCCCGTACAGGGGGCGATGACGAGCACATCCAACAGCTTCGATGGTCCCAGCGGCTCGGCATCGACGATCGTGGAGATGATCTCATTGCCCGTGATGTCCTTCAGCTTCTTCTGCCAATCGGCCGCCTGGCCGAAGCGCGTGTCGGTGTTCATCACCGTATACGACGCGATCGGAATCACCTTCGCACCGGCGTCCACGAATCGCTGAATCTGCGGCAACACTTCATCATACGTACAATGCGAGCCCGTCAGGGCGAAGCCAACAGTCTTACCGCTCCAATTCACAGCGCACTCCCCCGTTCCCTGTTGTCCTCCAGAATGAGTTGGCTGAGCGTATTCGCGAGGATACGGCCAGCCGTCTTCGGTGCGACGATGCCAGGCAAACCCGGGGCGAGAAGCGCTTTGATTCCGCGTTTTTCCGCGAACCGGAAATCCGTACCGCCCGGCTTCGACGCAAGGTCGATGATCACAGCGCGGTGCGGCATTCCAGCAATTACTTGCGCTGTGATAATCATAGTCGGAATTGTATTAAAAAGCAAGTCAATATTCCGGACATGAGCGAGCAGATCCTTCGTATAGAAGGGATTGAAACCCATCTCCCATGCTCGGGCAAAGTGCTCATCACGCCGCACGCCAACCGATACGTTGGCCCCGAGTCCCTTCAGCGTGCGGGCCAGCGTCATGCCCGTTCTGCCGAGGCCGAGCACCATGCAGTTCGAGCCGTGGATCGTGATGTCCGTATGCTGGATCGCGAGCATCACCGCTCCTTCAGCCGTCGGGATCGAATTGAAGATCGCCACGTCATCCCTCTCCAGCAGCTCGACGATTTCGATGCCCGCCCGCTGGCAGAGCCGCTTGAGATAGGAGGTCGCCATACCGGTATAGATCTTGGCATGCTTCGGCAATGCCTGCAGATGTATATCCATAAGAACCAGCTCTTCGCTCGAGAAAATCGACTGTACGCAGCCTTTCTCATCCGTGCCGACGACGGGCAGGATCACCGCATCCAGAGTCTCGAACAATACAGGGGTAAGCGGCCTCTTGGTCACGCCGGTGAACTCGTTCTGCAGGTTGTCGAATCCCACGAGAGTGACCGTCGCATCCAGCTCGGCGAACCTCTGGATGACTTCCAGCTGCCGCGCGTCACCGCCGAGGAAAGCCACCTGAATTCCCGTCAGCATGCGGATCTTCAGCTCCTTTCCACTCCGAATAGGATAATGCATCGTATGCATGGGCGCGAAAAAGGTGCCTGATCCCTCCGGGCGATTTCCTGTTCGGGGAACGTGCAGTGTGTCGAGACCGGTCGTGCACCTGACGATTATCGGTGGTTGGGAGGCGGTTATGCGGCTCCTGCGGTCTGTTTGGCGATTTTGTATGAAATATCGTACAACTCCACGTGGTCCGGCCGTTTCTCAAGCGGTTTTGTACGAAATATCGTACAACTCCATTCGGTCCGGCCGTTTTCCAAGCGAGTTTGTATGAAATATCGTACAACTCCATTCGGTCCGGCCGTTTTCCAAGCGATTATGTACGAAATATCGTACAACTCCACGTGGTCCGGCCGTTTTCCAAGCGATTTTGTACGAAATATCGTACAACTCCATTCGGTCCGGCCGTTTTCCAAGCGATTTTGTACGAAATATCGTACAACTCCATTCGGTCCGGCCGTTTCTCAAGCGATTTTGTACGAAATATCGTACAACTCCATTCGGTCCGGCCGTTTTCCAAGCGATTATGTACGAAATATCGTACAACTCTGTGCGAACGGCCAATTCCAAGGTCAAGTCCATCATTGTGTGTAAATTTCCTCAGTCAGACGATGGAAAGGTCTTGCCAATCATGTTACATCACTGCGAGTTTGGCACGTTACCGATATATATCCGGCAAGCCAAGCATCAGGTCGGATCATAAAAGCCCCTCCTCCAGGATGCGCATGACGCTCTATCGTTCTTTCTATCATCTTCCGTGAGTCGATGCCGCCATGACACCGCGCTGACCACCAGACCAACAAAAAGAGGCCATCCATCGATCAGTCTCATCTGACTTTCCGGACAGCCTCATTTTTGGGAATTTTGAAAAACACCATGATCGCATTCTGTTGGATACCTGCATATCAGCGTTCGACACCGTTCTGCCGGTAGTCGTACAACCCGTTACTTGCCTGTAAAACCCGCGAGAGACATCATTCTGGCAAGTGCCTGCGTGGACACGGTTCGACACTGTACTGTCGAGAACCTGCTCAAACGCAATAGATGTCGTCCGCATCTTGCAAGTACTTCACAACAGTTTGCCGTTCTTGCTTCATACCACCAGGGTGAAAGACGTTTGTGCTCCTGACTGGCAGCCATGCGCTCGAAGCAGTGGGATTCTCCTTCATGTGCGCGGTGGATGCCTATATATATACCGGCTCCTCCTGTCGGCATGCCTCTATATGCAAGTCTGCCGCTTCATGCCGATATAACCAGAGCAGTGCGGCTCCCTGCTCGAACCCGTATGCCCTTGGCAGAGCCACATTCCTGCTTCGTGACCGTATGCCTTTGGCAACGCGGCACTCCTGCTTCGTGAACGTATGCCCTTGGCAGAGCCACACTCCTGCTTCGTGACCGTATGCCTTTGGCAACGCGGCACTCCTGCTTCGTGACCGTATGCCTTTGGCAACGCGGCACTCCTGCTTCGTGAACGTATGCCTTTGGCCAACGCGGCACTCCTACTTCGTGCCCGTATGCCCGAAGCCGCCTGCGCCGCGTTCCGTCTCGGACAGCTCGTCAACAAGCTCGAACTGCACCTGCGGCACGACCTGGAACACCATCTGCGCGATCCGCTCATTGCGCTCGATCGTAAATGGAGCTTGTCCGAGATTGATCAGCAGGACCTTGATCTCGCCGCGATAGTCGGCGTCGATCGTACCAGGCGTGTTCAGGCAAGTGATGCCGTGTTTGAAGGCAAGTCCGCTGCGCGGCCTGATCTGGGCCTCAAGCTCAGGCGGCATGCTGATGGCGATTCCTGTCGGAATAAGCTTCCGTTCGCCGGGCTGAAGGGTAATCGGCTCCTCAACCGCCGCATACAGATCGAATCCGCTGGCAAGTTCCGACATTTTTCGCGGCAATTGCACGTCTTCATTGCCCGGCAGTCGCTTCAACTGTACATTATACAAGCTGATCCCTCCTTATGGCATCGATCGCTTCTTCGGTCTCTCCCACCATCGCCAGAGCGAACGGTTCCGAGAACATGTGCCGGATCGTATCCCGGATCATCTCCTGCGATACACTGTCGATCCGCGCGATCATCTCATCCAGCGTCTCGTGCTTGCGCTGCATGAGCTCGTTCTTGCCGATCCGATTCATCCGGCTGCTGGTGCTCTCGAGACTGATGAGCAGATTGCCCTTGATCTGTTCCTTGGACTTGTGCAGTTCACTGTCGGTGATGCCGTTCTGCTTCAAATCGCTGAGGATGTCGATCGTCAGCTTCAACACCTCTGCGGTCTGTTCCGGCGCGGTTCCGGTATAGATCGTGAACAGACCGCTGTCCTCATGCGCGGTGTGATAAGAGTAAACGGAGTATGCCAGACCCCGGTTCTCGCGAATCTCCTGGAACAGGCGCGAGCTCATGCTGCCGCCGATCACGTTGTTCAGGATCGTCATCGCCGTCTGTCTGTCATCATGCATGGATACGCCCGGCAGAGCCAGACAGATGTGATGCTGCTCCGTCTGCTTGTAATGGTGCAGCACATCGCCGGAGAACACCGGCTCGATCGGCGTCAGCGGCTTGCCTCTTCTCGCCAGCTTGCCGAAGTGCTGCTCCAGCAGATCAATGATCGAACGGTCGATATTCCCGGCAGCGCTGATGACGATATTGTCGATATGATAATGCTGCTCGATATAGCTGCGCAGATCCTGCGGCTTCAGGGGAGCGAGATGCTCCTCCGTACCCAGGATCGGAAAGGCCAAGGAATGGGAGCCGTAAGCGGCCCGCGCGATCAGATCGTGCACCAGATCGTCGGGAGTATCCTCATACATCGCGATCTCCTCGAAGATCACCTTCTTCTCCTTCTCCATGTCGGCTTCCTCGAATCGCGAATGCAGCAGCATCTCAGAAAGCACATCCACGGCAAGCGGAAGATGGCTGTCCAGCACCTTGAAATAATAGCAGGTGTATTCCTTCGATGTGAACGCGTTGACATTGCCGCCGATGCCGTCGAAGATCTCGGCGATCTGCCTGGCCGTGTACTTCTGCGTGCCTTTGAACATCATATGTTCGATAAAATGCGAGATTCCGTTAACCGCCTGCTGTTCCGTCCTTGATCCGGCCTTGACCCAGATGCCGAAGGACACGGAACGCACCGTCGGAATCGGCTCGATGACGACCCTTAGTCCGTTCGATAGCGTGTATTTCTCCATTATGCCTCCCAATTAACGTTCGATGGATGCTCATTGACATCGTCCCATCTCTTGACTGCTAAACTTCCTCCATACTATCAAAAATCCAGCGCAGCCTCAATATCCGGGATTCGTTCAGACGACAATACCTGGGAAACCTTGCCTAACACATACCCCTTATCCTTAATGACGTTAATCATCCTCTCCAATGCCCTGGAGGAGGATTCGGTCGGATGCATCAGAATCAGGGAGCCAGGCTCCAGATTCGCGGCGATGCGGCGGACGATCCAGTCCGGGTCCGGCTTCTTCCAGTCCACCGTGTCGATCGTCCACAGCACCGTGTACAGGCCAAGCTCATAAGCGACATCCACCGTCGTCTGGTTGTAGTCCCCCGCCGGAGGAGCGAACAGGCGATTCCGCACGCCCAGTTGCTCGCGCAGCAGCCGCTCCGTTTTCATGATCTCCTCCGCCTGCTTCGATCGGCTCAACCCGCTCATATTGGGGTGGCTGTACGCATGATTCGAACATTCGTGTCCGGCGGCGCAGATTCCCTGAGCCGTGTCGATATGCTTGCTCAGCCAGGAGCCGTCAAAGAAGAAGGTGACCTTCACCCCGTGCTCCTCAAGCGTCTTCAGCATGCCGGGCAGATGCTCATCGCCCCAGGCGACATTGATCATCAACGCGACCATTTTCTTCTTCGGATTGCCCCTGTAGATCGGATGGGCACCCAGATCCTCCAGCTGAACGGCGGGCTCGACCTCGCGCAGCACGAGCTTCAGCGGTTCCGCCTGAGGCCTGCCCCGGTTGGCCGCCAGCGTCTTCTCCACATCGACCTCCAGCCCGTTGTAGCCGGGGATCGCCTTCCATACCGGATCGACCCGGGCATCCACCGGCGCCTCACGCACGCGCTCGGCTGCCTGTCGGATTCGCTCCAGCAAGGCCTCTTGCCCGTCCGACGATGGATTCTCTGTGCCTGCCGCGCGGCTCCCGACCAGCGCTGCCTGCCCTCTGCCCTGCTGCTTGACGGTTTCGATATACGCGCTCGCCGGCGTCCATTCCAGCACCAGATAGGTGAGTACCATCACGATCCCAAGTCCGATCCATCCGCCGCGCTTCATCACTCCATCCCCTTCCGCCACCGATCCATCCATGCTCCGATCCTTCAGGATCAAGCCCGGTCCGCACAGATCGATCCCGATCATCCGGACACAGGCTCCTGTCCACAGACTGCCTTGTCCTTAACCTATGACGGAGGCGGGCCGAATATGACCAGAGCCCTAAGCATTTCCTCAAGTCGGACTTCCTCAGGGCGGATCGCCGTTTCCGGAGAACGTATTTGTCATCGGTGATTCGGGGTGCAGCTGGTGTCAACAGAGAGGATTGACAGGTTCCTCAGTAGACTCCTCTGTGGCTGGGGGATAGAATATACCTAATGAGGATGATCGGCTCCTCAGTCACCTCGGCGATCGGAGGTATCGAAGATCACGTGTCCTTGTGAGGGGGTCCAGGGTATGAATCCTGGCAAGGCTTAAACAAACTAAAAAAGAGACAGATTCATCTCCATCTCTTTCGTTGTTAATAGGTTTTATGACGCTTGATCGATTGCCCGCATCTATGGCCCGCGCCTGCGGCGCAAGCACCTGGCTGATGCACTCAGCCAAAGTGCGTTACGACTTGGCTGAGGTGCTTGCAGGCAGCGTAGCTTTGCGCGACAGGTTGATCCGTCCCTGGCTGTCGATCTCCGTAACCTTGACGGTGATCTTGTCGCCGATCTTGACGACGTCCTCCACCTTGGCCACCCGTTCGTTGGCCAGCTGCGAGATATGCACAAGGCCTTCCTTGCCAGGCAGGATCTCGACAAAGGCGCCGAACTTCTCGATGCGCTTGACGGTTCCAAGATACGATTCGCCTACGACGACTTCCCTCACGATGTTCTCGATGATCTGGCGCGCCTTTTCGTTCGCTTCCTCGTCCGCTGAGGCGATGTAGACGCGTCCGTCCTGCTCGATATCGATCTTGACGCCGGTCTCGTCGATGATCTTGTTGATGATCTTGCCGCCCGCCCCGATAACATCGCGGATCTTCTCCGGATTGATCTGCATCGTCAGGATCTTCGGCGCATACTTGGACAGGCTCTTGCGCGGCTCCTTGATGACTTCGAGCATCTTGTTCAGGATGAACAGGCGTCCTTCTCTCGCCTGCTCCAGCGCCTGCTTCAGGATGTCGCGGTCGATGCCGTCGATCTTGATGTCCATCTGGATCGCCGTCACCCCTGTGGCCGTTCCGGCAACCTTGAAGTCCATGTCGCCCAGATGGTCCTCCATGCCCTGGATATCCGTCAGGATCGACACATGGTCACCGTCCTTGATCAGTCCCATCGCCACGCCGGCCACCGGAGCCTTGATCGGCACCCCGGCATCCATCATCGCGAGCGTGCTGGCACAGATGCTCGCCTGCGAGGTGGAGCCGTTCGATTCCAGCACCTCGGATACGAGGCGGATCGTATACGGGAATTCGCTCTCCGGCGGGATGACCTTGGCCAGCGCACGCTCACCCAGCGCGCCGTGTCCAATCTCCCGTCTGCCCGGCGGACGGAGCGGTCTGGCTTCGCCGACGCTGAACGGTGGGAAGTTATAATGGTGCATGAAGCGTTTGGATTCTTCCAGATCGATGCCGTCCAGGATCTGCACATCGCCAAGCGCGCCAAGCGTACATACGCTGAGCGCCTGCGTCTGGCCCCTGGTGAACAGGCCGGAACCATGGGTGCGCGGCAGCAGTCCGATCTCGCATTCGATCGGGCGGATCTCATTCAGCTTCCGACCGTCTGGACGGATCTTCTCGTGGGTGATGAGGCGGCGTACCTCTTCCTTCACGATGTTGTAGAGCACTTCCTTGACGTCGGCCAGCTTGTCCGGCTCTTCCGCGTAGACCTCGGTGAAGTGCGCAACCGCTTCCTCATTGATCGCATCGATCGCATCCTGTCTGGCCTGCTTCTCGGCGATCCGCACCGCGGCGATGAGGCGCTCTGCGGCGAATTCGCGCACCGCCTGATTCACTTCCGGATCCACATCATGCAGCTTGACCTCCATCTTCGGCTTGCCGGCGATCTGCGTGAATTCCTCGATCTTGTCGACGATCTTCTTGATCTCCTCATGGCCGAACATGATCGCTTCCAGCATGACTTCTTCCGGCACTTGCTCGGCTTCCGCCTCCACCATCATGATGGCGTTCTTCGTGCCCGCAACGACGACATAGATATCGCTGCGCTCCTCCTGCTCGACCGTCGGATTGATGACGAACTGTCCGTCCACCCGTCCCACGATGACGCCGCCGATCGGTCCGTTAAACGGCACATCGGAGATCGCCAGGGCGGCGGACGTGCCGATCATCGCCGAGATCTCCGGGGAGCAGTCCTGGTCCACGCTCAGCACGAGATTGACGATCTGGACTTCGTTGCGGAAGCCCTCCGGGAACAGCGGGCGAATCGGTCTGTCCGTCAGACGGCTCGCCAGGATCGCCTTCTCGCTCGGTCTGCCTTCGCGCTTGATGAAGCCTCCCGGGATCTTGCCGACCGAGTACAGCTTCTCTTCATAATTGACCGTAAGCGGGAAGAAGTCGAGGTCCTTCGGCTCCGGAGAAGCGGTTACCGTGCTGAGTATGACCGTATCGCCATAGCGGACCAGCACAGCCGCATTCGCCTGTTTCGCCAGCTTGCCTGTCTCGAGGATCAGCTTGCGACCGGCGAGCTCCATTTCTACTGTTTGGTGCATACATACCCTCCTATTCATTATGCAGCTCTGATTATGTATGATCATACTAATATATTTGTAAAAAGCAACCCGAATTATGAATCGCCGCCGTCAGGCAGACGCTGAGCTGATCCATAACTAGGTTGCTTCTCACGTTGCATTATCTGCGCAGGCCTAATTTTTCAATCAGAGCACTGTACCGCTGAACATCTTTGTTTTTCAGGTATGCCAGCAATCTGCGACGCTGACCGACCATCTTCAGCAAGCCGCGGCGCGAATGATGGTCCTTCTTGTGATCGCGAAGATGTTCAGTCAGATTCTGAATGTTTTCCGTTAGGATAGCGATCTGTACTTCCGGGGAACCTGTGTCGTTCTCGTGCGTCTTGAATTGTTCGATGATCTGCTGCTTACGTTCTTGGGTAATTGCCATCCTGTACACCTCCTTCTTCTGGAATCCCCTTCAGCCCAGAGATACGTCGGTGAGTCGTATTCCGCGCTGAGGTTCTCAGGCTGCATGTTTAAGCCACAACGCATAGTATATCATGAATGTATAAGATCATGCAAGGATTTGCCTTGCTATCCTGACATCGTTTCTGATCTGCTCGATGAGCATATCCACGGAGGCGAATTTCATCTCCGGTCGCAAGTATGCCGCGAACTCCACCTGCAGCATACGGCCGTACAGATCCTCGTTGCAATCGAAGAGATGAACCTCGAGCGTCACCTGCTGGCCATCATCGCCATGAAAGGTCGGTTTGGTGCCGATGTTCATCACCCCGTTCCACTGGTCCGTCCCGCTGCTCACCTTGACGGCGTATACGCCTTGCCGGGGAATCACATAACGGTCGGCCAGTTCCAGGTTGGCCGTCGGGAATCCGATCGTTCGGCCGCGCCCTTCGCCTCTGACGACGGTGCCTTCGATCCGGTAGCGCCTGCCCAGCAACTGCCGGAGGCGATCCAGCTCGCCCAGGTGGAGCTGCTCGCGAATGAGCGTGCTGCTGACCTTCTCCCCGTACATATGATACGGAGGCACGATGTGAACGCGCATCCGATCATCCGCGAGCCGGACCAATGTCTCGGCTGTACCCAGTCCCTTGTGTCCGAACGTGAAATCAAATCCGACGACAATCGCCTTCAGATGCATGGGGAGCAGCATGCGCTCGAAATACTCCTCTGGCGACACCTGGGCCAGCTGCTCGGTGAATCGGACGATATAAACATGATCGATGCCGAGCTCCGCGAACAGACGCATCTTCTCGGCGATCGGGGTAATGTATCGGGAAAATTGCGGCTTGCCGAGCACCTCGCGCGGATGCGGATCGAAGGTCATGATCGCCGATGGCACGACGAGCGAACGCGCTTCCTGAACCGCCCGGCCGATCACTTCCTGGTGACCGAGATGCACGCCGTCGAAATCGCCGATCGCGATCACCTGTCCGCCGCCCGGCACAAGCTCTGTCTGTGTGTATGGGTATTCCACTCTTCTGATATCCACATGCATCCATCGCTTTCTTGACTTGCTGTTGTCAGGATTGAAACATCTTATGGGGGAGGATCAGTCGGCCCTGAACCTGACAGATGCCGATGAACCGTTCCCCTGGCCCGTAGATCCGCACCAGCCTCTGCGGTCCATATCCCGCAGCTGACGTCTGGGTCACCAGCTTCACCCTCTGCCCTTGCAGCAGTCTGAGCGCAGTCTGTTCATCGACATGGACCGCCGGCAGGTAAGTCAAGGCTTCATCCGCCGGGATCAGGCGGTCGGCCAGCTGGCCTTGCGCGTGCAGTTCAGCGATCCGCTCCAGGCTGAGGCACTGATCGAGCCGGATGCCGCAGGACATGGTGCGGACAAGCCCGGACATCACGGCAGGGTACCCGAGCGCCTCGCCGATGTCCTTGCACAGCGTACGGATGTAGGTGCCCTTGGAGCAGAGAACGCGCAGCCGAAGCTTCGGATACCGGTGCATCAGCTCGGCTTGCTCCAGCTCCAGCAGATGAATGACGACCTTGCGGGCCTTGCGCTCCACCTCATGTCCCTGCCTGGCCAACTCGTACAGGCGCTTGCCGTCGACCTTGACGGCGCTGTACATCGGCGGCACCTGTTCGATCTCGCCGACGAATCGCGCAAGCGTGCGCCTGATCTCCTCCAGCTCCAGCCGGATATCCTCCGCCCGCGCGATCACCTGGCCGGACGCATCCTCGGTATCCGTCGCATAGCCAATCGTCATCTCCGCCACATATTCCTTGGGCATCTCCTGCAGATACTCGATAAACCGCGTGCTCCGGTCCAGAGCAAGAGGCAACACGCCGGTGACCGCCGGATCGAGCGTGCCGGCATGTCCGATCCGTTTCAGGCGCAGGATGCCGCGAACCTTGGCGACCACGTCATGCGAGGTCCAGCCTGCCGGTTTCATGACAGGCAAGATTCCATCAAGCCTTTGCTGCATTCGCCTTCAGTTCCTTCTCCGCCTCAGTGACGACCTGGGCGATGATGTCCTCCAGCTTGCCTTCGATCGTGCAGCCTGCTGCCCGCACATGTCCTCCGCCGCCGAAATGCTGGGCGACCCTGGCCACATCGGCCGCTCCCGACGAGCGCATGCTCACCTTAAACACATCCGTTCGGACTTCCTTGAACAGGATGCCAACCTGCACCCCTTCGATATTGCGCGGATACTGCACCAGACCTTCCAGGTCCTCGTTCGAGGCATTGGTCTCCTGCATGTCCGAGAGCAGCACGCTCAGCCAGCAGACGGAGCTGTCCTCGTTGAACGAGAGCGTGTTCAGCGCCCGCTTCAGCAGCGCCACATGGGATCGGGTCAGCCGCTCCAGCAGATTCTCGGAGAGATCGTTCGCCTTCACACCGTAACTCAGCAGGCTGGAAGCAATGCGCATCACATTCGCCGTCGTGTTCGAGTAGCGAAACCCTCCCGTATCCGTCAGCAAGCCGGTGTAGATGCAGGTTGCGATCGTCTCATCCCACTCGATGGCGAATACGTTCAGCAGATCATACAGGATCTCGGCGGTGGCTGCGGCATCCGGACGGATCAGTTGCACTTCCCCGTAGTAATCGTTCGTCGGATGGTGATCGATATTGGCGATCCGGACATCCTCGCTGAATCGTTCGGCGACCTTGCCGATTCGCTTGAAATCGGCGCAATCGACGGCGATGACGCGATCATATTTCCTCGCGGAGTGATCCTGCGAATGATCGATGATCCGATCCGCGCCCCACAGGTAATCGAACTTGCGAGGACACGGTCCCTCGTTCATCATCGTGAAGGTCTTGCCCAGCGAATGGAGCAGCCAACCCATGGCGACGGTGGAGCTGATCGCGTCGCCGTCCGGATTGACATGGGACACGACCAGGAAGTCATCTCCCGTTTCGATGAACTGCCTGACGCGCTGCAATTGTTCCTCATAGCTTAACCGATTGCTAGTCATCTCATTGTTCCTCTTGATTGATTTGCTTCAATAGTGATTCGATACGGCTGCCGTATTCGATCGACGTATCGAACTTGAAGATCAGTTCAGGCGTATGACGCAAGCGGATGCGCCGACCGATCTCCGAACGGATGAAGCCCTGACCTCTGCCAAGCGCCTTGAGCGTCTCTTCCTTCTGCTCATCGCTGCCGAGCACGCTCAGATATACGGTCGCCTGGGACAGATCATTCGTCACCTCGACCCCGGTGACCGTGACGAAGCCGATGCGCGGATCCTTCAGTTCGTATTGCAGGATCTGGCTGAGTTCCTTCTTGATCTGCTCACCGACTCTGCCAACGCGAATTCTAGACATGGCGGATCACCTCTCAACCGTTTCCATGACATATGCCTCGATGATATCGCCTTCCTTGATATCATTGAACTTCTCGAAGGAAATGCCGCATTCGTATCCCTGCGCAACTTCCCTGACGTCATCCTTGAACCGCTTGAGCGAATCGATCTTGCCCTCGTAGATGACGATGCCATCGCGGACGATGCGGGCTTCGGCATTGCGCACGATCTTGCCGTCCACCACCATGCAGCCGGCGATCGTGCCGATCTTGCTGACCTTGAAGATGTTGCGCACTTCGGCATGGCCGATGACCGATTCCTTGTACTCCGGATCGAGCATCCCTTTCATCGCGGCCTCGATCTCGTCGATCACCTGGTAGATGATGCGATGCAGGCGGATGTCCACCTTCTCGATCTCGGCTGCGGCCTTGGCCTGCGGTTCAGGACGCACGTTGAAGCCGATGACGATCGCATTGGAGGCGGATGCCAGCGTGATGTCGGATTCGGTGATCGCGCCGACAGCCGCATGGATCGTCTTGACGCGCACGCCTTCGATATCGATTTTCTCGAGCGAGCCCTTGAGCGCCTCGAGCGAGCCTTGCACGTCCGCCTTCAGGATGACATGCAGCTCCTTCATCTCGCCTTCCTTGATGTGCTTGTACAGATCATCCAGCGTGACGCGCGTCTGCGACTTGAGCTCTTCCTGCCTGAGCTTGATGCTGCGTCTCTCGGCGATTTCCTTCGCCTTGCGCTCGTCCTCGAACACGAGGAACGGATCGCCGGCCTGCGGCACCTCGGTCAGACCCGTAATCTCCACCGGAGTGGACGGACCGGCTTCCTTCAGGCGGCGTCC
The DNA here is from genome assembly GCA_937957685.1 of uncultured Paenibacillaceae bacterium. Lineage (GTDB taxonomy): Bacteria > Bacillota > Bacilli > Paenibacillales > DA-C8 > Insulibacter. Next base: position 34,148 of record CALGAO010000002.1, read on the forward strand.
GCGGTCGTTGATCATCGCGCGCACCCGGCCGAAGCGGACGCCGGCCACGAACGCGTCACCGACCCTCAGCGTACCGTGCTGGATCAGCACGCGCGCCACCGGACCGCGCTGCTTGTCGAGCTCGGCTTCGAGCACCGTACCGCGGGCCCGCTTGTTCGGATTGGCCTTCAGATCCTGCACCTCGGCGACGAGCAGGATCGTCTCCAGCAGCTCTTCCAGGCCGATCTTCTGCTTGGCGGAGATGTTGACGAAGATGTTGTCTCCGCCCCATTCCTCCGGAACGATGCCATGCTCGGTCAGCTCCTGCTTGACTCGCTCCGGATTCGCTTCCGGCTTGTCGATCTTGTTGACGGCGACGATGATCGGCACATTGGCCGCCTTGGCATGGTTGATCGCCTCCACGGTTTGCGGCATGACGCCGTCATCCGCAGCGACGACGATGATCGTGATATCAGTCACCTGGGCGCCGCGCGCGCGCATCGTCGTAAACGCTTCGTGTCCCGGGGTATCGAGGAACGTGATCTTCTTGCCCTGGATCTCCACCTGGTAAGCACCGATATGCTGTGTGATGCCGCCCGCTTCGCCTTCCGTCACGTTGGTGTGACGGATCGCGTCCAGCAGGGTCGTCTTGCCGTGATCGACGTGACCCATGATCGTCACGACCGGAGGACGCTCGACGAGATCCTTCGGATCATCCTGCTCTTCGATCTCCTCGAAATTGTCCTCGTTGACCGGGATCTTGAGTTCCACCTCGATGCCGTACTCGGCGATTACCAGCTGGATCGTATCGAGATCGAGCTCCTGGTTGATCGTTGCCATGACGCCCATCATGAGCAGCTTCTTGATCACCTCAGGCGCATCCTTGTGAATCAGCTTGGCGAGCTCGCCGACGGTCATCGTGCCGCGCACGATCACCTTCTTCGGCGTATTGTCCACCTTCTCGCGGCGCTCCTGCTGACCGCGGTTCTTGCCCTGGCCCTTGCGTCCTGCGCCCTGCTTGATGTTGCTGGCCTTGTTGTCGTCGAAGCGCTTGTTGCTCGACTTGGTCTTCTTGGTCGTCTTGCCCTTGGTGACATCCTCGAACCTGCCGCCAGCCTTCAGCCTCGGGCCCTTCGCCGCTGCGACGGCCGGATACAGGTCGTCATCGAGATCGATGGCGCGCACATCCGCCGCCGGCTGAGGCGAAGGACGGCTCGCGCGCTGCTCCGCTTGCGACTGCTGCGACTTGTTCTGCTGATGATCATGCTTCGGCCGATCGTTCCGGTTCTTGGCCTGATCGTTCTGGCGCTGGTTGGATGGTTGCGTAGCTTGCTGTGTGCCTGTTTGCGCGTGTCCGCTGCTTGTAACCTGCATATTCGTTGTGCCTCCTGATGCCCCCTGCTGCGGACGATGATTTGCAGCCTGCTGGTCCCTGGGTCTCTGCTTGTTGGCGTCTCGATCATGGCGTTGCGGCTGTTGGTTGCCCGTCTTGCGTTGCTCCTGCTGGGCGCGATCACCTGCAGGCTTCGCATGCGCGGCGCTCTGCTGTGCCGGTTTGCCGGCGCTTGCCCGCGCGTCGCTGGCCGAAGCGGCCGTGCGCGGTTCGGAGGAAGCGGCTGGTCTCGCCTCGGCAGGACGATGATCGCGCTTCACCTGCTGACCCGATGGATCCGAACGTCTCGCTGCCGCATTGGCCTTGATGTCCCGGAAGAATTGCTCGACTCTCTCGATCATCTCCGGCTCCATCACGCTCATATGGTTATTGACTGGCATGCCTACCCTGTCGAGGATCTTGATAAGTTCCTTGCTGCTCATGTTGAGCGTCTTCGCATATTCATATACTCTGATTCTATCCTTGTTGTCCGCTTGTTTGCTCAATATCCTTCACCTCCGAATGGTTCAGGTTCACTTCGGATTGACGCTGCTCATCATAGCGTCCGCGAACCCCTTGTCTGTTACCGCGATGACGACCCGTTCCGTTCTCCCGGTCGCACGACCGAGAGTGGCCCTGTCGTACTCCCGACATAACTGTATTCTGTAATATGTGCATTTGTCCGTAAATTTCTTGGCGGTGTTGGGCGATGCGTCGCTGGCCACGATCACCAGATGAGCCTTGCCCTTCTGAATCGCCTGCAGCGCCTGATCTTCCCCTCCGGCCAGCTTGCCTGCGCGCTGCGCGATCCCAAGAAGAGACAGGAATCTATTCGTCATCTTCGTCCCCGCCTGCATCTCGCAGCGCCTGATACTCATCTTCGACGCGGATGAAGTCCTGGGCCAGCTGTTCGTAGATCTCGGCGCCTACGCTCACCTTCAGCGCCCGGTCAAAGGCGCGGGATTTCTTGGCCAGCTGGAAGCACTTGACATCCCCGCACAGATACGCGCCTCGACCAGCCTTCTTGCCGGTCAGGTCGATCATGATCGTCTCGTCGGGCGTACGAACCACCCTGATCAGTTCCCGTTTGCTCTTCATCTGTTGGCAGGCGACGCATTTGCGAAGAGGTACCTTGCGACGTTTCAAGACAATCCCTCCCTTTGGGCCGACGTATGTTTCTCAATCCAGGCTGTAGGCATCCGTATCATACAGATCGTCCGCCGACGCCGCTCTGGAGCGCGGACGTCCAAACTCCGTCTCAGCCTGCGACTCGCTCTTGATGTCGATCTTCCAACCTGTCAGCTTGGCGGCCAGTCGGGCGTTTTGCCCCTTGATGCCGATCGCCAGCGACAGCTGATGATCCGGCACGATCACCCTGGCCACCTTCTCGTCCCCCAGCACGATCACTTCCAGCACCTGGGCCGGACTGAGCGCGTTGGACACATACTCCTCCACATCCTCCGACCAGCGGACGATGTCGATCTTCTCGCCGCGCAGCTCGCCGACGATCGTCTGCACGCGCATCCCCTTGGGGCCGACGCAGGAGCCGACCGGATCCACCTCGTCATTGCGCGAGTAGACGGCGATCTTCGAGCGGAAGCCGGCCTCTCTCGCGACGGACTTGATCTCGACGACGCCTTCGTAGATCTCCGGCACCTCAAGCTCGAACAGGCGCTTGAGCAGTCCCGGATGCGTGCGGGAGAGCAGGATCTGGGGACCCTTGGTGGTATTCTCCACCTTCGTGATATAGGCCTTGATGCGTTCGCCCTGGCGGAATTTCTCGTTCGGCATGATCTCGTTCAGCGGCAGCACCGCCTCGACCTTGCCGAGATCGACATAGATGTTGCGCGTATCCTGACGCTGCACGATGCCGGTGACGATATCCTCTTCCTTGTCGATAAAAGCTTCATAGATAAGACCGCGTTCAGCCTCGCGGATGCGCTGGGTGACGACCTGCTTGGCCGTCTGGGCGGCGATGCGGCCAAAATCCGCCGGCGTCACCTCGATCTCCACGATATCGTTCAGCTGGTAGTTGCCGTTAATCTCATGCGCCGCATCAAGCGAGATCTCCAGACGAGGATCGAGCACCTCATCGACCACGGTCTTGCGCGCGAATACCTTGATATCGCCGGTCTGCCTGTTGATGTCGACCCGGACATTCTGGGCGGTGTTGAAGTTTCTCTTGTAGCTGGAGATCAGGGCTGCCTCAATCGCGTCGATCAACACATCCTTCTTGATGCCCTTGTCTCGTTCAATCTCGTTCAACGCTTCGATAAAATCGATGTTCATGAACCTCAAGTTCCTCCTTTCACAATATCCAAGCAAATTTACATTTCGATGGCCAGCCTGGCTGCAGCGATCTTCTGTGTCGGAATGACATGCATCTTCTTGCCCATATGTATGGTCAGTTCATGCTCACTGTAGCTTTGCAGCACGCCTTCGAACTCCTTGTGCCCATCGACCGGCTCGTAGGTCTTGACGTAGACGTATTTGCCGACCGCCCGCTCATAGTCGCGCTTCGTCTTCAGCGGACGCTCCGCCCCGGGCGAAGACACCTCGAGGAAATAGGCGTCCGGGATCGGGTCCTTCTCATCCAGTTTGGCGCTCAGGTATTCGCTGATCCTGCCGCAATCATCGATGTCGATGCCGCCTTCCTTGTCTACGAACACGCGCAGGAAACGGTTATTGCCCTCCTTCACAAACTCGATCTCCACGATTTCAAATTCCGGGTGAGCCTGCAGGTATGGTTCCATAAGCTGTTCCACGATTTCCTTGATCGAACCGCTCAACTATCGTTACCTCCTTTGATGATCTGGTACCAGATACAATCTTTTATGGGCAAAATGTAAAGAGTGGGTCGCCCCACTCTTCCAGCCGTAAGTATCGAAAAGTTAACAAGTGTTATTATAGCACGATCATCCTAAATTTTGCAAGTGTCCGCAATCACTCAGTTAAAATGTTACTAAAGAGGGATCGGTTCACTCACAACGAAATGTTACCGAAGGGATGTGTT
>CALGAO010000003.1 GCA_937957685.1 uncultured Paenibacillaceae bacterium
AATTTGTGATCACCGCCAAGACGCCCGATCTGCTGAAGAATACCGATTACAGCGACTATTTCTCGATCCAGTACAGCGTGCTAGCGGGCAAGATCAAATCTCTCTACCAGGCGTATCGCGAGGCGCTTACGGAGATCGGCTCAAAGGAGATAACAGGTCATGAGATGCTCGAGCCGAATGTGTTCCGCACGACGTATGCTTCCGGCAAATCCGTCATCGTCAATTACAACAAGTATCCGGTTCAAGGGGACGGTTATGCGCTGGATGCTTTGGGCTATACCATCGAATGAGCTTAATAGTGAATCTGAAGTTAGCGGGAGGGTAGAGCATGGAGAAAGCAGCGGTCAGCAGCCGAAGCAGAAAGCTGTCGTACAAGAACATGAGGAAAATCCACGGCATCATATTCGTCCTGCCATGGGTCATCGGCTTCCTGGTGTTCTTCATCACGCCGCTCATGAACACGATCATGTACTCGTTTCACAAGGTGGGCGTGGCAGACAGCGGCGGAATGGCGCTGGAATACGTCGGTCTGGACAATTATATCAGCCTGTTCAAAGAGAAGGTCTCCAGCACAAGCGTGCAGTTCCTGAGAATCTTCACAGATGAGAATATCACCATCTTCATCAATACGCCGGTCATCGTCGTGTTCAGTCTGTTCTGCGCGATCCTCGTCAATGCGAAGTACAAAGGGCAAGGCATCGCCAGGGTCGTGTTCTTCTTGCCGATCGTGCTGGGACTGAAAGTGGTGACCGATCTGACGATGGTGACGACAGGCGGCGACATTACCGATGCGGCGGTAAGCAATTCGTTAGATAACGAGGGTTTGCTGGAATTTCTGGTGTCATATACGTTCCTGCCCACGCGGGTATCGATATTCGTCTATGATCTGGCGAACAACATCTTCTCGCTGATCTCGCAGACCGGCGTGCAGACGCTGATCTTCCTGGCCGGCCTGCAATCGATCAACAAGTCGCTCTACGAGGTCGCGAGGATCGAAGGGGCGAACAGCTATGAGGTGTTCTGGAAGATCACGCTTCCGTTGCTCTCGAACGTCACGCTGTTCGCGCTGGTGTACACCTTCGTGGATATGTTCCTGAAATCCTCGATCTCGAGTGAGATCTATTACTTCGCATTCAACCGGAACGATATCGGCACCGGCTCCGCGCTGTCCGTTGTCTACCTGGTGAATGTGCTCATCGATCTGCTCGTGCTGATGTTCATCATGAACAAGGTGGTGAAGCTGACCTATGACGCCAGATAATCTGCAGACAGAGGTGCGGACGGCGACTGAGGACCTTGGGACAGAACTGCGGCTGGACAACCGGCTGAACGCCTACATCATCAAGGCGAAGCTGCAGGCCTTCGTGTTCAGGTGCCTGTTCTTCTCGCTCGTCATCGGACTCGGCTTCGCGATCCTGTACCCGATCATCAAGATGCTGCCGGTGGTGTTCAACGATCTGGAGGACCTGGGCAATCCCGACGTCATCTGGGTGCCGATGGAATTCTCCGTTCTCAGCTTCAAGGCGGCGATCCGCCTGGTGTACGGCAACGGCCTGCCGATCCTGCAGACGGTCGGCTATGCGCTGTTCATCTCGGTGATCCAGATCCTGGTCAGCAGCATCGCCGGCTACTCGCTCGGACGGGTGGAATTCTGGGGGCGGAATGTGGTGATGTTCCTGGTCATCCTGACGTTCGTCGTGCCGCCGCAATCGCTGCTCATCTCGCAGTACCTGAGCTTCAAGCATTTTGATCCTCTGGGTCTGGTCAGCCTGGTGAACGGCAGGCCCGTCGATCTGATCAACGAGCCGTTCACGCTGTTCATGCTGGCCCTGTTCGGCTTCGGGGTGAAGCAGAGCATGTTCGTGTTCCTGTTCCGGCAATTTTTCAAGGGGCAGGCGAAGGAACTGGAGGAGGCGGCGTACATCGACGGCTGCGGCTTCTACCGCACATTCGTGAAGATCGGTCTGCCGAACGCCCTGCCGGCGATCATGACGGTCGGCATCCTGGCCTTCGTGTGGAACTATGGGGACACGTATTATACCGGCTACTTCAATCCGGACGGCCCCTACCTCAGCAACCGGCTGGCCATGACCTTCTCTTCGGCCAATGTCAACAACATCCTGTATGCCGTCCGCACCTGGTACAACGTGCCCGGAGCCACCACCTTCGCCTTCGACGCGGTCAAGCAGGCTGCGGCGATCATCTATCTGCTGCCGCTCCTGATCGTCTATTTCATCGCGCAGAAGCGGATCGTGGAGAACTTCGAGCAATCGGGTATCGTCGGATAAAGGAGATGATGAGTTGAAGCACAAGAAATACAGGATAGCGAGTGCAGTGTTCCTGGTCTGCGTATTGCTGGGCGTGTTGGTCTACGGGATCAACAGCGGCAGATTCGTTACCGGTGTGACAAGGGATGAAGAAGAAGGAGGAGAGACGGTCGTGGCGGTGCTGGAAGGACCCTTTGACGCCGAGATCACGATAGACGCGTCAATCACGTATCAGACGATCGATAACTTCGGCGCTTCCGACGCATGGTCGATGGACCCGATCGGCAAGCACTGGACGGAGGAGAACAAGAACCGGGTGGCGGACCTGCTGTTCTCGCGGGAGAAGGGCATCGGCCTGACCGCCTGGCGATTCAATATCGGCGCGGGGTCGGCGGTGACCGACCGCCACATCATCCCCAATCCGTGGCGCCGCGCCGAAGCGTTCAAGATGTCGGAGGATGGCGAGTATGACTGGAGCAAGCAATCCGGGCAGCAATGGTTCCTGAGAGCGGCGAAAGAGCGCGGCGTGGAGACGCTGATCGCCTTCGTCAACAGCCCGCCGGTATGGATGACGAAGAACGGGCATGCGCAGCCCGATCCGACCGTCGGCTCGACGAATCTGAAGGAAGGCTATGAGGACGAGTTCGCGGTCTTCCTGGCCGATGTGCTGGAGCATTTCCGGGATGAGGGGCTGGAGTTCCAGTACATCAGCCCGATCAATGAGCCGACCTGGGACTGGAACAACGCCTGGCAGGAGGGCAACCGGTACAACAATGAAGACCTGCGGCGCGTCATCCTCGCCCTGCACCAGGAGCTGAAGAAGCGTGGGCTTGGCGCGCAGATCAGCGCGCCGGACGGCGTGGAGATCACCGCGCTGCTCGACAACGAATATTTCACCAAGTTCACGAAGCAGGCCGTGTATATGGGCGGCGCGAACAACCTCGGGACGGGCAAGTACCGCGAATACATCAAGGAGCTGCTGGGCGATCCGGAGATGAAGGAAGCGGTCGGGAACAAGATCGCTTCCCATTCCTACTGGTCGGATTACAGCCGTCCCGGCGATGACCGACTCGGCGAGCTGCGCGACCTGCTCGTGGCGAATCTGCGGAAGTACGATCACGAGGCGAAGTACTGGGTGACCGAATACTGCATCCTCGGCGACTACGGTCCAGGCCGGGACCTGGGCATCGATCCGGCGCTGGTGGTGGCGCGGACGATTCACTTTGACCTGACGAGAGCAAACGCCTCGGCCTGGCAATGGTGGACGGCGGTGTCCAAGGAAGATTACAAGGATGGGCTGATTTATACCAACTTTAACAACGTGAAGGACGAGCAGAACATCCTGACCTCGAAGATCCTGTGGACGCTCGGCAACTACAGCAAGTTCATCCGGCCGGGGGCGGTGCGGATCGGGCTTACGGGACTGGACCCGGATGCGCGAAGCGGGCTGTTCGGCTCCGCCTATGTGCATGACGGCGAACAGACGGTGACGCTCGTCTTCGTCAACGATGGCAAGCGGTCGGAGCGCGTCAGGGTCGATCTCGGGGGCTTGACGGTGGAGACCCTGGAGAAGCATGTGACGGACGCGAGCCACGATCTGGAGCACGTCGAGGATATCCGGGTACATCCGGAAGGCGCATTGGCGGTGGAGATCCCGCCGCGCTCGATCGTGACCCTGTACGGCAGTCTGGGCGATTGATGAGAAGGGGACATCAGCGGGACATAACCGGCTCCGTCGTCCAGAACAGCCGACTTGACAAATAGAGGATATTTGATATTTATAATTTTGGTTAGTTTTGCTATCTTAGTAGTATTGGTGTCGAACGGCACGAACATGTGGATTCGGACCGTTCTCACATCGGGCATGGCGCGGCAGAAAGGTTGGCCATCATCCGGCGAACCGGCACGCAACCTGTTCCAGACCAGCGGAACATTTGGATAATCGATATGACAATCATTGAGAAAAATGATAGAATCATACACTTCCGCTACAATTGGCAGGAAGAGAACCGATGAACCTGACTCAAGTCCGGGTTGCGGCCTGTCAAGCTCAGGATGTTATCCTGTCAAGCCCGAACCTGCATCGGTGATCATCAGTCAGCAGTCAGTGCCGCGTCCGCAGGTCGAGAACGGCAGTCCATATCACGGTCTATGACAACGAAAGGACCTGTCCAGAATGAAGAATATCACAGTCTATGACATTGCCAGAGAAGCCAATGTGTCCGTGGCGACGGTATCCCGCGTGCTGAACGGCACGGCGCCGGTCAGGGCGAGCACGCGCGAGCGAATCCAGGAGATCATCGACAAGTATCAGTTCCAGCCCAATGCGCTGGCGCGGAGCCTGATCAGCAAGGAGACGGGCATGATCGGCATGATCCTGCCGGACATCACGAACCCGTTCTTTCCCGAGGTGTTCAAGGGAGCGGAGACGGAGGCGCGCAGCCGAGGGTACACCTTCTTCCTGTGCGATACGGAAGGGGACTACAAGCGGGAATCGGAATATCTGTCGATCCTGAAGGAGAAGCGGGTGGACGGCATCATCTTCCTCGGCGGACGGATCAACCTGGCCCGTTGCAGCCCTGAGCTGGCCAATGAAGTGAATGAGCTGTCCAAGCAGATCCCGATCGTGCTGGTCAACGGCAATCTGCCGCACGGCAAGCTGCACCGGGTGCTGACCGATGAAGGCAGCGGCACGGCGCTGGCCACGCAGCACCTGATCGAGCTGGGGCACCGGGATATCGCCTTCCTCGGCGGCTTCGAGCACATGAGCACGACGACGACCAAGGTTCGGGCGTTCGTCAGGAAGATGCAGGAGCACGGGCTTAAGGTCCGGAGGGAGTGGATCGTGTACGGCGGCTTCAGCGTGGAGAACGGCAAGCAGCTCATGCACAAGCTGCTCACCATGAAAGAGAAGCCGACCGCCGTGCTGTGCGTCAATGACTTCACCGCGGTCGGCGCGGTGAAGGAGGCGATCGAGAGCGGCTATCGCATCCCGGACGACATCTCGATCGTCGGCTATGACGATACGCAGCTGTCGACGGCGCTCATCCCGGAGCTCACGACGGTGGCGCAACGCACGTATGAGCTGGGCAAGCAGGCGGTGGTGAAGCTGAGCCAGCTGATGAACGGCGACAAGCCGAAGAAGGTGACGCTGCTTCATCCTGAGCTGGTTGTCCGCCAGAGCACCGGCCCGTTCAGGCGGTGACGGTGCTCTGTGAGCCGGGCGATCCTCCGGTTCCGTACATACCCTGGCCAGGGCTCGTGGTCAGGAGTGGATGCTATCCTGGTGGAATGGCCGCGCTGATCTTCGCAGTTTGTTCATGGCGGGAGCAGGGACCGTGTTCCATGTCGGATCGGCCTTTCCATCGTAACGGAACGACGATTCGCGATTTGCGGCGAAGCGGCCTGTTCCTGACAGCTAAACGGAACGTCAGGGCGTTATGCGATGACTCCTGGAGGTTTTCCCGCCTGAACATGCACGATACGGAATCGACGTTCCGCCAGGAAATGGAAAAAGCGGTTCTCCATCCCGATAAGGCATCCACGTTCCGTTAACGCCAAGCCTTAGCCAAGCCATCAAGGTTATGCCACAACGGATTGAAACACAGCCTTTGGCAGACAGGCATGTCAAGATCGCTTGAGGCGGTGGATCTGCGCCGAAAGTGTTGCACGATATGAAACCCGTTTCAGTGGGTTTGGCCGATCGAATCAGTATCCTGGCGGAAGGTGCGGCCGCATGTTGGACGCTTGCGATCATCTGCAGAACGGAGCGATGACCGAACGGATCGGAGGAACGTTGGAAGAGAGCTGAACCTCACGTGGCGGTTGATAACCTTGGGCTTCAGTTCAGAACAACAAGGAGAGGAGAGTACCCGGTGAATACGATCCATGCTGCGAAGCGGAGTAACGAGATTCTTTACGATGAGAAGAGCTTCCTGATCAATGGCAGACGATTGTTCCTGAATACAGCCGTCATCCATTACTTCCGGATGCCCAGACAGGAATGGAGAGAGGTGCTGGTCAAGGCCAAGCTGGCCGGCATGAACTGCATCGATACATACTTTGCGTGGAATGTGCACGAGCCCAACGAAGGGGAGTGGAACTTCGCAGGGGATGCGGATTGCGGGGCATTTCTTGATCTGTGTGCGGAGCTGGGGCTGTGGGTCATCGCCCGTCCTGGCCCCTTTATCTGCGCGGAATGGGACTTTGGCGGTTTCCCGTGGTGGCTCGGTCAGAAGCCCGGCATTCGATTCAGGCAGTACAACGAAGAATATCTCAAGTACGTCGACCTCTATTTCGACCGGATCGTGGACGTGATTCGCCCCCGTCAGATCACCCAGGGCGGTCCGGTGATCCTCGTGCAGGTGGAGAACGAATACGGCTATCTGCATGATGATGACACCGCGCACGAATATATGAGCTACCTGAGGGACGGGCTGCTCAAACGAGGCATCGAGGTGCCGCTGATCACCTGCGTAGGCGGTGTGGAAGGGGCTGTCGAAGGGGCGAATTTCTGGAGCGGTGCGGACTCGCATTATGCCAAGCTGGTTCAGAAGCAGCCCGAGACGCCGAAGATCGTTACGGAATTCTGGACCGGCTGGTTCGAGCACTGGGGAGCGCCAGCCGCGACGCAGAAGACGGCGGTGCTGTATGAGAAAGCCATGCTGGAGATGATCCGTGCCGGCTTCCGGGGCGTCAGCCACTACATGTTCTACGGAGGCACGAATTTTGCCGGTTATGGCGGGAGGACGGTGGGCGGCAGCGATATTTTCATGGTGACATCCTACGACTATGATGCTCCGCTCAACGAGTACGGCAGAACGACGGACAAATATCAGGCGGCCAAGCGATTCACCTACTTCGTGCGGGCGATCGAACCGTTCCTGCTGGAGGCGGAGGAATGTTCGGCGGATGGCATTCGCTGCACGGGGGGCGTGCAGCTGCGCGCGAGACGGCAAGGCGATCAGATGCTGCTGTTTGTCGAGAGCCGGATGAACGAACGGGATACCTGCTATCTGACTCTGGGAGACGGTCGCACATTGCCGATCATGGTCGGTCCGGGCGAGATCGTTCCGGTGCTGGACCGCTATGAGCTGCTCGCGGGCGTGCGCCTGACGTGCGGGGCGATGATCGCCTGCAATGAACAGGTGGACGGCGTGCATACGGTGATCGTCCATGCTGCGAAGGGGCGACGGACGTATGTGGAACTGAATGCCGATGTCCCGATCAGCCATGAGGCTGTGCAGGTACTTGTTCATGAATATCGGGCGGATCGGAAGACGCTGGTGCTGGATGTTTATCATTTTGATGAGCCGCAGACGATTGAGCTGCTGATTGGCGAGAAGAGACTGCGTCTTGTCGTGATGACGACCGAACAGATGAACGCAACGTGGCGCCTGGAGGAAGGGCGCTGGATGAGCGGCTGGCTCGATCTCGACATCCATGCGGATGGCGATCTGTGGGGAGTGCCTGTAGCTGGCCCGCTCGTTCAGGACGCGATTGAGCTGCCCAAGCTGGAGGGCTGGAAGTCGAGTGCGCTTGACCTTACGGCGATCGGCGGGGCGGAGGTTGACAGGCCGCTCGATTTCACCAGCTTCTCCAGGCCGTATGGGTATCTGGTTTATACGAGCTCCGTCGTCAGCGAGTCGGATCGGATGACGACCCTCGTGCTGCCCAAGCTGCAGGATACGGCTCGCATCTATGTGAATGGCCAGGAAGCTGCACTCATCCGCGAGCTCGGTTCCTCCGCTGCAAAGATCCATCTGCGTCAAGGGGACAATCTGTTGCAGGTGCTCGTGCAGAACATGGGAAGACTGAATTTCTCCCCGTACCTCGGGGAGCCGAAGGGCTTGCATGATACCTGTTATCTGGACGGTTCCGTACAGGACCTGAGACAGGGCTGGCAGCTGGATGAGCGGACGATTCACCTGGATCAGGTGAACGATGGTCTGGAGAGTGACAAGGTGATCAGGCGGACGTTCCGTCTGGACGGACACGACAAGGCGATCCTGGTCGGCGCGCTGGCTGTGCCGCTCCGGGTCAATGGCCGCGATGTGCCCATGGATGGTTACAGCAACTGGTTCCGGCATGGGACGGTGGACATCTCCGATCATGTGGTCCAGGGGGATAATGTTGTCGAGATGCCATATGTCACCTCGCCGGTCAAGCGATTGGAGCTGATCACCTGGCATTCCGGCGCGGCGCTGGACAATTGGCGGATGTGCGGGATCGAGGATGGCGTGCCCTCGGCAGGTCAGGTAGCCGCCGCAGGGGGGCGCCAGCCGGCCTGGCATGTGTGTGAGTTTGCGATGCCGGAGCTGCCGGAGTCAGCCCGCGTGAGATTGAAGCTGCGGCTCACCGGCATGAGCAAGGGCTCAGTCTGGCTGAACGGCATCAATCTTGGCCGTTATTGGCAGATCGGGCCGCAGGAGGACTACAAGCTGCCGCTGGCATGGCTGAAGGAGAGCAATACGCTCGTCCTGTTCGACGAAGAAGGGCGCGCCCCGGACAAGGTGCGGCTACTGTTCGATGAGCAGTCCTTCCGTCGCTGGACGAAGCTCGGCAAGGCTTAAGACATCGCGGGATGGAGGACGGAGCGGGTGAGAGGCGATCAGTTCGTCTCCCAGCGGCAATACGGTGCCGAGCCGAACCTGGGAGAGGAGAAAAGCGGAGCTCAGGTATCGCGGAAGGAGGACGAAGCAGCCTGAGCTCTCCGGAAAGTCCGACCAGACTGACGGATGGACGGTCCCCACCTTGCCTCGTGGATCTGATGGATTCATCCTGGAGGAAGATCTGGCCGTCATCCGAGGTCGCATCCGGGGTTACCGAGCAAAAAAGGTTAAAAAGTTAACTTCTACGCCTTTGCAGCGACCGTGATTTTACCAATGAAGTTAAAAATTTGGCTGTGTTTAACTCAATTGTTGCTTACGAGGCTAGTTGGTTGATTTGGAGGGCACAATAGTGCGGCAGCTTTTTTCCAATG
>CALGAO010000004.1 GCA_937957685.1 uncultured Paenibacillaceae bacterium
ATAAATGTTCTTATTATCAGTATAGAACATTCGTTCGTATAATGCAATTTTTCAACAATGAACCAAAACACAGCTAAAACATAAAGGCATTTTGTGCGATTCACGCTGATAACCATCAATGATGATCAGGAGAACTTCACCGGAGAGCGTTGACATGCGATTAGTAAAGAATGGGCAACAAACGCAAGAATTGCTCGTTGTATTCCAGGCAAACAGATTGAATAATAAGGACAATAGCTATTATTGACGTCAATCATAGTGAAAAGAGGTTACAACTGATGCGAAGACCGGTCGGCCAAGTGGTCAAGCTTCTGCTGTATGTTTCCGTGTGCTTGTTGGCGCTGCTCTCATGCGAACACAATCAACCAGACGATCAGCCTCAGGATGAAGCCTCCAGTCACTACTATGATGAATTGGGGCTGAGCCGCTATGACCCTGTGATTACGCTGTCGTTTACAGGTGAGGACAGTGTTTTCATCGAGGAGATCACGAACATACATCCCGAGGAAACCTTGACGAGCAACCGATGGACACAGCTCTATGAGGATGTACTCGGCATCAGGATCGTCTATGACTGGATCGAGAAAGGAGATACGTATCGGCAGAAGCTGGGCATCGCCATCTCCTCCGGTGACATCCCGGATGTCGTCCGGGTGAATCCGAGCCAGCTGCGCATGCTGAGCAATGCCGGTCACATCCAGGACCTGACGGAAGCCTTCAACCTGTACGCAACGGATCTGACGAGAGAGATCCTGACCCAGGAAGGGCTCGGGCCGTTCCAGGCGGCGACGATCGATGGGAAGTTGATGGGCATTCCGCAGAATGATTCGTCGATCGACAAGGCGAGCGTGATCTGGATCCGGACGGACTGGCTGGAGAAACTCGGACTGGAACCGCCCCACACGATGGATGACCTGCTGGCGATTTCGAGAGCGTTTGCGGAACAGGACCCGGATCGCAATGGCCTGCATGATACGTATGGCATCGCCGCTACCAACTATCTGTGGGATCCTGTGGCTGGCCTGCATGGCTTCATGGCAGGTTATGGGGCGTATCCGCAGCTGTGGATCGAGGACAGCTCGGGAGACTCGTGTACGGCGGCATCCAACCCGAGGTGAAGAAGGCGCTCGCTGTGCTGCAGGAGCTGTATCGCCAGGGACATATCGATCCGGACTTTGCGATCAAGAAGGGTGAGCAGGTGCGCAATGATATCTGGGAAGGTAAGGTCGGCATCATGTACGGCGAGCAGTGGGGATCGTTCCATGTCGGAGGAAGCCGCAACTCGGATGACGATGCGGACTGGCAAGCCTATCCGATCGTATCTGCCGTGGGCAATCAGCCGATGGTGCCGCTTCAGTTTATAACGACCGGTTATTTCGCGGTAAGGAGCTATTCCTGTAATGAATTAAAATGCGGTTTGAAAAGAAAAAGCGCCTCCTGTATGCTGGGTCATGGAATG
>CALGAO010000005.1 GCA_937957685.1 uncultured Paenibacillaceae bacterium
GGGAGCTTCGGAAGTCAAAGATGAAAACATGCGAAAACGCGAGAAAAACGGAGAAAACATTAATTTATTGAGGGAGGACTTATTGATGCAATTAAAAATATTGGACCAGACCTTCGCCATCCTCAAATTGCCTCCGACTGACCCGATTCCATCCTGGGCATGGCAAGGCGAAGTTTTCTCTGTTACGCGGACGGATGAGGAACTCTCGATCGTATGTCCATCGGAATGTTTGCCCGACAATGAGAGATTTGAATACCTGGAGAAGGATTGGAAATGCCTGAAGGTTGAAGGTATTCTGGATTTCACTCAGACCGGCATCCTGTCTTCGCTTGCGAAACCGCTCGCGGACAACAGGATCAGCATATTTGCAGTTTCGACCTATAATACGGATTACTTATTGATCAAGAGCCATGCCATGGACCAGGCGAGAGCCGTGTTGGAGAAAGAAGGCCATACGTTTTGCAAAGAACGAAGCCCCAGGGCGTAATCGTCCTGAAGCTTCGTTCTGTTCGTTCCTATGCCTCGGTGTTGTCATCCTCAGATCAGGCCGGACTCCTGCAGCAATCGCTCGATCATCGCCGCGGCTTCCGCCCTGCTGATCATCTCCTGCGGTGCCAGGCTGCCGGTGCTTCGGCCATGGACGATGCCTGCCTGCACCGCGTCAGCGATGCCGGCGATCGCCCAGCCCGATGCCTGATCCGCATCCCCAAACGCCTGGAGCACAACGTCCGCCGACTGTGCCGGCAGCTTGCCCTTCAGCCCGGTGATCCCCATCGCCCTCGCGATGATCACCATCGCCTGTTCGCGCGTGATCTTCTCGTTCGGACGGAAGCTGCCGTCGGTATACCCGTTCAGCAAGCCATACGCATGCGCCGTGTGGATCGCGCCGCTGTACCAATCCGTCTCCTTCACATCCGTGAAGATGCCCGTTCCCTGCTCCGGCCTCAGCCCCAGCGCGCGTACGAGGATCGTCGCAAACTCGGCGCGGGTGATCGCCGCGTCCGGGTGGAAGAGACCTTCGTCCGTCCCTGCCACGATCATCCGCGAGCCCATGTTGTTCGCGGTTTCCTTCGCCCAGTGCGTCGCCACATCCCCGAACTCCCTCGGGTTCCAGATCACCGTGTAGGTGCTGTTGGTCAGGCTGCTCACAACGGCGTAGTACCTGCCATCCACCACGATGATCCTCGTCGGCACATGGCGCACCGTGCCGTCCGGATCCACCACCACGCCGGTCGTGATCTTCTCCGGATCCACGCCGTCCGGGATCGCGATCGTCCGCTCCACATACACGTCGAACTTCGTCACCTCGATCGTCGTGTCTCCGTAAGTCGCCCTGACCGTGAACTCCACCGGCGGCACGACCAGCGTGAAGGTGCCATCCGCTTCCGCATCGTCCACAAGTCGGACAGTCGCCTCCGTCGGCTCGCCGATCTCCACCTCGACCTTGATGTCCTGCAGCTCCACATCGCCTCCCACCTGGTCGGAGATCGCGTCGATGTTAATCTGCTTCGCAGGAATCGTGTAGGTCGCGCGGTCCGTCCTGATCTCCAGTACCGCCTCATGCGCTTCCATATTCTTCACCATCTGACCGTTCAGTTCCCCGACGGCCACATCGGAGCCTGACGGGATCGGGATCGTCACGACCACGTTCCGGCCTTCCTCGGCCAGCTTCTCATTCAGCTGGTCGCCATCGACGATGACGGTCGTGACGGTCTGGTTGTTCCGCGTGCTCGTCGTGACCGTGCCGGCCTGTGCTTCCTTGCCGTTCACCAGCACGATCACACGGTTGTCCGCAGGACCGGTTTCGGTATGCCCGGGCTCCTCCTGCTCTTCCGGCTCCTGTTCAATCGGGCCAGGTTGGCCCCAATCGCCGCCATCATCCTGGGTCGGCGTCGTGTCCTTGATCGTGATCGTCAGCGTCTGATCCTCACCATCGCTGAACACGAACGTCAGCGTCAGGTTGCCGAGCTTCTGCTCCTCCAGGTACGACTTCAGGATCGTCACCGTGGCCGTGCCCGCTGCCTCATTGACTGTCAAGGTGTAGTCCGTGCCCTGATCCAGCAGCGTCCCGCCCTTCCACAGGCTCTCGAACGTATTGCCGTTCAGCGTCACGGTCACCACGATGTCCTGGTAGTCGTCCGATTCCTTGTACTTGTCGAAGGTGGCTGTCGTCGGCGTGATCTCGCTGTCCTGCTTTTCATCCTCGTCATCGCCTTGAACCGTGGCAAACTTCATGGCAGACAGCTTGCCGGAGGCAGATTGATCCTCAAAGACGACGTAAGGAATACCTGCCACAACCACCAGGGAAGGCGCATAGGCGTCGTCTTTGGTCAACCCAGCCGACCCGATCGTCTTCCACTCGCCGTCCACATACTTTTTCACGGTCAGACGATCGCTGTTCTTCTCATCTCGATACGCGACAAACAGATCACCATCATCGGCTGTTGCGGCAAGCTCATAAACCTTGCCCGAGGAGAAGCTGGTTTGACCCAACTTGACCCATTCCAGGTTCCTGAAATCATAGCTCATCGCATGCGGCTTGTAATATTCATCCTTGTATACGAAATACAGCTCATTTCCGTCCGCAACGAGCGTGGCATCATTGGCAAAGTCGGACGTGAAACCGCGGTCGCCAACCAGCTCCCATTCACCTGACGATGGATTGAACCTCATCACCGTGCCGCCGAAGCCCGCCTCGTACAGATAATCCTGGAAGCCGGCATACAGCGTGCCATCCACTGCGGCCAAACTCGGGTGATAGATCTCATCGACGGAGAAGCTTTCCGTACCCACCGTTTCCCAGGTTCCGCTGCTTGTCAGCTTCTTCACTGTTATTTTCTTGGTCGGATCGCGATAGGCGACATACAGGGAACCATCGTGCATGAGAAGATACGGATCACTGACATTGGAACTATCCGCTGCCAGAGTGTCGCCTGCCAGCATCCAGTCTCCTTCGCCGTCCAGTTCATATTGCATGACCTGCACCGTGGAACCTGTTCCATAAGCCGCATACAGCTTGTCGTCCGTGACGATCAGCGAGCCTTCACCGATCTTGCCGGAGGAGAATCCTGCACTGCCGACCACTGACCACTGTGTCTCATCCGCTCCAAGCTTCATGACCGTCGCTTTGCCGCTGTGGGACTGGTCGCTGAACAGCACATACAACGTGCCATCCGTGCCAGCCTTCATCGCTGGCGTACTCCCCTTCCCTGCGGTGAATCCTTCTCCGATGGAGATCCAGCTGGCCTCGGGATCGATTGCCGTGACGAAGTTCCAGGTCATCGGATCGGCGATGCCGCCGTGCAGATCGGTCGCCGAATACTGGAACGCGTCGGCATCGATCAGAACATAATACTCCTTGAGCGAAAGCAATCTCTCCGGCAGCGTGATGGTCACAACTTCCGAAGCGATCTGCACATTGGGATCGGTTGTCCCGATCCTGGCGGCGACGGTTCCGCCCCCCGTCATCAGATAGAGGTATTTGCCCGGAGTTGCCTGGACCGCATCATTAAATGTCAGGACGAGCTTGGTATTCACCGCCACTTCATCGGCATCGTCTTCAGGCGACAGCGCGACAATCCTGATATACGGCTCTACCTCATTGTCAGCCGTGACCGAGTCAGATGCCAGACGATATCCCTTCTTGTCTGTGACCGGTGGCTCTCCGTCCGCATACGCCACCTCAACGTCCTGACGGTTCAGGATCGGGCTGGCCAGCGTGAGGATCAGCTCCTTGCCCTTCAATTGCGCTCCGGTCACTTGCACTTCTTCTCCATCCACCGTTACGGTGAAGCGTGCCAACGCTTCCTCTTCCGCAGCCATCTTCTCCGGGAAGAAGACAGATACCTGACCCGGCGCCTCATCCGATACTTTCGCGCCGCTCAAGACCGGAGCCAGATCATCCTGCCACAGCAGGATCGGCAGCTCTCTCCGATCGTCCAGTTGCCAGATCTCATCAAAATCCCAGTCATCGAAAGAGTCCTCTTTCGCCATATCCGTATGCTTGAGCGGAATACCCGATTCCGGTCCTGTATCGGACTGACCGGTCTTGCCCTGATCATAATAAGCGGAAGTAAAGGAGATATTCCCCTTCTTGCCAACCAATCCCCCGATGCCGTACTCGTAGGAATCATCACAGAAATACGTGCATACCACTTCGCCTGCAGCGAATACATTCGTAAGGGTGGAGGATGCCGTGCTTCCGCCAACCAGACCGCCAACAATGGAAGATCCACGGACAGAGCTGGTCGAATAGCTGTCGTTGATCTCGGCATTGTGGATGAGACCCACCAGACCGCCAACATATTCACCAGTTCTTGTATCGCCTGTCGAACAGGATTGGTCAACCGTGGCGCTGTCCAGATATCCGACAAGACCGCCCACTTCTGTCTGATAGTCAATGCCTGATACAGTAAGGTCGGTGCAGCTTGCCACGATGACGGCGCCGTTTATCGCTCTGCCGACCAGCCCTCCTGCAGTGTCAGACCCGCTGACGAATCCCCCGGATACAGTCACATTGCTTGCCTTTCCTTCCAACGTGGCCGCGAGGGCACCGGCGTTACCGAAATTGAAATTCAGAGAAACATTAACGTCTTCCAGGACCAGGTTTTGGACAACGCCCTCTGATCCGATTGTGTCAAACAAACCTGAAGCGGTGTTGGTTTCCACCCACAATCCCGAAATTGTATGGCCTCGCCCGTCGAGATGACCATTAAACGCAGCGATTGGAGTCCACTGCCCAAAGTAAGACAGATCAATGTCTTTGGTCAGCGCATAATACGCCTCAGGATCATCGCCCACCTCAGTCAACCGCTGCGCATTCCAGATCAGATACGGATGCTCTGCCGTGCCGTTGCCGCCCGGAACATCCGAGACCGCATCGGACAGTTCGCCCGTTCCCTCCTCATTGGCCGCAGCCACCGCAAACACATATGTCGTGCCGTTCGTCAACCCGGTTACTGTATACGTGTGTGTCAAGCAATTGTGGGCAGAATTTTGAGATTGGTGAAATCGATGCTTCAGCTCCAATCTTGGTAGCGCTT
>CALGAO010000006.1 GCA_937957685.1 uncultured Paenibacillaceae bacterium
AAGACCGTTCACATTCCATGATACGAGCTTCATCTATCCTGCTCCGTTCTGTTGGACTTGATTCATTGGCATCTCAAGCATAGCAGACGAGCCCGCGCCCTATCAATCACTCATTCTATCTCTCGAGAAGAGGTTCAGGCGGCGCGCTTTTTTCTAATCACACCAAGGGATCATTTGCGCCAGGGCATCGTCGCATGAACAGCCTTAAGCGCCAGAGTATCGCCATCACCAAAGCCCCCTGACCGATAACTCCGCCCCGATCACAGCCACTGCTCTGCGCTGCGACGAATGATGTCCATGCGCTCCAGCAACGCCTTCGTCTGCTCCTGCCCGGCGATCTCCCGCACAACGCGGATGCCCTGGGACAGATTGGGCTTGCGTTTCGTATTGTGCGCGTCGGTCGCCAGCACGTGAGCTCGTCCTGCTCGGACCAGCTCGCGGCCGAACAGCTCCGCCTGGATCCCGTTCTTGCCCAGCAGGCTGTCGACCGTCACCTGCGTCCAGACACCGAGATCCAGCAGTTGATGCAACAGTTCCGGACGCTCGCGGAAGAAGACATGCCTCTCCGGATGCGCCAGGATCGGCGTCGTGCCCCTAGACAGAAACCACCGACAGATCTCCTCCGTCCGTTCATTGAAGGCCGACCACCTCTGCTCCAGCAGGATGAACCGTTTGTCCGGGGTCAGGTAATGATAGCTTCCCGCCGCTTCGTGATCATAGACAAATTCCGCGCTCTCGATCCTGACCTCATTGCCCGGAGTGATCGCCACGTTGATCCTGGCCCGCTTCAGCGCCTGCCTGAGCTCCTTGATTTTCTCCATCCGCGTCTCAGCCCTGGACATAATCGACTCCGTAAAATGCGGTGTGGCAATGATATGCCTGATTCCATCCTTATAAGCCATCTTGGCCATCGCCACGGACTCCTGCAAATCGCTTGCTCCATCATCCAGACCGCTCAAAATATGACAATGAATATCGATCATAACCGCTGTCCTCCCGTTTCCCAAATATCATCAGTACCGATCCCATGCATGCATCCCGATATTCCCGGACCTCTCACGCCCAGGCTTCTGATCAAACCGACCTCACACATCTTGCAACCGATATTCCCGGACCTCTCACGCCCGGGCTTGTGAACAAACCGCTCCATACATCTACATCCAATGTATTCAACGAGCGAAGCCGTCGTTCTCCGGAACGCGCCTGAACCTGTTACCCAGCAGGTACGGACAAATTCTATATATCATACAAAAATACTGACGTTCCAGAATAATTTTGAGATCGTCCATCACATTTTACCACAATGCGCAATAGCTGCATTTCTATCGATCGTTGCTCGTCATCGGATGGGGACGGTCACCACGAGGCTCTGCCACCTAGCCAAGATCCCGCCAGGCAACAACTGCCGCGCCTGTTTTCATCCCGGTTTGCAGCCAGGAAAAACTTCCACCACTATGAAACCGTACGCCCTCTCACACGTATAAATACTTGCCAACAATGGCAAAACATCATGGCTCTGTGTGGTCACCCGTCACTGACGACACAGACCAAGTTGGGAGGGGAATCTTATACTTACAGTCAAACACCAAGTCCATCGTCGTATCGTTCGCATCCTGTTCTCCATGATGCTGATCAGCGCCCTGGTCCTGTCCAGCGCTGTCCAGGCGTTCGCGGACGAGGAGACACTGCAAGGAATTCCTCTGAATGAAGAGACGGCAGCGGCATTCCTGGATGAATTCTTCTCGTCGGAATACGCCCGGCAGCTCTACGTAGGAGCGGCCATTGCCATCGTGAAGGATGGCGAGGTCATCGCTGAGCGCGGTTACGGTTATGCCGACGCTGAGTCGGGCGAGCCGGTCGATCCTTCGCAGACCGTATTCCGCGTGGCATCCGTCTCCAAGACCTTTACGGCGCTGGCGATCATGCAGCTTGTCGAGCAGGGCAAGATCGACCTGAACGCGGATATTCTTACATACCTGCCAGACCTGGAGCTGGATAATCCGTTCGACACCCCGATCACAGTCGCTGATCTGCTGACGCACCAGAGCGGACTTCAGGTTCGTGACCCGTTGACCACAGATCTGCATACGGACCGGGATCTGTATGTGTCGATCGAGGATTATGTCCGGCAGCATCTGCCGCCTGTTGTGCGCGAGCCGGGTACCGCCTATATGTATGATAACTTCGGATACCTGCTGCTCGGTCTGATCGTGCAACAGGTCAGTGGCATGCCTTACGAGGATTACATCCAGGAGCATGTCTTTGCCCCGCTCGGCATGACGAGCAGCAGCTACCTGTTGCAGGGCGATCTGCTGGAACGACTGATTACCGGTTATGATGCAACGCTTCAGCCGATCGAACCGTATGTGTTCAGCCCGACGATCATGCCGCATGGCGGGATGGTGTCCACCGTCCAGGACATGGAGAAATTCATGCTCGCCTACCTGAATGGCGGCGCGCTTGGGGAGGCGCGCATCCTCAGCGAGGAATCGGTGAAGGAGATGAGCGTATACCGCTCGGCGATTCACCCGCTGTTGCCGAACACGACATATGGCTTTGAGGCCGCGTCACAGCTGCCGCTCGCGGGAAGCTCGGAGGCGGTCATCACGAAGGCCGGCGACCTGCCAGGCAACAGCTCGTTGCTCATGTTCATCCCTGAGCAGGATGTCGGCGTATTCCTGACCTACAATCTGATGCAAGGCGGGCTGCGCGAACTGTTCTATGCGCAGTTCATGAGCACCTTCTTCCCTCAATACGCCGCACCGGCCGCACTGGAGGCCTACGAGCCCCAATCCGCGGCAGAGATTGCGAAGCTGGCCGGCTACTACCGCGATCTTCGCCTGGCCACCTTGATCTCGAAGATCGATGTGGCCGGAGACGGCAGCCTGGTGATCAGCGACGCTTTCCTGGGACCGCGCGTATTGACGCAGGTAGATGACGATCTGTTCGTCGATCAGATCGCGAACCGTTACACCGCCTTCGTGCTCGACGAAGCAACGAACCGGGCTTATATGAAAGAGCCTTATCTGAATCCGCTCGGTTACGCCCAACAAGGGGTACAGCCGGTTGGATTCGCGGATGTCGGCCCCGACAACGTGTACGCGCCATATATCTACGCGATGCAAACGCTTGGCTTCTATGACAATGATGCGTCTGCCATGTTCGGCCCTGAGCAGACGGTGACGCGCGCGGAGCTCGTCTACTGGCTGCTGGCGATCAGCGGACTCACCGACGTCCAGCTGACCGATACCGAGCTGGCATTCTCCGACATCGCCGATCACCCTTACGCCGCATACATCCAGCTGGCCTACCAGATGGGCATGGTCAAGGGAGACGGCAAGGGCCGGTTCCAGCCTGACCGTCCGGCGACTCGTCAGGAAGCTGCCGTCATGATCTGGAACATCTATCAATTGCAATATCCGCTTGAAGTCTTCGATGCGATCGAAGTGACTGACCATGCGGATGCATGGGCGGCAGATGCGGTCAAGATGATGGTCGGACTCGGCCTCCATGGACCGGAAGTGACGATGACCGACACCGGCGCCTTTAACTTCCGCTCCAGGGCAACGCTCACCCGTCAGGAAGCAGCCGCACTTTATCATCAGCTGATGCTTCAGCCGGTCGATCTCATCATCACCCAGCTGTTGCAGCAACAGCAAGCGGCGGAAGCCAGCCTGCAGGAGATCGCGCCATAATCCGCACATCGATAATCGATAAGGGGATGCGTCTGCATCCCCTTATCGATTATCGCTTCCATTACACACCGGAGTAAGCCTGGAACCCGCCATCGACCGGCACGGTAACGCCCGTCACGAACCCGGACATGCTCGCGTCGGCGAGCCAGATCAAGGTGCCCAGCAGGTCCTCCGGCTGGCCGAACCGCCGCATCGGCGTATGGCTGATGATCTTCTCCGAGCGCTTCGTCAGCGATCCGTCGGGATTCGTCAGCAGCGCGCGATTCTGCTCCGTCAGGAAAAATCCCGGCGCGATCGCATTGACGCGAATCCCCGCCTCCGCGAAATGCACGGCCAGCCACTGGGTGACATTGTTCACCGCAGCCTTGGCAGCGCTGTAGGCGAAGACCTTCGTCATCGGCGAATAGGCGCTCATCGAGGAGATATTGATGATCGTCGCATCCGGCCTGCCGACCATCCCCTTGGCAAACACCTGCGTCGGGATCAATGTGCCCAGCAGGTTCAGATCGAACACATCCCCGACACTGCCCATATCCAGATCGAAGAACGTCTGCACAAGCGGATCCGCCAGATGCTCGGGGCGGAAGATTTCCTCGCTGGTGCTTGCCTTCGGATGGTTGCCGCCAGCGCCGTTGATCAGGATGTCACAGCCGCCGAACTGCAAGGCTACGGCCGCTTCAGCGCGCCTCACGTCTTCGATGTCCAGCACGTTGCAGGCTATGGCGATCGCCTCGCCGCCTTTCTCGCGGATGGACCTTGCGACCGCTTCCCCCTTCTCCAGCGTGCGGTTGAGGATCGCCACGCGCACGCCGTGCCGTCCCAGCTCACGCGCCATCGCACCGCACAGAACGCCTCCCCCGCCGGTGATGACGGCTGTTTTGCCCCTCAGATTTTCATGGATGGGGATCATGGATGATCACTCCTTTACATGCTTATAATCAAATGAAATCCACCCCTGCCACACACTGCCTTGCACCATCGATCTCCCACGGTCACGCGCGATGCTGCAACGAATCCCACAGGCCCCACAGATACATGATGCCGAGCGCCCGGTCAAACAGTCCGTAGCCTGGACGGCACGCTTCATCCCAGATCTGCCGGCCATGATCCGGTCTGGCATAGCCGCGGAATCCCGCCTCGTGCAACACCTTCACGACGCCCGGTATATCGACCGAACCGTCGGTTACGCGGTGGGATGTTTCGATGAAGTCGCCATTGTCGAACCGGCGAATATTGCGTATATGGACGAACGGGATGCGATCAGCGAATTCCCGGATCATGCCGATCACATCATTCGCCGGATCGGCGGACAGCGATCCTGTGCACAACGTCAGCCCGTTCGATGGGCTGTCCACCATCTCGAGGATGTGTCTGATGTCCTCTTGCGTGCTGACGATGCGCGGCAGACCGAAGATCGGCCATGGCGGATCATCGGGGTGGATCGCCATCCGGATGCCGTGCCGTTCCGCCACCGGGACGATCGCCTCCAGGAAATAACGCAGGTTCTCGCGCAGCCGTTCCTTCGTCATGCCCTCGTAGGCATCGAACAGCTCGGACAGGCGCGCCAGCCGCTCCGGCTCCCAGCCAGGCATCGTCAGATCCGGATTCTCGTTGATCGTGCCGATCAGCTCCCGCGGATCGATCCGGTCGATGATCGCCTTCTCGTAGAACATGGCGGTTGAGCCGTCAGGCAGTTGCCGGTGCAGCTCGGTCCGTACCCAGTCGAATACCGGCATGAAATTGTAGCAGATCGTCTTCACCCCGACCTGCGCCAGATTCTCGATCGTCCGCTGATAATGCTCGATATAGGTATCACGCGAGGGCAATCCCAGCTTGATATCGTCGTGGATATTCACGCTCTCCACGACATCCAGATGGAATCCGTACTCGTCCGCTTCCCTCTTCACCTCCAGGATCCTGTCGAGCGGCCACACTTCTCCTGGAGGCAGATCATGCAGCGCCCAGACGATGCCTTCCACTCCGGGGATCTGTCTGATCTGCCTGAGACTCACCGTATCGTTCCCGGTACCGAACCACCGGAACACCATCCTCATCCGTCTCACTCCTCTACATGAATATAAGATCTTGTGCAAATATCCGATCTTGTGCAGCGGTCGGTCGTTGATCCAGGTTGATGCGGATGCTTGTCCATCTATTGTTGGCACATGATCACCGATTGTTGCTGCATGGTCACCAGTTGTTGGTGCGTGGTCACCGGTTGTTGGTGCGTGGACACCAGTTGGCATAGTTGCTGGTTGTTAGTGCATGATCACCAGTTGTTGGTGCATGGACACCGGTTGTTGCTGCATAGTCGCTGGTTGTTGGTACACTGTCAACAGGTGTTGGCGCATGGTCGCTGTTTGTTGGTGTCGATCAACTCGTGGTTTGGTTCACATCCATCCTCCAATTGTCCCATCATACCTCCGCTAATCTGCGAAATACGCTCCGTATCGTGATCGAATCTCAGGAAGCTCATCATTCAGCTTGCTGAGATGGGATTCGAGCAGCTGCTCCGTGCGGACAGCATCCCCTTTACGGATCGCCTGCAGGATCTCCTGATGCTCACACACGATGCGTTCGAGCCGTTCCTTCCCCGAGATGGTCAGCGCAAGATAGCGAACGCGATTGATATGCGCCCTCATCTGCATCACCACTTGA
Organism: uncultured Paenibacillaceae bacterium; assembly: GCA_937957685.1. Classification (GTDB taxonomy): domain Bacteria; phylum Bacillota; class Bacilli; order Paenibacillales; family DA-C8; genus Insulibacter. The sequence goes on from CALGAO010000006.1 coordinate 6,354, forward strand.
AGCAGCGTCTGATTGCCCGTGATCTCGATGATCAGCCTGTGCATGTCTTCATCCAGCTTCAGCAGTCGCAGGGCATCGCGTTCGCGCGCCGCCTCCGCCTGTTGCTCCAGCAGGCTGTCCATCTGCCTGTCGCACTGCGCTTCGATCGCTTCATTCCATCTCGCTGCAGCCTGGCGGAACGCCCCTACCTCCAGCCTCTCGCGCACGAACCATGCTTCCGTCACCTTGCTCGCGGAGATCGGGGCCACCCTTGTCCCACGTTGCGGCTCGATGACGATCAGCTGTTCATTGGCCAGCAGGCGGAAGGCTTCGCGCACCGGCGTCCGACTGACGCCCAGCCTCTCCGCGATCTCATTCTCATAGATCATCGCGCCGGGCTCTAGCCGGATATAGACGATATCATCCCGCAGCAATTCATAGATCTGATCGCCGAGCGATCTGCGCTCCGGCAGTTTCAGCCTTCGATCCGCCACAACCTTTCACCACCTCTTCAAGAGATATGCACTACGGCCTTCTGGTATACTTGTATACAAGTTATTGTACGATCAGTCCGCCCAAAATACAACACCATATCCCATTCAGCGGCTGACATCACGGGAGACAACACGGGAGGCAATCCGTGCATATGTTCTGAGAACCAGATTCACAACGAGACAAGCCCCCGTTGCCCTGGGCTTGTCTCTTCCAGAATCAGCTTCCTTCGCCGCAACCTCAGCCGAGGAAGGCACGCAGCATCCACAGATGCTTCTCCAGTTCCGTGCGGATATCCAGGAGCATATCCGAAGTGGCCTCATCATCCGCTTCCTCGGCAGCAGCCATTGCCGCTTTCAACGCTTCGGTCATGATGGTGTAATCGTCGATCAAGCGAGCTACCATCGCTTCGGCCGTCTCCTCATCCTTCGCTTCGTGAATTGTGGCATGATCCAAGTAATCCTGCATCCTCGAGAGAGGTTTGCCGCCAATCGCCAGCAGGCGTTCAGCCAGCTCGTCGACATGTTTCGCCGCTTGATCATACAACTCTTCAAATTTCTCATGCAAAGTGAAGAATGATGTTCCTTTGACATACCAATGATAATGATGCAATTTGACATACAAGACAGACCAGTTTGCGATTAATCGGTTCAGATGCCGTTCAAGCGTCATGATTATCCTCCTCCTGTATCGATTAATAATCCAATCATACAACACTCGGCGACATTTTCCAGTGAGGATTATTACACACTCGTGAATTTCATCACAATGTCACAGTATACAAGACAAATGCCAACTATAATACGTAATAAGGGAGAGGACAACTTAACCGCCACCCAACTGACACGAGACAACCAAGAGCACTACGGGCTTTAAACTCCACCTATTTATTTCAATTTCTTCACCATTTATTCAGATTTCTTCCCCGCAATTGTGAATTTCATCACATTGTCAAATTTATCAGCCCAATTTGTGATTTTTTTCACATTTGCGTGTCTCCGGTTGTTTTATACTTCAGATATAAAGAGTAGGAGGTGCCGAACATGGCGATTCAAATGCAAACTGCTCAGAACACATCAAATCGGGATCCATGGAGAAGGTTCCGTGTCGGCAAATGGACACAGCGTGTCGACGTCAACGACTTCATCACGAACAACATCACACCGTACCACGGTGATGAATCTTTCCTGGCCGGTCCGACAGAAGCTACCAAGGCACTGTGGAAGATCATCCAGGAGCTGTCCAGGAGAGAGCGGGAGAACGGCGGCGTTCTCGACGTGGACGTCAACACGGTGTCGACGATCACCTCGCACAAACCGGGCTATCTCGACAAGGACAAGGAGAAGATCGTCGGTCTGCAAACCGATGAGCCGTTCAAGCGCGCGATCCAGCCGTTCGGCGGCATCCGCATGATGCAGGACGCCTGCAAGGCTTACGGCTTCGAGCTGCCGGAAGAGATCGTCCGCATCTTCACGGAGATCCGCAAGACGCACAACCAGGGTGTATTTGACGCGTATACGCCTGAGATGCGGATGGCGCGCAAAGCCGGCATCATCACCGGCCTGCCTGACGCATACGGCCGCGGCCGGATCATCGGCGATTACCGCAGGGTGGCCCTGTATGGCGTCGATTTCCTGATCGAACAGAAGAAGCTGGAAGCCAGGCAGCTGGAAGTTGACGTGATGACCGAAGACGTCATCCGCAGCCGCGAGGAGCTCTCGGAGCAGATCCGCGCCCTGCAGGAACTCAAGCAGATGGCAGCCGACCACGGCTTCGACATCTCGAAACCGGCGACCAACGCGCAAGAGGCGTTCCAATGGCTGTACTTCGCCTATCTCGCGGCGATCAAGGAACAGAACGGCGCCGCGATGAGCCTGGGCCGCGTGTCGAGCTTCCTCGACATCTACATCCAGCGCGACCTCGACGAAGGCACGATCACCGAGGAAGAGGCGCAAGAGCTGGTGGATCATTTCGTCATGAAGCTGCGCATCGTCAAATTCCTCCGCACGCCGGACTACAACGAGCTGTTCAGCGGCGACCCGACCTGGGTAACCGAAGCGATCGGCGGCATGGGGCTTGACGGCCGGACTCGCGTCACGCGCAACTCGTTCCGCTTCCTGCACACGCTGTACAATCTGGGACCGGCTCCGGAACCGAACCTGACGGTGCTCTGGTCGGTGAATCTGCCGGATGCCTTCAAGAAATACTGCGCGAAGGTATCGATCGAGACAAGCGCCGTGCAGTACGAAAACGACGACCTGATGCGTCCATACTACGGCGACGACTACGGCATCGCCTGCTGCGTATCGGCGATGCGCATCGGCAAGCAGATGCAGTTCTTCGGCGCGCGGGCGAACCTGGCGAAGGCGCTGCTCTACGCGATCAACGGCGGCGTGGACGAGAAGCTGGGCCTGCAGGTCGGACCGGAGACGCCGCGCATCACGTCGGAGGTGCTCGACTACGACGAGGTCATGCACCGCTTCGATCAGACGATGGAATGGCTGGCCAAGCTGTACATCAACACGCTGAACATCATCCACTACATGCACGACAAATACTGCTACGAACGGATCGAGATGGCGCTGCATGATCGCGAGATCATCCGCACCATGGCCTGCGGCATCGCCGGACTGTCGGTCGTCGCCGACTCGCTGAGCGCCATCAAGCACGCGAAGGTGTATCCGATCCGCAACGAGCAAGGCATCGCCGTCGACTTCCGCATCGAAGGCGAATACCCGCAATTCGGCAACAACGACGATCGCGTCGACAACATCGCCATCGAGATCATGGAGAGGTTCATGAACAAGCTGCGCAAGCATCACACGTACCGCGGCGCGATCCCGACGATGTCGGTCCTGACGATCACCTCGAACGTCGTGTACGGCAAGAAGACCGGCACCACGCCGGACGGACGCAAGGCAGGCGAACCGTTCGCCCCAGGCGCCAACCCGATGCACGGCCGCGATCGCAAGGGCGCGCTCGCCTCGCTCGGCTCGGTCGCCAAGCTGCCTTACGAGCACAGCCTCGACGGCATCTCGAACACCTTCTCGATCGTGCCGAAGGCGCTCGGCCGCGAGCCTCAGGATCGCATCCGCAACCTGACCTCGATGCTCGACGGTTACATGTCGCGCAAGGCGCACCACCTGAACGTCAACGTCTTCAATCGCGAGCAGCTGCTCGACGCGATGGAGCATCCGGAGCAATATCCGCAGCTGACGGTTCGCGTATCGGGATATGCGGTCAACTTCATCAAGCTGACGCGCGAGCAACAGCTTGAAGTGATCAACCGCACCTTCCACGAGAAGATGTGATAAGATAGAGACAGCAACTGACCGATATGACCACAAGCGGCAGCAGTGGAATGTCCGGACCGATCGGCACCAGGCATGGCCGTCGGACGCGATCATGCCAGCGGAGCTGACCGCGCAAGAACTGGCGGGCAGATGCTTGCAACAGCATCTGCCCGTTCTATATCCTATAGACAGAAGAGGGGAGTGAAGCCATATGACAGACAGAATCGGAAGGATCCATTCTCTGGAGACCTTCGGCACGATCGATGGTCCGGGCATTCGTTTCGTCCTGTTCATGCAAGGGTGCCTGTTGCGCTGTCGTTACTGCCACAATCCGGACACCTGGAACAATCATGATGGCCAGGAGATGACCGTGGACGACATCCTGAAGGAGATCGAGCCTTATGTCTCGTACTATCAAATGTCTGGCGGCGGGATCACGGTATCCGGAGGAGAGCCGACGGTGCAGGCGCCGTTCGTCGCGGAGCTGTTCCGGGAGGTTCGTGAGCGCTGGAATCTGCATACGGCGCTGGACAGCTCGGGCTTCTGCGAGCCCGCGCACGCCGCTGAGCTGCTCAAGGTGACGGACCTCGTGCTGCTGGACCTGAAGGAGATGGATCCCCTCAGACACGAAGCGCTCACTACCCAGTCCAACGAACGCATCCATCGCTTCGCCCGTTACCTGACGGAGTTGAACAAGCCGGTCTGGATCCGTTTCGTACTTGTGCCTGGGCTTACCGATTCGGAGGACAACCTGATCCGGCTAGGCGAATTTATCGAGCGGATGCCCAACGTCGAGAAGCTGGAGATCCTCCCATACCACCGCATGGGCGTGTATAAATGGGAGAAGCTTGGCATAGAATATACCCTGCAGGACGTGCCGGAGGCTTCGCAGGCCGATATCGAGAGAGCCCAATACTGGATCGAACAGGGAAGGCTCTCCGCGCGCAAGCAGCACGTCTGAACACCATATCCAACAACCGATACCCCGAAGGTCAGGCGCATGCTTATCACGCGTCTGGCCTTTTTGTATACTGGATATAGATCTGGACAAAGGAGTGCCTACGTCCCATGAATGTTCCCCTGCGTCCCATCCCCGACCATCTCGCGCCGAACCTTCGACTGCTGTTCGTCGGGTACAATCCGGGCATCCGCTCCTCCGAGACCGGGCATCATTACGCCAACCCGAGCAACCGCTTCTGGAAGATCATTCACGAGGCTGGTATCACGGACCGTCGCTACAGGCCGGAGGAAGATCAGGATCTCCTGAAGCTGGGCATCGGCTTCACCAACATCGTCGCCCGCCCCACGAAAACGGCGGCAGAGATCACGAAACAGGAATACGAGGAAGGGGCGCGTCTGCTCCTAGGCAAGCTCACCCGCTTCCGACCACAGGTGGCGTGCTATGTCGGCAAGGGCGTCTACGAGGAGCTGAGCGGGAGGAGGGACATCGACTGGGGCAGGCAGCCGCACAGCGTCATCGAAGGCGTCATCGACTACGTCGTTCCCTCCTCGAGCGGTCTCGTGCGCATGCCGCTTCCCGACATCATCTCGATCTACGCAGGCATCCTTCCGCTCATCCGGGCATAGCCACAAACCAAACACCTCCAGGGGTGACCCTGGCTCAGGGTTCCTTGGAGGTGTTTTCTTTATGCCATCCTTTTAATTAAGATTTTCGGATCGCGAACACCTTGCGGACGATCAGCGCTGCCGCAGCCAGCACAGCCGCCGCGCCTGCGGCCCACAGCCACGGCGATGAAGCCTGCTTCACGCCGCTGTCGCTGAGGTCGAGCGGAGCGGAGATCGGTGCAGCCTCCGCCGCCTGGTTGCCGCCCTCCGGCACCGCCGGAACCTCTTGCCCGTCCGGGATGGCCCCGGTGCTGACATCGTCCGAGGATACTGGCGTATCCGGTCCGACCGTGGTGATCGCCACCTCTCCTTCGCCCGGCTCCGGACCGCCCACGACGAGGGTCGTGAAGATGCCATCGTCTCCATCGACGGCCGGCGAGGCCGCGCCATCATCCGACGCCATAAGCGGCATAGCCTGTGTGCCTTCCACGACGCGCACCTGCTCATCCCCGAACAGGGCGTACAGCTCAGCCGCATGGCTCTCGCTGTATGGCAGGATGCCGATCTCGATCACGCCGTTCACCGGACCGGTATGCGTGACGATGAAGCCCGCATCCTGGAACTTCTCGAGTCCACCCTGATTAAAGATATAGTCGTCGATCTCCTGATGCTTGTCTCTGAGCGCCGCATCTTCCGCAGATATGGCTGGTTCGGCGAGGTAAGACACGGCAGCGCCGTTCGTCGCCGGAGCCGGTGGAATGGACGAGGGCGCCATATTCAGGATGACGGATTCAGGGGAGTAAGCGGGCAGGATTCTGACCTCTTCGGTTTCAGCGGCATATACGGAACCTGCGCTGAGCAGGGCGAAGCAGGTTCCCGCCAGTACGCCCCTGGCGATTTTCGTTTTCAGATTCATGTCGTTTTTCATAGGAATACCCTCCAGTATGTTGATTGTTTGTTGGTTGTTCGATCGGCTGTATCTATCCTCGTTGTGGCCAGTTGGTCATGCCATACACAAGCTGTCATCTCAAGCTGTTATCTGTCGACGGATGCCGCGACGCGGATCATCTCGTCCCTGTCCAATGAGCCTGTCAACTGATATTCCAGATGTCCCATCATCCAGCGCAAGCTGCCAGACCCCGGCTGCCAATATCCGGTAGCGCCATCCAGTTCGACCTTCTCGCCGCTCCACGTGCCGCCGGTCGCCTGGCCATGGCCTGGCCTGCGGATCGTCAGCTCATAGCTGTCGCCGTTATCCGAGACGTACAGGATATGCATGGCATCCGCAAGCGCCTCGGTCGGTTCGATCTGCTGCCCCGTTCCGCTCATGCTCTCCTGCGCGGCCTCGTGAGCAGCGGACACGCGTTCCAGCCTGTAGCCTTCGGGCACATAGGAGGGCAGAGGCAGCGGTTCACCGAACCATGCCGCGGCCTCCTCCGGCCCGGACAGGACCTGCACCGCCGTCTCGCCATCCGGATCCGCTGAGGGGCCTGTCGCTGCGCCGCTCATGACCTCGAAAGCGCCGCTTTCCGTTGCCGACAGCGGATCCCCCGCCTCCTGGGCGGCTGCTGCGCTTTCCGCGCCGCTCCCGATCATCATCTCTCCCGGCTGGGCGGTCATCGCGCCTCCGGTGTCGTCTCCATCCATCCACGGCGTGAAGGTCAGCGCGGCGACGATGACGAGCGAGGCGACGGTCCCCAGGCCGTAAGCCCAGCGGCGGCGAAGCGACTTCCGCCTGTCGCTGCGCGGCGCATCCGCCGCCCCGGACTCCGGCGTGCCGATTCTGGCGGCCCAGGTCCCGTCCTGCCGTGACTCAGTCGTCACCAATGTCTTCACGGGCGAACGCACGCCCTTCCTCATCCGGTCATCCTCGGCTTGCACCCTGGCCCGAATGCTTTCCTTTAACCGCTCGTCGAATCGGATCTCCAGGAACAGGCTGTCGTCTGCTTCCTCGCGGAATTTTCGTCTCAGGTGTTGGTCGTCGGTCATCTGTGCCATCCCTCCTCTTGCAGGCAGTCACTCAGCAGCTCTCGAGCCCGGTGAAGTCTGGCCCGAACAGTGCCTTCGGGAGAGTCTGTCAATTGTGCGATCTCTCTGGTTGACATCTCCAGGTAGTAGTAAAGGTACAGAACCTCATGGTACTGTGCCGGAAGCTTCATCACATGCTTCAGGATGGTCGTGCGGCTCAAGCGTCGCAGCATCTCATCCTCGGCGCTCCGCGACTGACTCGCCTGCTTCAGCAGGACCGGATCCACCGGCTCCTCGCGGTTCGACTTCATGCCGAGCTTGTCACGGCACAGGTTGATCGTGATGGTCATGAGCCAGGTCTTTACGCTGCTCTCACCGCGAAACGTCGACCACTTGCGGTAGACGCGCAGGAACACCTCCTGGCATACATCCTCCGCCAGATGCCTGTCGCCGAGGTAGAAGTACGCCGTGCGCAACAGATCCTGGCCATAATCATTCATCAGCTCTTCCAGCGCAGAGGACGGTTCTTCGGGATAATGTCTCCATTTGCGGCCGGCCAGCCCCACTGCTTAACCACCTCCGCCCTATTAGACGGTGTTGGGGACGATTCCGCTGCAAAATATGAAGCCTGTCGGTCTGGAAAATAGAGGGGGGGCGAGGGGGAGTCTTCGACTGTCAACTTTCGACAAAGAAGCCACGCAAGCGCACGATTACACCGCTCTGCCTGAGGGCGGCGTGCGCATCATCCAATAACCCAAGGGACTGCCCATAAAGTCCCTGGAAATGCAAGTGAACGGGAAACCAACCGGTTTCCCGTCCATTTGTTTCGGATGGTCTGACGATAACGGAACGTGGATTCGTTATGGAACCATCTCGGGCGAGAAAATCAGCCAACTTCATCCAATAACGCACTGACGTTCCGTTAGCCTTGAGGAAATGGCTGTTTGGCCACCAAGAGCGGATCGACGTTCCGTTACGGCGGAAGGCTGGTCTCAGCGCGGCCTTCAGTTCCTGATGGTCCTGATTAGTCCCATCATCAGGTGAAGACTGAGGATGTGTCTCTGGAAGCATCCGCGACTGTCCTGTGTCTTGTGTCTTTGGAACCCATCCACGACTGAGGATGTGCATCTGGAAGCTTTCAACAGATCGGATCAGAATAATCGGAATAATCGGATCAGGAAGCCGGCTCCAACCCCTCATAGATCGAACGAATGGCATACACGTCCAGCGACACCACCTTCACATCCCCTCCCGCCGAGAACAGCTCCAGACCCTGGCTCTGATCGCCGGGGAAGAACAGATGGGTCATCGCCACCTGCCCCCCGTTGGCAAACACTTCAACCGACGAACGGTCGATGAAGATGCGCAGCCTGATCCGCTGCTGCTCCGGGTGCAGGGGCGCCTCCTGTCGGCAGGGGAAGCCTTCATGAAAGTCCACCTGCCCCGACTTTCGCCGGTCCACATACAGCACCTGTCTCTCCGCATCATAGCCGATGATCGTCCCCCTGTCCTCCGACACCCTGACCTTGAAGCCGAATTCGCGGGCATCCCCGAGCTCCAGCACCGCATCGATCTCCAGCGTATCGCCGCGCACACCGGCCAGTGGATTGTCGCCTTGAGCGACGCGCAGATCACCAGCGCCATACACGGACTCGCGCAGACGCCGCACCTCATCCACCGGCTCCTGATAGAGCCTGATCCCTTCCGGCCCTTCCCGCAGGGTCAGCCTTCTCGGCAGCGTCATCGCTCCCCGCCACCCCTCGGCCTCGGTCGGCGTGTCATGCGCATACAGCCAGTTGCTCATCCAGCCGATGAAGACCCGGCTCGCGAGGGGATCGTCCGTATTCGACCAGGTGACCCCCGCATAATTGTCTCTGCCATGATCGAGCCACAGCACCAGTCCGGGGTCGTTGTCGTTCACGAAGCGATACCCGTCGAAGCGTCCGACAAAATATTGCGTCCTGGTGCCCTCAGGAGATGCATAATAGAGGCTGACGAGGAGCACCCAGCGGGTCTCTTCCTCCTTGCCGTCCACTCTGAGCTCGAACAGATCCGGACATTCCCATATGCCCGTGTGCCAGCCTTCCCCTGCGCCGAATTCACTGGCGAAGGTCCAGTCGATCAGATTCGGAGACCGATACAACCGCACCCGATCGCCGGCAGCAAGCACCATGATCCAGCTGAAGGACGGGTCATGATAGAACACCTTGGGATCGCGGAAGTCCTCGAACCGCTCATCCTCCAGAACGGGATTGCCTTCATACATCGTCCAGGTCCTGCCGTTGTCCGCACTGTAGGCCAGGCTCTGCACCTGCCTCTTCCTTCCCGTGGCCTGATCCTCGGAGGAATGCGTGAAGATCGCGACCAGCCCGCTGCCGCCATGGAAGAACCCCGTATGATCATGCCGATCCACGACAGCGCACCCGGAGTATATGAGGCCGTGGTGATCCGGCTTCAGGGCGATCGGCAGATGCTCCCAATGCATCAGATCCCTGCTGACCGCATGTCCCCAATGCATAGGTCCCCAATAACAGCTGCCGGGATGATGTTGATAGAACAGGTGGTACTCCCCGTTATAGTAGACCAATCCGTTCGGATCGTTCATCCACTTCTCCGGAGGCGTAAAGTGATACTGCGGCCGATTCACTCCCTGCTCATACGTTCTCATGATGATTCATCTCCTTTCGACTATCGTTCTGGTAACGTTGACGTGGTTGTCTACCATAATCGTAATCGCTTTCAGCACGGGTGTCATTTACTTTTTTTAGAGGTCAGATCCAGATTTCAAAATAAGGGTCGATTTCGATAATAGGCAATCGAACTGCCTTGACTCGCGTCAAAAACTGCCATAGGAGAACAGACGCATCTGACAAAAAAACGTTATCCGCCGCCGCAGAAGGCATACTCGCCTTCAGCAAACTGCAGATAACGTTCATGACAGCACCATTCCTCACTTACGAGCCGAACCCGTCAGCTCCTGTGACCTGATATACCAACACGTTCTTGCGTCATACGCAACCTTCCGGTCGAACGGAACCTCTGCGTCGATCCGTCTCAGACGTCCATTCCTCACTCCACATATTGCGGTCGGATCAGCGACAGCAGATAACGAACGACCGCCGGGTCGGATTGGAAGTCGCCCAGGTACGATTCCCATGTACCGCTCATCAAGGCCTTGACGATATCGCCGATGCGCAAAGGCCGCACCTCCGCGCCCAGCAGCGCATCCCTGAGCATCAGAGGCGTCAAGGCGCTGTCCGTCTGCTGGAAAGCATGCCTGTTCTCGCCTGGCTGATCATTGGCAAACATCACCGCATGGTTCCCCAGCGTGATCTCCAGCGAATCCGTCTCCTCCACGCCGGACATGCTCAGCACGATGGACCGCTCGTCGGCGCCATACCGGACATCCAGGATCGTAACGGGCCGCTGCTCCGGCAATGGACCTGCCGCATGCGTCATCACCTTGAACTTCCCGATCGTAAGCGGCGCGATGTCCTCATCGACGACCAGCTTCGCGCCGAAACGGACATGCAGCTGACCGCGCAACGGATCATAGTAGGTCAGCATGCTGTAAGGCTCATAGGGGAACTCATAGGCTCCGATATCCACCGCGAAGCCTTGGTCAGCGCGCGATTCCCCACGTTGGTCCGCATCCAGGTTGACCCAGGCCGGATTCAGCGCCCCAGCCTGAACCAGATCGAGCGGGTCGACCGGCCTGCCGGCATCGATCGCCGGACTGCCCGGCAGCAATGCGCGCGTCGGCGCATATCCGCCGTTCGCCTCCAGCGGAGCAAGCAACGGGTCCACATCGATGACCGCCTCGCTGCCCTCAACGCCGCAGACCTCCCCGCGGATGATGTTCAAACCGAGCGGCATGATCCAGTCCGAACCGATGCAGGAGTAGGGCTGGAACGCTCCATCTCCGGCATCCGACCCTCCGATGATCGAGTTCACCACGTAGACCTTGCTGCCATAGTTCATCGAAGCCAGCACCTCCCTGCCCGACGCTGTGCCACCGTTCTGACCGCCCTGTCCGGAGCCGCTGTCCGTCAGCAGGTTATCCGCGATCGTCGCGTGGCTGAGCACCAGCAGATCGCCGGAGAAGTCGATGCCTCCGCCGCTTGTTGCGGCTTCGTTGCCCGTGAAAGTCGAGTTCACGATCACGGCAGCATCGACCAGATATGCGCCGCCGCCCGATTGGGAGGCCTCATTGTAGCTGAATGTCGTGCCGGTGATCATCACGTTGTGCCCTTGACCATAGGCCATGCTCACATACAGTCCGCCGCCGCCCATCGCGCGGTTGTCGTGTATGTAGCTGTCCGTGATCCGGAGATTCCTGCCGGACCAGATGGCGCCGCCCGAACCATCGGTCCGGTTGCCGCCGAATTCGACCCGCGTCAGACTCAGCTCGTCCGTGTTGTAGACGGCGCCGCCGGAACCGCCGCCATTGGGTGCCTCCTCATCTTCGGCCACGTTGTCCATGAACCGGCTGTCGGTGATCTCCAGGCCGCCATGGTTGCTGATCGCTCCGCCATTGTTCGTTGCCTGATTGCCCGTGAACTCGCTCTCCGCGATCTCCATCACGCCTTTATTATAGATCGCGCCGCCATCCGGTGCCCTGTTGTCGATGAATTCGCCCTGGACGATCTCCACGACGCCCTGGTTGTAGATCGCTCCACCCAGGCCACCTGCATTGTTCACAAACTCAACCTCCTCGAGGTTGAGCTCGCTCTCCTCAGCATTGTAGATCACGCCGCCCATTTGTCCCAGATTGTCATGGAACTCGCTGCGCGATATCTCCAGGATGCCCTCATTATAGATGATGCTGTCAAGCCAGACCGAGTTGTTCTGAAACACCCCTTCGGAGATCGTCAAGGAACCTTCGTTGCTGATCACGCCCAGCTCGAAGGCCGAGTTGCTGTCGAACACGACATCGGTCAAGGTCATCGTACCGCGATTGAGGATGATGCCTTGATCCGATGCATCATTGTTCCGGAACTCGGCTCCGACGAGCGTGATGTCTCCGAAATTGTAAATGGCTGCACCGTTCCAGCCTGTCAGCTCTTCGAACACCACGTTCTCCCCATCCAGATACGCCATCTCGCTTACAACGAGGGAGGCAGATTGGGATTCCGTATCCGGATTGGTGATCCGGACATTCGTCAGGTTCAGCTTGCCCCTGTCCAGGGCGATGGCGCTTCCGTACTCATAGCCCATATTGTTGACGAATACCGCATCGGAGATGGCATACTCATGCTCCTCAGGATCGATTTCTTCCATGCCCACGAAATAGATCCCGCCGCCAGCGCTGCCGGTCCCGCCGGTGATCGTCACGCCGGACAGATCAAAAGCATGGGTCCAGACGAAAAACACGCGATCCTCCAGGTTGGAAGCATCGATGATGGTGGATTCCGCCCCTTCGCCGATGATCGTCAGAGGCCGCAGCACATCCAGATCATCGGACGCATCTCCGGTTGCCGCATCATAGTCGATCCAGATCAGCTCATAATGATCGGCGGGCAGGTAGATCGTATCGTTCGCCCATGTGGCATTGGCCTCCATGATCGCCGCGCGCAGCGAGCATGCTCCGCCTTCGTCCATGCACTCGCCATCGCCGGGAAGCACATCCGCCGTATCGGCGGACGTATTCACGTGGAAGGCAAGCGCGGGACGTCTGATGGAGAACGTATAGTTCAGGTAATATTCCCCATCGTTGCTTGCGACACTGATCACGATATCCGAATCGCCGCGCGCCAGCTCCAGCTCGATCGGCCCCTCGATCAATGCATAGTACTCGCCATAGACCAGTTCTGCCCAGGAGCCTTCATCGACGAGCTGCGCGGTCACGGTCAGATGCTGCACGTCATAAGGCAGAGCGATCACATACTCGGTCGTTTCCGGTTCGAAGGCAGGGGACAGCTCCCCCGTCGAGATGGTGACGCTCTCCAGCAGGACGGACGAGGACTGGTCTTCTCCTCCCGCCTGTTGGCCTGACGCTTCCCCAGCGTACGCCACCGTCCGCACCCCTGCGGGCGACCACAGCGCACACAGGAGAGCCAGACAGGCGAAGATGGACATCATGCGATGAACCTGGTGACGAGAACCCATACCATAACTCCTCTCAAGGATAATCTGACTTCACTTTGGTTTACTATCTATCATTATACTAGATATGCAATTAATAGAAACCAAATTTCGACAAAAAAGTGTGTGTCAAGCAATTGTGGGCAGAATTTTGAGATTGGTGAAATCGATGCTTCAGCTCCAATCTTGGTAGCGCT
>CALGAO010000007.1 GCA_937957685.1 uncultured Paenibacillaceae bacterium
CCGATGTAACTTTTCATCACGTCGGCATGAGAATGATAGGGGTTCTCCATCTCCGAAAGGCGTGTATGGTTTAAACGCTTGGCTAATCTGGTATGTGCAAGCAATGCCCCTACGGTTGCCAGACCGGCATGGGTGGAAAGGATAAGCTCCTTGGAGCGAACGAACTTGATTTTCATATATGACACCCCGCAGGTGAATGTTATCTTGTTTATGTCATTCGCCTTCGGAAGTGTATTTGCCTGCTTTTTCTCGCATTTTCATCAGTTAATGATCACGGATTCAGGAGGGGTTTTGACGAATGCACACAACAGGCCTTTGGGACAGGCATTCATCATTTTTGCTAGTCGTGTAAACTTTTGACAATTGGCGGAATCGCTGGTCAAAATTGATCGGCACTATCAATACTGAGCCTTTACGATGGCCAAACGGACGAGATAAGATAGGCACGATTTCAACCACCATTATGCCGGGCAGGCAAAGACGGGTTCCGGGAGGTGAGGTTTTCGAATTATGAAAGCGCTTAATCATCGGGGCGGTTAATGCTTCTGCCTGGAAATCACTAAACAGAAGGAGGGGTATCGCGTTCAGCATCACACCCGGTTCACGGGAAACCTGCAAAAAATCCATGTGAAGGAGTGAGTTCATGTACGCTTTGGCTGGATCCCGAAGAATCTCGCATATTGCATTCTTCCTGGCGATCATGATGGTCATGTCGCTCTTGATCCCGCCCGCATCCGGAAGAGCGGAAGACGAGGCACCGCTTCCTGCCCGTCAGGGCGAATATCTGGGACGCGGCCTGGTCGCCGTGCTGGTGGATAACGGCGTTTTCCTGAGCTGGCGTTATCTCATTACCGATCCGGATGAAATCGCTTTCAATGTGTACAAAAATGGCATGAAGGTCAATGCCGAGCCGATCACCACCACCAACTATCTCGACACGACCGGCTTCGACAGCTCCCAGTATCAGATCTCCGCGGTGATCGACGGCAAGGAGGTCATGCAGCCGGACTACGTATCGGTCTGGCACAAGCCCTATCTGTCCATTCCTCTGGACAAGCCCGCTGACGGCAGGACGAAGGAAGGCGAAACCTATTCCTACATCGCCAGCGATGCTTCGGTGGGAGATCTGGACGGGGACGGGGAGTACGAGATTGTCTTCCTCTGGAATCCCACGAACGCGAAGGACAACTCCCAGGCCGGTTACACCGGCAACGTCCTGATCGACGCGATCAAGCTGGACGGCACCAGGCTGTGGCGGATCGACCTGGGCGTGAACATCCGCGCCGGGGCGCATTATACGCAGCTGATGGTCTATGATCTGGACGGCGACGGCAAGGCCGAGGTCGTCGTCAAGACGGCCGATGGCACGGTGGACGGCACGGGGCAGGTGATCGGCGACGCAACGAAGGATTACCGGAACAGCAGCGGATACATCCTGAGCGGCCCCGAGTACCTGACCGTGTTCGACGGAGCGACCGGCCGCGCCTTGACCACCGTTCCGTATGAGCCGGAGAGAGGCGATGTCAGCAGCTGGGGCGACAGTTACGGCAATCGCGTCGACCGCTTCCTCGCGGCCATCGCTTACCTGGACGGCGTAAGGCCAAGCGTCATCATGTCGCGCGGCTATTACACGCGCACGGTGCTGGTGGCCTACGATTACCGGGACGGCGAGCTGGCGAAGCGCTGGACTTTCGATACGAATGTCGTGGGCAGCCAGTACGAAGGTCAGGGCAATCACAACCTGAGCGTGCTCGATGTGGACGGTGACGGCAAGGATGAGATCATGTTCGGCGCGCTCGCCATTGACGATGATGGCACGCTGCTGTACAGCACCGGACTCGGGCATGGCGATGCGATGCATGCCGGCAAGCTCGATCCCAACCGGCCCGGCTATCAGGTCGTGAGCGTGCACGAGAACAGCAGGGCTGCGTACGGGCTCGAGATGCGCGATGCCGCAACGGGAGAGATCCTCTGGGGCGAATTCACAGGCAAGGATACCGGCCGCGGCATGGCAGCGGACATCGATCCGAACTATCCCGGCTATGAATCCTGGGGCTCCGGCATTACCGACGGCCAGATGGTGCCGTATACGAAGGTGTATGCTGCCAACGGACAAGCCATCTATGAGATGGATGAAGCGCCGCGCAGCACCAACTTTGCCATCTGGTGGGACGGCGATCTGGGCCGCGAACTGTTCGACCACATCTGGGACAACGAAACGGCAAGAGGCATCCCGGTCATCTACAAATGGGACCATGTCAACAAGAAGCTGGTGGAGATCTTCCGCGCTGAAGGCACCCTGACCAACAACCATACGAAGGGCAATCCGGCGCTGCAGGCGGATATCCTCGGCGACTGGCGGGAGGAGCTGCTGCTCAGAAATGAGGACAGCACGGAATACCGGCTGTACACGACCACCATCCCGACCACCTACCGGATTCCGACCCTGATGCAGGATCCGGTCTATCGTCTGGGCATCGCCTGGCAGAACGTTGCCTATAACCAGCCGCCGCATACCGGTTTCTACCTTGGTTACGAAGCGACGGAGTTCCCGAAGGCGGAGCTGGATCTGACGGTGAGCGAGGTGCAGCCTCAGGAAGTGTATCGTTTTGACTTCGGCACGAATATCGCTCAAGGCGCGACAGGCGTGCAGAATCAGGCTTACAGCGAAGCTGCGGGCTATGGATTCGTGAATAACAGCGGCATCGCGGTAAGCGAGAACCACGTCACATTGCCGTCGGACACCCGGTTTGCCGTGGATCTGCCGAATGCGGACTATCGGGTGACGATCAGGCTCGGCCATGAGTCCCAGGCGACCAACGCCGGCGTCAAGTCGGAGTACGTCCAGAAGCTGGCGGTCAGAGATGTGAGCGCCGGCGAGACGCTGGAGTACACCTATGATATCGCGCTGGTGGACGGACAGCTGGAGTTCGACTTCACAGGTTCGGCGATTCATCTGCAGGAGATCGTGATCGAGCGCTATCCGGCGAGGACGCCCGGACATGTGATCACGATCTATATGGCGGGCGACTCGACGATGCAGTCCTACGCCGAGATCAATGCGCCGCAGGAAGGATGGGGACAGCGCTTCGGTGAATACTTCGCGCCGGGCGTCGTCGTGAAGAACTTCGCCATCGGCGGTCGCAGCAGCAAGTCGTTCCTCGTGGACGGCCGTCTGGATGCGGTGCTGCGCGAGATTCGGCCGGGAGACTTCTTCTTCATCTCCTTCGGTCACAATGACGCCAGCGTCGGCATTCCGGAACGTTACGCCTCGCCGGCGGATTACAAGATGTATCTGGCTCGTTATGTGAATGGCGCAAGACAGCGCGGCGCGACACCTGTCCTGCTCACGCCGGTAGGGCGCAGGGATTACAATGCCATCACGCAGCAATTTAACGTCAGCTTCCCTGAGTACGTGCAGGCGATGAAGGAAGTCGCACAGGAGCTCAATGTGGACCTGATCGATCTGAGTGCCATCAGCATCGCCCATTACAATGCGGTCGGCGTGGCGGCGACGGAGAAGATCTTCCTCTACGCCAACCCGGGCGAATACCCGAGATATCCGAACGGCGTCAGCGACAATACCCACTTCAGCAGCTATGGCGCGAAGGTGATCGCCGGCCTGGTGGCGAATGCGGTGAAGGAGATGGGACTCGCTATCTCGCCGTATGTCATCGATCCGGACTATGAGGAGCCGGAACCGGAGCCGACGAACGAGCTGTTTGAGGAGGACTTCGAAGGGGATCAGTCGCAAGCCCAATATGCGATGGTGAACGCAACAGGCATCGCCGGACAGATGTCAGGCACCGTTGTGGAGAAGGACGGCAGCATGGTGCTGCAGGTGGAAGGCTCGGGCGCTGGCCATCGATCGAAGGTATTCCGCATCTTCGATGCGGTCAATGGCGATATCGTCAAGGTGAATTTCGACTGGCACAGCGGAAACGTGGCAGCATTCCCGTCCGAAGGCCATATCACGCTGATGGATGCCAATGAGAACATGATCCTGACGCTGTACACGACGAGCGGCACCAATACGCCTGTCGGGTACTTCGTTGGCTACTATCCGGCAGATTACGGGAGTGGCAATACGGCGATCCCGGAAGGCGGCGTGACGACCAGCATCCTGAAGAACCAATGGGTGAATGTCGACGTCACGATCAACTTCGTGGAGAAGAAGCTGGATCTGACATTGACGCCGAAGGCGAATCCGGATGCTGCGGTGACGATCACGGATCTTCCGATGAGCGCCGGCACCGCATATGCCAACAATGTGAGGGCGATCCGCTTCCTCGGCACGAGGAAGGGCGGCGGAGGCACGCTTGCCTGGACGACCTGGATCGACAATGTGCGGATCGAAGGCATGAAGCTGGCTCCTCAAGCCGGCGATCAGACCGCGTTGCTTGCGTTGATCGACCAGGCCAGGGCGCTTGATCTGAGCGGCTATACGCCGGAGTCCGTGGCGGTGTTGAACCGCGCTCTCGCTGCCGCTGAGGCGATCGTCGGCACCGATGCGACGCAGGCGGAGATCGATCATGCCTATAACATGCTGAATGTCGCGATCAACTCCCTGACCACCGTGCCTCGCGAGCCTGTCACCGAATACAGGTTCGACTTCGGCTCGGGAGATGCGGCGGCAGGCTATATCCCGGTTGACGCGAAGCATGCCTATGTCGAAGGCAATGGGTACGGATTTGCAGACACGTCCCTGACCGTCGATGAGAATCGCGAGATAGGCGATGCGCTGAAGGAAGATTTCGTCCGCGTGAACGGTACCTCGTTCCTTGTCGAGATGGAGCCGGGGGACTATCGGGTGACACTCACCATCGGCGACTCGCAGGAGAGCACCAACGTCGGCGTCGTGATCGAGCAGATGCAGAAGCTGCCGGTGACCACGATCGCTTCCGGTCAGTATCAGGACTTTGTCTATGATATTGCGCTGATCGACGGGGTGTTCAACTTCGAATTCTCCGGCAATGCGCCGAAGATCAATGCGCTGAAGATCGAGAAGCTGCCGGAGAGAGCTCCGGGCGACAAGCCGGTCATCTATCTGGCGAGCGACTCGACGGTGGCCAATTATGCCGAAGTGTACCGTCCGCAAGCCGGATGGGGCGAGCGTCTGGGTGACTACTTCGATCTGACGCAGATCAGCATCGATAACCGGGCTGTCGGCGGCCTGAGCAGCAAGACGTTCCTCACGCTTGGCTATCTGAACGACCTGCTGCTGGACATTCGTCCGGGCGACTACCTGTTCATGCAATGGTCGCACAATGATTCCACACCGGTACGTCCGGAACGGTATGTGACGCCGGAGCAATTCAAGGACTATCTCATGCTGTACATCAACGGCGCGAGACAGAGAGGGGCAACGCCGATCCTTGTCACACCGGTGAACAGAAGAGACTTTACCGGTGACGTCCTCAACAGGAGCTTCCCCGAGTATGTGCAAGCGATGAAGGAAGTTGCCCAGGAGTCCGGCACGCTGCTCATCGACCTGAACCAGGCGAGCTGGGAGTACTTCCAGCAGCTCGGTCCGGAAGGCACGAAGAGCATCTTCCTGTGGGTCGGCACGACGGAGGACAATACGCACCTGCAGATGAACGGCGCGATCAAGGTTGCCGAGATGGTCGCAAGGCTGGTGAAGGAGCTCAACATCCCGCTCTCCGCTCTCGTCACGCTCGAGGATGAGGAGCCGGAGCTTCCTCCGGGCGTCTGGGCTGAGGCTGCGCTCAGCGGTCCATCCACCGCCTATCTCGGTCAGGATGTGGCGCTCAGCGTCGGCGTAACCCGGGTTGAGCAGTCCTTTAACGTGGCGGATGTGATCCTCCATTACAACCCGGCGATACTGGAGTTCGCCACGATCGATGGAGAGGATGGCTTGACGCTGCTCGCGGACAGCGCGTTCGCATCCAAACGTGACAACGTGCATGTGCTTGCCGCTGCCATCCGCCCGGACGAAGGCCTGATCCGCATCATCCTGGTCGCCTCCGGCGATGGCGTGGACGACGAAGGAGACCTGTTCGCCCTGCTCGGCAAGATCCGTTCTGACGCAACCGCAGGCGAACTGACGGTGGCGCTCACGAAGTTCGAAGCCTCCTACGAAGGCGAGGAAGGCAGCGTTGACATCAGCGGCGCAAGCCATACGATCGCTGTCAGCGAGGAGCCGCCGCAACCGCCTGTGACGGACAAATCCGCACTGCTCGAAGCCATCAGCCTGGCTCAGAGCAAGCTCGAGCATGCTGTCGAAGGCACCAAGCTGGGCGAGTACCGGGTCGGCTCGAAGGCTGAGCTGCAGGCGGCTGTCGCTTCCGCAACCGCTGTCTACGACGATGCATGGTCGACGCAGGCTCAGATCGATGTGGCGACTGCGGCGCTGCAGGCGGCGATCCAGCAGTTCGACGCGAAGTTCATCACTCTGGTCGAGGGTCAGACGAGCATCACGATTCGCGATCTGTCCATCCTCGCCAAGTACTTCGGCATCACCTCCTCGCATCCGGACTGGAGCAAGGTGGAAGCTGCCGACCTGTTCGACGAAGGCGTCATCGACATTCGCGTGCTTGCCGCTGTTGCGAAGATGATCCTGGCAGAATGGTGACGGATCAGCGTCGCGCAACCTGAAAGAAACGGCTTCGGTTCGATTGTGATCGAACCGGGGCCGTTTTCCTTGGTTGTCAATTGGCAGCGTTTTCATTTATGATAAGCTATGATACAGGATAACGATTCTCACAGGAGCATCCTCATACATATACATTAGGGCTCACAAATTAGGGGCTCACAAGGGGCCAGGCGAACGTTCACCCAACTATTCCTGACGAGGAGAGGAAGACCATGAAGCAGCGCTATATTCTGGCTCTGGACCAGGGGACGACCAGCTCCAGAGCGATCTTGTTCAATCATGTCGGCGAGATCGTGCACATCGCCCAGCAGGAATTCACGCAGTTGTTTCCGCATCCCGGCTGGGTGGAGCACGATGCGAACGAGATCTGGATGTCCGTCCAGAGCGTCATCGCCAAGGTGTTCTCCGATACCGGGATCGATCCGTCGCAGATCGAGGCGATCGGCATCACCAACCAGCGGGAGACGACCGTCGTCTGGGAGAAGGCAACCGGCAGGCCGATCTACCATGCCATCGTATGGCAATCGAGACAGACCTCCGAGCTGTGCGAGAAGTGGAAGCGGGAAGGGCTGGAGCAGTGGTTTCAGGGCAAGACCGGGCTGACCATCGACGCCTATTTCTCCGCTTCCAAGGTCGCCTGGCTGCTCGACCATGTGGAGGGAGCGCGCGAGAGGGCGAAGCGGGGAGAGCTGCTGTTCGGCACGATCGATACCTGGCTCGTCTGGAAGCTGACGGGGGGCAAGGCGCATGTCACCGATTATTCCAATGCGTCGCGGACGATGATGTACAACATCCATGAGCTGCGTTGGGATGAGGAGATCCTGCAGCTGCTGGAGGTGCCGGTGTCGATGCTGCCTGAGGTGCGGGACTCCTCGGACATCTACGGCCATGCGGATGGCGACCTGTTCTACGGCGCCCGCATCCCGATCGGCGGCATCGCCGGCGATCAGCAGGCGGCGCTGTTCGGCCAGGCCTGCTATGCGCCCGGCATGGTGAAGAATACATACGGCACCGGGTGCTTCATGCTGATGAATACCGGCGAACAGGCGGTGCGTTCGTCGCACGGGCTCCTGACGACGATCGCCTGGGGCCTTGGCGGCAAGATCGAATACGCCCTGGAAGGCAGCGTGTTCGTCGCAGGATCCGCCGTCCAATGGCTGCGCGACGGTCTGCGCATGTTCAAGTCATCGGCGGATAGCGAACGCTATGCGGAGCGCGTTTCTTCGACCGAGGGGGTCTATGTGGTGCCGGCCTTCGTCGGCCTCGGCACGCCGTATTGGGACAGCGATGTGCGCGGCGCGGTGTTCGGGCTGACGCGCGGCACGAGCAAGGAGCATTTCGTCCGGGCGGTGCTGGAGTCTCTGGCCTATCAGACGAAGGATGTGCTGCTGGCGATGGAGCAGGACTCGGGCATCCCGTGCGCCACGCTTCGCGTCGATGGGGGAGCCTCGCGCAACGAGTTTCTCATGCAATTTCAGAGCGACATCCTGGGCTGCCGCGTCGAACGCCCGATCGTCTATGAGACGACCGCCCTGGGCGCCGCTTATCTGGCGGGTCTCGCCGTCGGCTTCTGGCAGGATTGCGCCGAGATCGCGGGCCAATGGCGGACGGACAAAATCTGGCAGCCAGGCATGGAAGAAGCGCGGCGACATCAGCTGTATCGCGGCTGGCAGAGCGCGGTGCGCGCTGCGATGGCATTCAGGCCGGAACCACATCAGCCTGAATAAGAAACAGAAGGTTGGGCTTCCACTCCCAACCTTTGCTTTTGTCAACGACTTGTCG
Source organism: uncultured Paenibacillaceae bacterium (assembly GCA_937957685.1). Lineage (GTDB taxonomy): Bacteria > Bacillota > Bacilli > Paenibacillales > DA-C8 > Insulibacter. The sequence goes on from CALGAO010000007.1 coordinate 8,396, forward strand.
TGAACGGAACTTCAGGCTTCCCCGATCTCCTCAGAAGCCCTTGTATTGCGGCTCTTCATTCTCCAGCTGCTGCACGCGCTGGCTGATTTGATCGACGATCTGCTGCGTCGCCTGAGCGGCGGAAGCGAAGGTCTGCTTCGCCTCCTGGTTCTGCGTGCTCAGCGCGAACTGCTCCAGGCTGGCCTGGGCGCTCTTTAATGAAGCGAGGCATGTTTTCACCTGCGACGCTACGGTCATCCTCTGTCACACCTCCTGCATCAATCTTGGATTCCACGAAATAGCGTATCACGTTGCCACATTGCCTATGAATCCCAATATTTATGCATCCCGATCCTGTCATAAATGAGCATCCATGAGCAGATAATGCAAACGGAAACGACCATTGGGGCTGCGGTCACCACGCAGGCGCCATGGAGCCACACAGGCTGTTGCCATCGGCGATTGACGGGTCCCGCCCCGCCTCAACAGCCGCGAAGAAGCAACGAGAGAGGATGTGAACAGGGTGTCGTTATGGCTGCAGATCGTTCTGAGAACGCTCATCACGATCGCGATCCTGCTTGTCTGCACAAGACTCGTCGGCAAGAAGCAAATCACCCAGCTCAGCTACTTCGAATATATAACGGGTATTACCCTGGGCAGCCTGGCGGCTTACGCTTCCCTTGAGAGAGGGATGCATTGGGCGATCCCCCTGCTCAGCATCTTCATCTGGGTCATCGCCCTGCTGGGTGCGGAGTTTCTCACCTTGAAGAGCAAGGCGGCCCGGGACCTGATCGAGGGCAAAGGCACCGTCTTTATCAAGGACGGCAAGATCCTGGAGGACAATCTGAAGAAGGAACGCTACTCGACGGAGGAGCTGCTCAGCCAGCTCAGGCAGAACAACGTGTTTCGCGCGGCGGATGTGGAGTTTGCCGTGCTGGAGTCCACCGGGCATCTGTCCGTCAAGCTGAAAGAGGAGCATGAGCCGCTCACCCCGGCGAAGCTGGGCATCAAGGTGCCCAATGCACCCGAACCGCAGACCGTCATCATGGATGGCAAGATCTTGGACGAGCCGCTGGCCACCATCGGACTCAACCGTGCATGGCTTCATACCGAGCTGGAGAAAATAGGGGTTGCCGTGGAAAACGTCTTTCTGGCACAGGTGGATGGATACGGCCAGCTGTATGTGGACGTTTATGACGACAAGCTGCAGATTCCTGCCCCCTCCAACCTGGCGCTGCTGTGGGCGAACCTCAAGAAATGCCAGGCCGACCTGGAGCTGTTCGCCCTTGCGACGCAGAACCAGGAGGCAAAGGATACGTACACGCAAGCTGCCAACAAGCTGCAGCAGCAGCTTGATGGACTGCAGCCATTGCTCACCCGATCCTGAGGAGCGGGGCTGCTGAACACAGGCTGAAGTCTGGACACGAAAGGAGATTGCAAGAGTGGCGAACAAGAACACCAGGAAGATCACACCAACCCAGAAGGAGTATCAGGATCTGGCCAAGCGCATCGAGCCGAAGAGGCCGGTATTCAAAAATTGCCTCAGGGCGTTTCTCGTCGGCGGTTCGATCTGCCTGTTCGGTCAGGTGCTGCAGGAGATGTTCATGCACTATTTTCATTTTGATCAATCCAAGGCGGGCAATCCGACTGTCGCTTGCCTGATCTTCATATCTGTCGTGCTGACCAGCTTCGGCGTCTATGACAAATTCGCCCAATGGGCAGGAGCAGGATCGGCCGTGCCGGTCACCGGATTCGCCAATTCGATGGCTTCCGCCGCGATCGAGTACCGCAGCGAAGGGCTGGTTCTCGGCACGGGGAGCAACATGTTCAAGCTGGCCGGTTCGGTGATCGTGTTCGGCACGTTCTCCGCCTTCGTGGTTGGCCTCATTTACCTGATCTTCGGGATAGACGCGGGGTGACAATCGTATGATGGCTGGTCATCGCACATGGGTGTTCGAGAATCGCCCTGTGATCGTCGGGACGGCGACCGTAGTCGGGCCGGAGGAAGGGAATGGTCCGCTGGCCAATGATTTTGACATCATCCACGGAGACAAAATGCTGGGGCAGAAGAGCTGGGAGAAGGCCGAGCATATGTTGCTCGAGGAAGCGGTGAAGCTGGCCCTGGAGAATGCCGGGATCACCAAGGAACAGGTGAACTACTATGTCGGTGGCGACCTGCTCAACCAGATCACCAGCAGCAGCCTGACGGCGCGAACGCTGAGCGTCCCGTACATCGGCGTGTTCGGCGCCTGCTCCACTTCGATGGAATCGCTGGCGCTGGCGGCTTTTCTCGTCAATGCGGGCGGAGCGAAGCATGTGCTGTCGGCAACCTCCAGCCATAACAGCACAGCGGAGAAGCAGTTCCGCTATCCGACGGAATACGGCTCGCAGAAGCCGCCGACCGCCCAGTATACGGTGACCGGAGCGGGTGCGGCGGTCGTCGCATCGAGCGGCAACGGGCCGGTCATCACCTCGGCGACGATCGGCCGCGTCGTGGACATGGGCATCACGGACCCGTTCAATATGGGCGCGGCGATGGCGCCGGCTGCCGTGGACACGATCCAGGCGCATCTGAGGGATCTGAACCGCCAGCCCTCGGACTACGATATGATCGTGACCGGAGACCTGGCCACAGTCGGTTACCAGATCGCGCTTGAGCTGTTCAGGAAACATAACGTGCCGATCGAGGATACCCATTACGATGACTGCGGGCTGATGGTGTACGACCTGAAGAAGCAGCCGGTTCAGGCTGGGGGGAGCGGATGCGCCTGCTCCGCGACGGTCACCTATGGTCATTTGCTGAAGCGCATGGCACGAGGCGAGCTGAACCGTCTGCTCGTCGTCGCCACCGGCGCCTTGCTGTCGCCGCTCACCTATCAGCAGGGCGAGAGCATCCCGTGCATCGCGCATGCGGTATGTATCGAGAATGGAGGGACAGGGGCATGACGTATGTCTGGGCATTTGTGGTTGGCGGGCTGATCTGCGTGGTCGGTCAGATCCTCCTGGACGTGTGCAAGATGACGCCAGGGGCGGCGATGAGCACGCTGGTGGTGTGCGGCGCGATCCTCGACGGCCTTAAGCTGTATGAACCGCTCATCGAGTTTGCCGGGGCGGGGGCGACCGTGCCGATCACCAGCTTCGGCAACGCGCTCGTCCACGGCGCGCTGGCCGAACTGCAGCGCGACGGCTGGATCGGCATCGTCACCGGCATCTTCGAGGTGACCAGCGCTGGCATCTCGTCGGCGATCATCTTCTCCTTCCTGGCGGCGCTGTTCGTGAAACCGAAGGGCTGAGCAGCACGGAAGTGGCTGTACTGGCGGTATGGCAAGGCAGCTTGGCAGCGTCTGCACGGGAGCGGTTAGATGTGCGGAGCGATCGTGGTTGAGCTTGCCGAAAGTGCCATGGCCCTTCGGAACAATGGTATCAGTCAGTCCTCCTGACCTCGATCATCCGCTCGAGTATCTCCAGCTCCTCCGGACTGGCTTCACTCAGAGGTTTCCGTTCGTAGGTTCCGCGTTTCTCATCGATGATGACGAGCTCCGTGTGGCTTCGGATATAGCTTTTCTCCTGACCGGGATAGTAGGCTCTGACGTTGGGCAGGAGGACAGATGACGGAGCGGATTGGCGGTCATACAGGTCATAGCCGCTTGTCGTCCTCGAGATGGAGTATCGCTTGCCATGGAACAGCGCCAGATCATCCCGACCAGGGCCAAGCAGCGCCCCCAGCATGAACAGAACCCCGATCAAATGGACGAGCACAAACAGCGTCAGAACACCGACGACAAACGATTTTCCCGTCAAGATTCCCAGCTTGCGAATCATCTTTCCCCCCCCAACTGTTGACCGTTCCATCAGACATCTTGTCAATGACTTCCATATCTTAAGTGTAGCTTAATTTATAATGAAAGGCTAGGCTCAATCGGACGTTGCTCCGGCCACTTTGGAAAGGCTGTGACAAGTTTTTTATCGTTTCTCAGGCAGATTTGATCGCTCTGGAAAGTCTGAAACACGATATTATCGTCACTTAGTAGCTTCGACCGCTTTCGAACAATCTGGGGTTGTCCCACAGGGGCAGCCCCTCTTTTTTTTTTGAAAGGAGCGTCGGAGCAACGTGAGAGCAGAGGTTTGCCAAAGGTAAGCCTGGAGATCGGGTGACTTTCGCTTGCCTACAATTGCTGAAGTGGCCGACCCAATAGACGACCAAGGAAAACGGTCGGTCAGGAATAGAACACCTGAGCGACCGTTTTTTCTGTTTGTCGATTAGCTGCATTCATCTAACCGGAACTTTTGGGACATCCCCCGCCGCCCCGTCCACCTGTCGACAGCCCACCCGCTCTTTTGAGGAAGGGACCGGAACATTTTGGATGGTCCATGCGTCATAAATAGGGAAGCTTGTCCACCCCCAGGGCGCTTCCGGTCGGATGATCCAGCCTTGATTTCAGCCATGCTTCGACAGATTCTTTCATCCGATGGCCGGGAGTCCTGCCATACCAGGCCTGAACCAGATTAACCGCTTTATGTGAAAATATACAAACCTTTTTAGAGTAATTTTGACTATACTGTGACATGCCTTTCTTGGTACAATTTCTAATATATAGATATTTGGGGGTACAACGAACACAACATCCACCACCAAGGCAGAGGAGGAACAATATGACGCAAGTTACTCGAGAAGCAGAGCTCGCACAACGTCTGGCTGCGAATCTGGAAACTTGTATCCTGGGCAAAAAGTTCGAGATTCGCCTTTTGCTTACGGCGTTGCTGGCAGAAGGACATGTGTTGCTGGAAGACGTGCCGGGCACCGGCAAAACGATGCTGATCAAGGCCCTTGCCCAGTCGATACAAGGCGAATTCCGCCGCATCCAGTGCAATCCCGATCTGTTGCCAACCGATATCACGGGCGTTTCGATGTACCACCCCAAGACGGAAACCTTTGTCTATCGGCCTGGTCCCGTCATGTGCAATATCCTGCTCGTGGACGAAGTGAACCGGGCGACCACCAAGACCCAATCGGCTCTGCTTGAAGCGATGGAGGAACGCCATGTGACCGTTGACGGTGACCGCTATGTATTGCCGAGGCCGTTCATGCTGCTGGCGACGCAGAATCCGATCGACTTCGAGGGCACTTACCGCTTGCCCGAAGCGCAGCTCGACCGATTCATGCTCAAGTTCTCGCTCGGATACCCGAGCACGGACTCGGAGAAAGCGATGATCACCGGACAGAGCGCGGCCAGTCCCCTGGACGACCTGGAGCCGGTAACGGATGTGGACGAGATCATCCGCCTGCAGCAAGTCGTGAAAGCGGTTTATGTCGATTCGTCGATCGTGGATTATGTCGTCGATATCGTAACGGAGACGCGCAAGGACCCGATGCTGGCCCTGGGCGCGAGTCCGCGCGCCTCGCTCGCCTTCACCAAGGCGCTGCGCGCATATGCCTTCCTGAACGACCGGGACTACGTCCTGCCCGATGATGTGAAGGTTCTGGCTCCGTACGTGCTGTGCCATCGCCTCATCCTCAGACCCGAGGCGGCCATGGACGGCATGACGCAAGCATCCGTCCTGAATTCTGTCCTGCAGAGAGTGAAAGTTCCCGTACGGATGGAGAAGTGATGCGCATGAGCTTCCTGCAATCCTCGCGTAACAGGCTGATCACATCGGTATGGACGGCGAGCCTTCTGTTCTTGCTCTTCCAGGGCGGAAGACTGTCATTCCTGCTGTTCACGGGCTTCTCCGCCATCGTCCTGTACCTGTTCCTCGTCAGCAAGAGCGGGATCAGCAACGTGCAGATCACGCGCAGTATTCCGATGGCACCTGGCGAACGGATCGTGGCGGGGACGCCGGTTGACATCCAGCTGAATTTTTTTATACCCGGCTTTATCCCGATTCCTTATGTTCTGGTGACCGACCGACTGCGAAGACACAACGGCCAGGAAATCTCCTATGAAACCTCCTTCGTGCCGGACTGGAGGCGCCGCGGTGAAGTGACCATCACAACGCCTCCGCTAAAGCGGGGCAGATACTCCTTCAGCGAGACGAGCTGTACCGTTGAGGATATCTTCGGGCTTTACCAATACAGCAAAAATGTAAGCGCTCCCTTTTCCTTTACCGTCTATCCACCCAGGGTGATGGTGAAGGAATGGCAGGATTTTAACTCGATGTATCGCGGCAAGCATCTCCATTCGGTGAATAGCGAGGTGCAGCGGGAGACGACCCAGTTCAACGGCGTCCGCGAGTACATCCATGGCGATCCGCTGTCGCGCATCCATTGGAACGCCTCTGCCCGCACCGGCACCTGGAAGTCGAAGGAATATGAGAAGGAATCGCTGCCGCGCATGATGATCGTGCTGGATTGCGCGGCCGAGTACAGAAACTCCGAGCAGTTCGAGACCGCGGTGTCGACCGCTGCATCGCTGCTCGATTATGCCCAACAGGCCGATCTTCCCGTGGGGCTGATCACAAGCGAGAAGGATCTGGGGTGGATGGCGCCGCAGCGCGGCAGGGTGCAATATGAGAAGTTGCTGAACCGGCTGATCGACGTCGAGGCGACGGGAACGAGCAGCCTGGAGGAGATCATGCAGACGAGAAGACGAGAGCTCGACAGTCGGCTGTTTCTCGTCTTCATCACCCCGCGTGCGGACGCTTCGTTCCTCCAGATGCTTCGCTGGTGCAGGACGATCAGCCTGCATGCCAGCGTGATCCAGGTCGCTCCGTATCCTGAGCCCGGCGTGCAACAGTGGCAGAAGGATCTGTATGGCATCGGCATCCCATCCTACCGGATCGGCGCGCTGCGCGAGCTGCCGGTCGTGTTGGGAGGGGGCAGAGCATGAGGCGAAGGCTTCTGGGTTGGTTTAATGCAATGAACATCATCCGGCATGTCGCCCTGCTGATCTTTGCCGTGCAGTTCGTCCGCTGGTTCGCGAATTATTGGCAGCCGGTGACGGCCGAACTCGTCTATGCGGTGCTGGGGGTGGCCTTTGTCGTCGAGCTTGTGCTGAGCCGGCAGCCTCTGTGGTCCCGCCTTCTGCTCCAGGCTGTTGGCGTGATCATCGCCCATCTGGTAGTTCTTGATTGGGAATGGTATGGCGCCCTGATCGTGTGGGATTCCCTGGAGTTTACGCTTTATTTGCTTCAACTCTTTATCGAGCCCTTTGTCCCTTATGTATGGTTCGGTCTTGCCGCCTGGCTGATCTACGTGTTGCTGAACATCGTGCTGCAAACCCGGGAGCAGGTGTTTCTCGTCACCGTGCTCAGCGTGATCGCCCTGGCGATCGCCGATTCGTATACGAGCATCTATCTGTGGGATGAGACGGCGCTCGTGGTGATCAGCGGGCTGGTGCTGATGATCAATCGGCATTTTACCGAATTTCGCAGCCGTCACCCCCATACATGGAAATATATCAGCGAATATCCGTGGGGGATCACCCTGACGGCGGGGACGCTGGTCGCCTTCATCATCCTGATGAGCGTCATCGCGCCCAACGTTCGGCCGCTGCTGGTTGACCCTTATACCGCCTGGAATCAGCTGCAGGGCCGGTCGGTCAACTTCAGCCAGAAGGAGGATACGCCCAAGGCGCTCACCTCCTTCGCCCTGAACAATCTGGTCAGTTCCTCCGGCTACGGAAGGGATGATTCCCGCCTGGGGGGCTCCTTCAACTACAACTATGATCCGATCTTCCGTGTCGCCTCCAAGGTGCGCAGCTATTGGCGGGGCGAATCGAAGTCCCTCTATACGGGCGAGGGCTGGCTGAATGCGGATGTGCCCACCGAGCTGCAGGTGTTCGGCATTGGACAAGAGATCCTGCCGGAGGTGGAGGTGGATGCGTCGCTACCGGTCAACGAATTCACGCAGCAGATCACGATGGTGAATGAAGATGATCCGCCCAAGATTTTCGGCGCCTACCCGATGAGCAGGATCGACATGGTGAACGGCTCCACCGAGCTTGAGGTCTTCTTCGCGAAGAATCTGACGACAGGAGCGGTGGAGAAACTCGAATCCGACGTGCGAATCCATTCGTACACGGTCACTTCTGCCGTGCCGGTGGCCAGCGAGGAGTGGCTGATGCAGGCGCCGGAGCCTGCCATGGGCCCGGATCTTCAGCCATATCTTCAGCTGCCGGATACGGTGCCGGATCGCGTGTACCAGCTTGCACAAGACATCACCGCAGGCCTGACGACCCAATACGAGAAGGTCAAGGCCGTCGAGAACTATCTGAAGCACAACTACTCGTACACCAATACCCCGGATGAGTCGCGGGGCAGGAGCGAGGATTTCGTCGACCGCTTCCTGTTCGAGATCATGGAGGGCTATTGCGACTATTTCTCCACGGCGATGGCGGTCATGCTGCGAACGCTGGATATTCCGACGAGATGGGTCAAGGGGTATACGAGCGGCATGATGAACGATGAATCAACGTTGATCTACGAGCAGGCCTTCATCATCGGCGGCGAGGAATTGACGCCGGATCTGGATCTGACCTACGTCGTCCGCAACGCGGATGCCCACTCCTGGGTGGAGGTGTATTTCGAGGGCTATGGCTGGATGATGTTCGAACCCACGGCAGGATTCTCCGCACCGGTCATCACGGCTCCAAGGGTTGCGGCTGATGAGGTGGCAGTTCCGGTTGTGGCTCCGGAGACGACAAGCGAAACATCGCCGGCGGAGGCGCTGGGTTCCGGTTATGGAGAGGTGATCATGACTCTGGCTGCAACTGTCGTCATCATCGCCGCTGTCCTCCTGTGGCTGTTCGTCTTCCGCGCAGGGAACGTTCGCCTTGAACGCATCCGGCAGATCCTGGTGCGCTACGGACTGATGCGCGCGCCGGTTACTCCGAACGAGAAGATCGTCGTCGAATTTAACCGACTGATGCGCTATCTGAAGCGCAAGGGCTTGCTCAGGGAGGAGCATCAGACCGTCAGAGAGGCGGTGGCGAACTGGCGGGCGCGCCTTCCGTCCGTTGACGCCGAGCTGATGGAGCTGCTTCATGGCTTCGAACAGGCCAAGTACAGCTCGAGGCTGTTCTCCGAGCATGAGGCGGAGAGCTACCAGCGCAGGCTGCGCGAGGTTCGCAAGCGGGTGAAGCGCATCGCCTGATCTTGCCGGTTCGATCGGCCTGAAGGGTTGACTTCGGATCGATCGCTGCGGCACAATGGTGACATGGCCATAAGAAGTTAGGGGTTTGTGCGATGTCGAAACATTTTACCGATCAACAGATGCTGGAGATCATGGCGAAGAACGGCTGGCGCATCACCGACCAGAGACGGACGCTTGCCCAGCTGTTTGCCGAGAGCGATGCGTACTTGACGCCGAAGGATGTCTATGAACATATGAGAACGAAGTATCCCGGCGTCAGCTTTGATACGGTCTATCGCAACCTGCGCATGTTATCGGAGATGGGCGTGCTGGAGCAGTTTTACTTCCTCGACGGCGGACTCAAGTTCCGCGGAGGCTGCCTGACGAGCCATCATCACCACCTGATCTGCACGAACTGCGAGAAGACGCTGTCCTTTGAATATTGCCCGATGGATCAATCGATCAAGCTTCCTGAAGATTTCAGGATCCTGAATCACCGTTTCGAGATCTATGGACTGTGCAAGGATTGTCAGAACGAAACGCATGAGCAGGAGGTTTCCCGGAAGGGAGCGCACCCCGGCACCTGATGCCCGGTTGCCCGCAGCCGCCCGCGCCAATGATCAGCGATCATGGTTCGGGCGGTTGTCCTGTCTTTTGCCTAGCAGATGAAGGATATGGTATAGTTTGAACATGAGGAGCCTTGGAGGTTATACAGATTGCTGGAGAAGTTTATACCGAACCTGAAAGTTGATTCGATCTACGAGATCGATCTCGAAGCCCTGCGCCGTCAAGGCATCCACGGCATCATCACCGACCTGGACAACACGCTGGTAGGCGCTCGCGAGCCGGATGCGACACCCGAGCTGCTTCAGTGGCTGGACAAGCTGGACAAGCATGGCTATCGCGTGGTGATCGTATCCAACAACAACCTGCCGCGCGTGGAGCGCTTCGCGAAGCCGCTTGGCATGCCGTTCATTCATGCGGCGAGGAAGCCGGGAAGCAAGGCCTTCCGCAAGGCGCTGGAGCTGCTGAAGCTGCCGCGTGACCAGGTGGCGGTGATCGGCGATCAGCTCATGACGGATGTGCTTGGCGGCAATCGCATGGGACTCTACACGATCCTGGTGAATCCGGTAGCTCCGAACGACGAGGGTCTGGGCACCCGGATCAACCGGCGATTGGAGAAGCTGCTTCGCCTTGTCATGAAGCAGCGGCCATAAGATGGGAAGGGACAGGCCTGCTTCGAACCGATGGGGTTGATCGGACCTGTGATCGGACGCGTTAACGATATTGCACATCGAGGATATTGGTTGGAGGTCGATGACTTTCGAATGAATAATCTGCCTACTTGCAGCGGCTGCGGGGTCAGGCTGCAAACCGAGGACTCGAACCGAGTCGGATACATACCAGCACAAGCGCTGCAGCGAACGCCGGTCGTCTGTCAGCGCTGTTTCCGCATCAGGCATTACAATGAGGCGGCTTCCGTTACCCTGGACCAGGGGCAATTTCTGCGCATCCTGAGCGGCATCGCGGAGACGAAGGCTCTTGTGGTCCATATCGTGGATATCTTCGACTTCGAGGGCAGCGTGATCGGCGGTTTGCATCGCTTCGTCGGCGCCAATCCGGTGCTGCTCGTGGTCAACAAGCTGGATCTGCTGCCGCAGGCGCTCAACTGGAATCGCGTGAAGAACTGGGTGCAGAAGCAGGCCAAGGAGCAAGGGCTCAGGCCGATCGATGTGGTGCTGATCAGCGCCAGGAAGGGCAAGGGTATCGAACAGCTGGCAGCGGCACTGGACTACTATCGGGACGGCAAGGACATCTACATCGTCGGCGCCACCAACACGGGCAAGTCCACGCTGATCAATCAGCTGATCAGAAGCTACAGCGATCTGGATACGGAGCTCACCGTCTCCCGCTATCCGGGAACGACGCTGGATATCGTGCGCATCCCGCTGGCGGAGGGCCAGGCAATCCTGGATACGCCGGGCATCGTCTATCCGTACCGAATGACGGAGATCGTCGATGTTCGTACGGTGAACCAGCTGCTGCCGGACAAGACGATCAAGCCCGTCGTCTACCAGCTTGACCCGCGTCAGACCCTGTTCTTTGGTGCGCTCGCACGGATGGACTTCGTGCAGGGCGAGCATCAATCATTCACCTGCTATGTCTCGAACGCGATCAGGATCCACCGCACCAAGCTGGAGCGAGCCAACGGGCTGTACGAACAGCATCGGGGAGAGATGCTCGTTCCTCCGGAAGGCGAGGCCGCCGACAAGCTGGGGCCGCTCATGAAGCATGCGTTCAGGATACCGCCCGGTGCGAGATACGACATCTCGATCTCCGGCCTTGGCTGGATCCAGGTGAACGGAACTTCAGGCGCTTATGTGGACATTCATGCGCCGAAGGGCATCAAGGTGACGATGCGTCCTTCGCTGATGGGTTGAACATGGCGAGCGGCACGATGCTTCGCGCAAGGGCCGAGCCGTGTCAGCGGACAGGCACAGGTTGGCAGCAGCTCCTGGAGCGTATGGAGGGAAGCTTCTTCAGGGCCTGACGCCTGTCAACATCCCAGGATATGGTCCCTGGAGAGGTCCAGGGCTGAGAGGAGAGTCAGGATGAACAGATTCAGGATCGATCATGCGACGATGCGCTTCGGCGTCTTCGGCGATCCGATCGCGCATTCCAAGTCGCCGGTCATGATGAACAGGGCATTCGAGGCGACCGGGATCAACGGGATCTACATGGCCTTCCATGTGAGACCGCATCAGCTGCAATCGGCGGTGGAGGGCATCCGGGGCCTGGGCTTTCGCGGCGTCAATGTCACGATCCCGCACAAGCAGGCAGTGATGGAATATCTCGACGAGATTGACGAAGGGGCAAGAGTGATCGGCGCGGTCAACACGATCGTCAACAACGACGGCGTGCTCGTCGGCTACAACACCGACGGCATCGGCTATGTCCGCTCGCTCAAGGAAGAGACGGGGGTCCGTCTCGCCGGCAAGCGCATCCTGCTGATCGGTGCAGGCGGTGCGGCGCGTGGAGTCGCCTATGCGCTTGCCCAGGAAGCTCCCGAGTGCATATGGATCATCAACAGGACGGCGGATCGGGCCGTTGAGCTGGCTCGGTCGCTCAAGTCGTATGCGGATGTGCGCGGTATGGGATCAGAAGGTTTGGATGATATTAAGCATAAAGTGGATATCGTGATCAATACGACCTCGATCGGCATGCACCCGGACGTGGACGAACGTCCTGCGGATCCGACCATATTCCCGGCAGGCACGCTGTTCAGCGACCTGGTCTACAACCCCCGCATCACCCGCTGGCTGAGAGAGGCGCGTGAGCTGGGCAGCGTCGTGCATGGCGGTCTTGGCATGTTTATCTATCAGGGCGCCTATGCGTTCGAATACTGGACAGGCATTCAGGCGCCTGTACAGGTGATGCGCGAAACGGTGGAACAGGCGCTGCAGCAGGCGTGAGCGTTGAAAGATCAGCGTTACGGCAAGCGGGACAGTCGATGCGGCCGGATGAGCAAGCGCCTGCAGCGAACGTGAGCGTGGATCAGGCGATGCCCTGACAAGCGACGGGGCGATGCGGCCGCTTGCGGAATACTTATGCAGCAGGCGTGAGCGTCGGAACAGGGTTCCTTCTTATCGCCAATTGTCGGCATGTTTCCTCATGTAATGGATGATGGAGGCACACAGATGGACGGAGGATGGACGTCCGGCACAGGACAAGGGAGAGGATCACGATGAAGATCGGCATCATGGGCGGCAGCTTCGATCCGATACACATCGGTCATCTGTTGGTGGCCGAGCATGCGGCGGAGGAGGCGGGATTGGATGAAGTGTGGTTCATCCCGTCGCATAACGCCCCCCACAAGGATCATAAGCCTGGCGCGTCGGACGAAGACCGATGGCGCATGGTGGAGCTGGCGATCGCCGGCAATCCGAGATTCAGGGCGGACGATTGGGAGATCAGGCAAGGCGGCGTCTCCTATTCCATCGAGACGGCCCGCATGCTGGTCGCCACCTATCCGCATGACGAATTTTACTGGCTGATCGGCGCGGATATGGTGCAATATCTGCCTCATTGGCATCAGATCGAGCAATTGTGCGAGCTGATCGGTTTCATCGGCTTCGCAAGGCCGGGCGTGAAGCTCGATCCGGGCGAGCTTGCGCCGAAGATTCGCCAACGGGTGAAGCTCGTGGCTGTTCCGGGCTTCGAGGTGTCATCGACGGAGATCCGGGAGCGGCTCAGAAGCGGCAGGTCCGTCCGCTATCTGCTGCCGGACGCCGTATGGCATTATGTGAAAGAGAGGCGTTTGTATGAATCGTGAGCAAATCGTCGCATATGTGCGCGAGCAGATGCCGGAGCGCCGCTGGGCGCATACGCTCGGCGTCGTGGAGACGTCGGTTCGTCTGGCGAAGCAATATGGCGCGGACCCGGTCAAGGCTGATCTCGCGGCATTGCTCCACGACGTGGCCAAGTATTGGCCGGCGGAGCGACAGCGGGAGCTGATCATCAAACACCAGCTTTATCCCGATATGCTGGACTATGATGTGCAGCTGTTGCATTCGCATATCGGAGCCTATGTGGCGGAGACGCAATTCGGCATCCGGGATGAGGAGGTGCTGGATGCGATCCGATACCACACCTCAGGGCGGGAGCATATGACCCTGCTGGACAAGATCGTCTGTCTGGCTGACTACATTGAGCCGGGAAGGGACTTCCCGGGCGTGGACAGGATCCGGGAACTGGCGGAGCACAGCCTGGAGCGGGCGCTCGTGGCGGGGTTCGACTCGACCATCCAGCATCTGATCGCCCAGGGCAAGAAGATCTATCCGCTGACGATGCTGGCGCGAAACTGTCTGATCGATGAATTAAGGGGGCATGCAAACTGATGAGCAGATTATCCTCCAGGGAACTGATGAACAAAATCTTGGATGCGCTTGATGACAAAAAGGCGATGGATATCGTCACGCTGGACCTGAATCACATCTCGCTCGTAACGGACTACTTCATCATCTGCCACGGCAATACGGATCGTCAGGTCAAGGCGCTGGCGGACGCGGTCGTCGAATGTGCCGAGAAGGCAGGCCAGCGCGTGCGCGGCGTCGAGGGGCTGGAAACATCGCGCTGGATTCTCATCGATATCGGGGACGTGGTCGTTCATGTGTTCCATCGCGATGACCGGGAGTATTACAATCTGGAGCGTCTGTGGGCGGACGCCAAAGTGGTTGAGCGGGTATGAGTTCACCGTTGACCGCAGGCACCTTCGCGGAGCTTAAGGTGGAACGGGAGGTATCGCCGAACGGCTATTATCTGACCAACGGCACGCAGGATGTCTTGCTTCCTTACAGCGAAGTGGTCGGTGAGATCGCCGTCCAGGATCGTCTGCGCGTGTTTCTGTTCCATGATCATAAGGACCGGCTCACGGCGACGATGAAGCAGCCGCTCATCTCCATGGGCACGATCGCCGCTTTGAAAGTGGCGGATATCAACCAAAGGATCGGCTGCTTCCTGGAGATGGGCCTGGGACGTCAGCTGCTGTTGCCGTACACGGAATTGCCGGAGCTGGGCAGCCTGTGGCCGCAGGTCGGCGATGAGGTGTACGTGATGCTCGCCCATGACAAGCAGGGCAGGATGATCGCGAAGCTGGCTGGCGAGAAGCAGTTCGAGAAGCTGGTCGTTCCCGCCCCGCACACCTGGCGCAATACGTGGGTCGAAGCCAGGGTATACAAGCCGCTCAAGCAGGCGACCTTCCTGATCGTTCCGGGGGGAGTGCTCGGCTTCGGCGTGCTGGCGATGATGCACGAGGCGGAACGGACGCGTCCGGTCCGTCTGGGTGAGCTTGTTCGCGTGCGCGTCGTCTACGTGCGCGAGGATGGGCGCATCAACGTCTCGATGCGTCCGCCCAAGGAGGTCGGCAGGGAAGAAGACGCGGAGATGCTGCTTCGTTTCCTCCGGGAGCGCCCGAACGGCGCCATGCCGTACTCCGACGAGACGCCGGCGGACATCATCCTGAAGCGGTTCAACATCAGCAAGAGCGCGTTCAAGCGGGCCATCGGCAAGCTGATGAAGGAAGGTCTCGTGTACCAGGAAGGCAACTGGACATACCTGCGCAAGAAGGATTAGATGGCGGTCGGCAGAAGCATCGCGAAGGAGATGGGTTCATGGGAGAATCGTATCAGCAACATTTCGCTTTCCTGTACGATCGCTTGATGGATGATATGCCCTATGACAGGTGGCAGCAGTTTGTGAGGGAAGCCTGTTCCCGGTACGGGCTTGAGCCGCGGACGATCGTCGATCTCGCCTGCGGCACCGGGCGCCATGCGATCGCACTCGCCCAATCCGGCTGCCAAGTGATCGGCATCGACCTGTCCGAGCACATGCTGGCTGTGGCGCAGGAGCAGGCTGAGCAAGTCGCCCCGGCGATCCAGACATCCGGCGGGTCCGTGCGATGGCTTAAGCAGGATATGCGCGAGTGGGACATCGCCCGTCCGGTGGATGCCGTCATCTGCCTGTGCGACGGGATCAATTATCTGCTCTCGGAAGAGGATGTGCGGGCCGTTCTGGGCAGGACGAGCGAGGGACTGAGAGAGGGCGGACTTTTCGTGTTCGATGTGCTCACCGCCCGTCAATATGAGGATTACGCTGCAGGTCAGCCCTACACGTATGACGATGAGGATCTCGCATATATCTGGTACAGCGATTGGGACGCGGAGGAGCGGATCATCACCCATGAGCTGACGATCTTCTTCAGGGAGGACGGGTCTTCGGAACGCTTCCTCCGCACCAGCGAGACGCATCGCCAGCGCGCATACGAGCTGGAGGAGCTGAAGGAGTGGCTGCGGGAGGCCGGCTTCAGCCGGATCGAAGGCTTCGCCGATTTCACCTGGAAGCCCGTAGCCGCGGATACCGGGCGAATGTTTGTGTGCGCGTTGAAGGGTTCGGAGCGCTGATGGCGAGGCGCCACACTTGACACAGCGTCCCGCGCAACCGTATAATGGCAACAAGAATGGTCATTTGGCCAACAGCGTGGACGAGGAGCAGTAGGATCAGCAGCAAGCTTTCAGAGAGTCGGTGGGTGGTGCGAACCGACAGTTGCCTGATGCGAACTCACCTCTGAGCTGACGCCCGCTTCCGATCGGAGGCGGTCGATCCGTATCCCCTGCGTTAAAGGGCAGAGTGAGTGCGAGCGAAGCACGCTCCGCACTAACTAGGGTGGTACCACGGGATCATAACCTCTCGTCCCTAGCTTTGATCTGCGATCAGCTAGAGGCGGGAGGTTTTCTGATTATTGGCGCCTGCTGATGAGGCGATGATGCGGGAACGGGGTGACCGACGCCATCTTGCCCTGCAGGTCTGGGCCAGAAGCCATCACAAGCAATTGCAAGTTATCGAGGAGGTTAACCTATGACTCAGGAGCAACAACCGATTTCTTCCGCCGGATACAATCCGCGGGTCATCGAACCGAAGTGGCAACAATACTGGGAGACGAACAAAACCTTCAAGGTGCTGGACGATGACAGCAAGCCGAAGTTCTACGCGCTGGACATGTTCCCTTATCCTTCCGGCGCCGGCCTGCACGTCGGCCATCCCGAAGGCTACACGGCGACGGACATCGTGGCGCGCGTCAAGCGGGCGCAAGGCTACAATGTACTCCATCCGATGGGCTGGGATGCGTTCGGTCTGCCGGCTGAGCAACACGCGCTCGATACGGGCAAGCATCCGCGCGACATCACGAAGACGAACATCGACAACTTCCGCCGCCAGATCAAGTCCCTCGGATTCTCCTATGACTGGGACCGGGAGATCAGCACGACGGATCCCGAGTATTACAAATGGACGCAATGGATCTTCCTGCAGCTGTACAAGAAAGGCCTCGCCTACGTGGCGGAGGTGCCGGTCAACTGGTGTCCGGCGCTTGGCACCGTGCTGGCCAACGAGGAAGTGATCGACGGCAAGAGCGAACGGGGAGGCCATCCGGTCATCCGCAAGCCGATGCGCCAATGGATGCTGAAGATCACCGAGTACGCCGAACGCCTGCTGGAGGATCTGGAGGAGCTGGACTGGTCGGAGAGCATCAAGGAGATGCAGCGCAACTGGATCGGCAAGTCCAGCGGAGCTGAGGTGGAATTCGCCATCGACGGCACGGACAAGACGCTCCGCGTGTTCACGACTCGTCCGGATACGCTGTTCGGCGCGACCTATTGCGTCATGGCGCCGGAGCATGAATGGGTCGATGAGATCACCACTCCGGAGCAGCGGGCGGCGGTGGAAGCCTACAAGGAACAGGCGGCGCGCAAGAGTGACCTGGAGCGCACCGATCTGGCCAAGGACAAGACCGGCGTGTTCACCGGCGCCTATGCGATCAATCCGGTGAACGGTAAGAAGGTGCCGATCTGGATCGCCGACTACGTGCTGGCCGGCTACGGTACCGGCGCGATCATGGCGGTGCCGGCGCATGACCAGCGCGACTGGGAGTTCGCCATGAAGTTCGGGCTGCCGATCATCGAGGTCATCGAGGGCGGCGATGTCACCAAGGCCGCCTATACGGGCGACGGCAAGCATGTCCGCTCGGACTTCCTGGACGGGCTGAACAATGAGCAGGCGATCGCGAAGATGATCGAATGGCTGGAGACAAACGGCAAAGGCCGCGGCAAGGTGACCTACAAGCTGCGCGACTGGCTGTTCAGCCGTCAGCGTTACTGGGGAGAGCCGATCCCGATCCTGCATCTTGAGGACGGCACGATGAAGCCGCTGAGCGAGGACGACCTGCCGCTTCTGCTGCCGGATGTGGATGAGATCCATCCATCGGGGACGGGAGAGTCTCCGCTGGCCAATGTGACGGAATGGGTCAACACGATCGATCCGGAGACCGGCATGAAGGCACGCCGCGAGACCAACACGATGCCGCAATGGGCGGGCAGCTGCTGGTACTATATCCGCTATATCGACCCGCACAACAAGGAGCGGCTCGTGGATCCGGAGCTGGCCAAGAAATGGCTGCCGGTGGACCTGTATGTCGGCGGCGCGGAGCATGCGGTGCTCCACCTGCTCTACGCGCGTTTCTGGCACAAGGTGCTCTATGACATCGGCGTCGTTCCGACGAAGGAACCGTTCCAGAAGCTGGTCAACCAGGGCATGATCCTCGGCACGAACAACGAGAAGATGAGCAAATCCCGCGGCAACGTCGTCAATCCTGACGATATCGTCAGAGATTACGGCGCCGACACACTGCGCATGTATGAGATGTTCATGGGGCCGCTCGAGGCCACCAAGCCGTGGAGCGAAACCGGCGTGGAGGGCATCTATCGCTTCCTGAACCGGGTATGGCGTCTGTTCATCGGCGAGGACGGGAAGCTGAATCCGAAGATTACCGATGAGGCTTCGGACAAGAACTTCATGCGCGTATGGCACAAGACCGTCAAGAAGGTCACCGAGGATTACGAGCAGCTCCGCTTCAACACGGCGATCAGCCAGCTCATGATCTTCGTCAATGAAGCCTACAAGGCGGAGAAGTTGCCTCGTCAGGCGATGGAGCACTTTGTCCAACTGATCGCGCCGATCACGCCGCACATCGCGGAGGAACTGTGGGAACGACTCGGCCATGAGGGCGGTATCTCCTATGTACCTTGGCCGCAATATGACGAGGCCTACACGAAGGATGATGAGATCGAGATCGTGATCCAGGTGAAGGGCAAGATCGTCGACCGGGCGATGATCCCTGCTGATCTCGACGAGCGCGGAATGGAGGAGCTGGCGCTGGCCCGCGATGCGGTGAAGCAGGCGATCGCTGGCAAGAACATCCGCAAGGTGATCGCGGTCAAGGGCCGCATCGTCAATATCGTCACCGACTGATCGGAACCGGAGCAGCAGGCACCTGGACGATGTCAGGCTTTCTGGCCATAGAAGAGCGATTCCACCTTCGTCAGGTCGCTGCTGTATTTGACATGCGTCGTATGGATGAGCTGCTCGAACATGCCGTCCAGATGAGCTTGCATGACCTTCAGTCCCTCATGGGTAATGCCGCCAGGCACGCAGACCCTCTTCTGCAAGGAAGAGAAGGTGAAGCCCTTGTCGTTTAAGAGCCTGGCTGTGCCCAGCAGCATATCGCTGGCCAGAAGGCTCGCCTCATCTCTCGACAAGCCGGTCATTGCCGTCGCAGCGTCCACGAACCGTTCAAGGAAATAGCACAGGAAGGCCGGGCCGCAGCTGGACAGATCGGATGCGATGCGCGCATGCCTCTCGTCGATATGATGGGGGGTGCTGATATGCCGGAACAGCTCCTCCAGCCTTTCGCGATCGCTTGTCTGCATGCGGTCGCTGTACATGAACAGCGAAGCTCCGCTGAGCGCATAGTTTGTGATGCTCGGGATGACCTTGGCGATCTTGCACGGGAGGTGGTCTTCCAGCAGCTTGATGTGCACGGGACTCGTGATCGAGACGACGGTCTGCTCGCTCACGACGAATGGCTGGATGGCCTCGATCACCTGTTTATATTCATGCGGCTTGACGCAGATGAATATGATGTCGCAGTTCTTCGCGATCTCACGATTGTCGGTTGCTGCACATAACCCAGGGTACAGGCAGGCGAGATGAGCCGCCTTGGCATGGGAACGATTGGCGGCCATGATCTGATCCGCTGCCAGTGCGCCAGACGTGATAAATGCTTCAATCAGGATGCTCCCCATGCTGCCCGTTCCGATGAATCCGACTTTCATCATGAAACCCTCCCAGGATAACGCTATATACATCTTTTCAAGTATATGAACACGCGGGATGTCCATATGACAGGAGACTCCGCCACATGGACGGATGTATGGGGGTGTCAGGATTGCTGCGATCGAGAAGCTTGCTGGTATGGCTCGGATATGTGACCGTCATGCTCTTGTTGGCACTGATCCTGCACCGGTTGCTCACACTCCTGATGCCGGTCCCGTCCGGCTGGTCGTCGGAGGGCGAGTGGGTGCCGGTGAATGCGCTGCTGCTCAATGACGAGGAAGGGGAGCGCAAGCAGGATGAAGCGCTTGCTTCGGGCGATGCTTCGGCCCGAGCCACAGACAGCCTGGACGGGACGAAAGAGCCCGCTCAGGAACAGGCGGCATCTGCGGAGGAGCGCCGCGAGGTTGCCTCGGAGGAGTCAGCGGCGTCAGGAGATGCGCTGATCCCCATCAACTCCGCCGATCTGGAGCAGCTTCAGAAGTTGCCCGGCATCGGTCCGGCCAAGGCGCAGGCGATACTGGATTACCGACGGGAGCACGGACCGTTCAGGAGTCCGGAGGAGCTGCTGAACGTCAAGGGAATCGGGCAGAAGACGCTGGAGAAGATGCTTCCCTATCTGAAGCTGGAATGATCGACAATTTCCCGGGATAGCCCTTTTCTTTTCGCGCGCTTTGTGCGAAAATAGGAAATATATAAGTATTCATACCTAAATGGAGGGATTTATCGATGTCAGAAGAGCGCAAGCTGCAGTTAGAAACTCTCGCTGTCCATGCGGGTCAGGAGATTGACCCGACCACGATGTCGCGTGCGGTGCCGATCTATCAGACAACCTCGTATGGGTTCCGCGACTCGGACCATGCGGCCAACCTGTTCGCACTCGCGGAGTTCGGCAATATCTACACCCGCATCATGAACCCGACCACCGATGTATTCGAAAAGCGCGTAGCCGCTTTGGAGGGCGGTGTCGGAGCGCTGGCCGTATCGTCAGGTCAGGCCGCCATCACGTTCTCCATCCTGAACATAGCGGGAGCAGGGGATGAGATCGTCTCCGCCTCCAGCCTGTACGGCGGTACATACAACCTGTTCGCGCATACGCTGAAGAAGATCGGCATCACGGTGAAGTTCGTCGATCCTGTCGATCCGGAGAACTTCCGCAGCGCCATCACGCCGAAGACGAAGGCGCTGTATGCCGAATCGATCGGCAACCCGCGCGGCGACGTGCTCGATATCGAGGCCGTTGCGAAGATCGCGCATGAGCATGGCATCCCGCTGATCGTGGACAACACGCTGCCAAGCCCTTACCTGCTCAGGCCGATCGAGCATGGCGCCGATATCGTGGTCCACTCCGCGACGAAGTTCATCGGCGGTCATGGCACGTCCATCGGCGGGATCATCGTCGACAGCGGCAAGTTCGACTGGAAGGCCAGCGGCAAGTTCCCGGGCTTCACCGAGCCGGACCCAAGCTACCATGGCCTGGTGTATTCGGACGCAGTGGGGCCGATCGCCTACATTATCAAGGCTCGCGTGCAGCTCTTGCGCGACATCGGCGCATCCCTCTCGCCATTTAACTCCTTCCTGCTGCTGCAAGGTCTGGAGACGCTGCATCTGCGCATGGAGCGCCACAGCGAGAACGCGCTGAAGGTGGCGCAATATCTGGAGAAGCATCCGGCGGTGTCCAACGTGAATTATCCGGCTCTCGAATCCCATCCTTCCTATGAACTGACCAGGAAGTATCTGCCGAAGGGTGCGGGCGCCATCCTGACCTTCGAGATCAACGGCGGAGTGGAAGCGGGCAAGAAACTGATCAACAGCGTGAAGCTGTTCAGCCATCTCGCCAACGTCGGTGACAGCAAGTCGCTGATCATCCATCCGGCCAGCACGACCCACTCGCAGCTGGAAGGCGAGGAACTGTTGTCCACAGGCGTGACGCCTGGCATGGTGCGCCTGTCCGTAGGCACGGAGAATATCGAAGATATCCTGTATGATCTGGAGCAAGCGATCCAGGCCAGCCAGCAATAAGCACGACGACAGAAAGGAATGCTCTCATGACAACGAACCGCAAGGATTGGGATACGTACTTCATGGATATCGCCTTCATGGCCTCGACCAGATCCCGATGCGGCAGGCGCAAGGTCGGAGCGGTGCTGGTGCAGGGCAAGAAGTTGCTCGGCACCGCCTATAACGGAGCGCCTTCGGGCGTGCCGGACTGCGAGGAAGCCGGTTGCATGCTGGTCGAAGAGTATGAGCTGAAGGTGGCGGATGACGGAACGGAGCAAGTGATCAGGAAGCAGCGCTGCGTGCGCACGATTCACGCGGAGCAGAACCTGCTCCTGTTCACTGACCGCCGCGATCGGGAAGGCTCGACGGTCTATGTCACCGACCAGCCGTGCTGGACATGCGCCAATATGATGGCCAACAGCGGTATCACCGAGATCGTCTATCTTCGTGAGTATCCTAAGGACAAGGACAAGGTTGTCAAACTGATGGAGCAGAAGGGCATCGTGTTCCGCCAGCTGGTTGCGTACGAACCGCCGCCAGGCTCGGTGTGAACAGGGTGACCGGTTGAATATCCGATTGAGCGTAGAGGAAGCACCTCTGTTTCGAAGACGAAGCGGAGGTGCTTTTTTGTGTTCGGAGCCATGAATATGAAATATCCACAACCATTCTATCTTAACAGCCTGCTGGTAATCGCTGGCCTCACGGCCGGTTTGCTGCAGCAATGGGCGCTGATCCTCGCCGTGATCGCCGCCCTTGCGGTGTTCATTGGCGTCCTAAGGCTGATGTCACCTGGTGACTCGCGCTTCAGGAGCGGTATGCTGACAGCGCTCATCACCGTGTGTGCCATCGGATGCGGGTATTGGACGAAGGAGACGAGCCAGACGAATATCCCCATCCAGCTGGAGAACGAACGGGTGATCGTTCAGGGAGTCATCGTCTCCGCGGTGAAAGTTGACGGGGATCGGGTATCGATGCAGCTGCATGCGGATCGGATATACTCTGCCTCACCTTCTGACGGGGTGGAGGAACCCCGGCAGCCGATGCCTGACGAGACAGGAGTGCTCCGTCAGACGGGAGAGGCAAGGAACGAGCTTCCCGTTGACGGACGGGGGGACAACCTGGAGCACGGTCTTGATGCGGACCTTCGTCATCCGTCGGAGGACATCGAAGACGAACGCACTCACTGGATGCTGGAGCCGGATGAGCGTTTGCAGACGGTGATCTATCTGGACAGCGAGGAGCAGCAGCGGTTGATCGGTTCCTGGAGCAGAGGCGTGGAGCTGCGCCTCGTCGGAACGCTAAGGCGTCCGGCAGTCGCCAGGAATTTCGGCGACTTTGATTATCGCGCTTACCTGGAGAAGCAGCGCATCTACTGGCAGCTCTATGTCGATGATCCTGAGGCGGCCGAGGTGAGAAGCAGGCCGTCGCTCAGCCCGCATCTGCTCCTGGGAGCGATGGACCGGATCAGCGGGTGGATGACGAAGCTGGTCTGGCAGTTGTACGAGGAACGCTATGCGGGCTTTATGCAGGGGCTCCTGATCGGCGACAGGCAGGAACTCCAGCCGCAGCTTTACGACCGATTTTCCGATGTCGGCCTGACGCATGTGCTCGCCATCTCCGGCCTGCACGTCAGCGTGTTCACGGCCGGCTGCTTCTGGCTGCTCAGGCTGATGCGTCTGACGCGCGAGCGAGCGTTCACCGTCTGCTTCATCCTGGTGCCTCTCTATGTGATGTTTACGGGCGCCTCACCTTCGGCGATTCGCGCGGGACTGATGGGGATGCTGGGACTGCTCGCGATGCGTCTCGGCAAGTGGAAGGATTCGCTGCGATACATCCTGATCGCTGCGCTGGCGATGCTGGCGGCGAATCCGTATTACATATATAATGTAAGCTTTCAGTTGTCCTTCCTCGTGACGGTCGGGCTGATCCTGCTCGTGCCGCGTCTGGTCGGGCTGATGCGCGCTCTGCCCGCAGCCATATCCGGCGCCCTGGCGGTGACGGTTGCGGCGCAGCTGTTCTCCTTCCCGATCGTCATCTATTATTTTCATACGCTTCATCTGCTGTCGCCTCTTGCCAATCTGCTGCTCGTGCCGCTCGTCAGCGCGATCATCCTGCCGCTCGGCATGATCTCCCTGCTGCTCGGAGTCCTGCATCCGGCTCTGGGGCAGATCCCCGCATGGCTCAATTCGCAGGTTGCCGAGCTGCTATTCAGGGCTGTCACCTGGACGGCAGAGCGCGAGGCGCTGCTGACCATCTGGCCTGAGGTGCCGATCTGGTGGGTCGCCGGCTATTACGCGCTGCTCCTGGCGATGGCCTGCCTCTATCCGGGGCTTCGCTCCTTCAGCCGTCCATCTGTTTCGCGCGGCTTCATGATCCTTGCTGCCGCTTCGATGACGGCGCTCATCCTGTATGCTTATGCAGGAAATCCCTGGAGCCGCACCGGCGTGGTCAGCGTGCTGGATGTCGGACAGGGCGACTCGATCCTGATCCGCACCCCAGGCGGCCGGCATATCCTGGTGGATGGCGGAGGCACCTTCAGCTTCGCCCGGGAACGGGAAGATGAAGCGTGGCGGTCGCGGCGCGATCCGTACGAGGTGGGCAAGGATACGCTGGTGCCGTTGCTCCGACGGCGCGGCGTCCGGCATCTGGATGCCGTCATCGTCACCCATCTCGATGCCGATCATGTCGGAGGTCTGCATGCGGTGATCGAGCACGTGTCCACGGAGCGCATCCTGTTTAACGGCACGCTGAAGGATTCGCCTTATGCGGAGAGGCTCATCGCATCCGCGCTTGAGCGCGAGATTCCCCTGATTCCTGCAGCGGCAGGACTGGTGTGGCAGGTGGATGACGAGACGACCCTGAAGTTTCTGCATCCGTTGGCGGATGCAAGCGGCGCACCGGGAAGACCAGGGATGGTGGAGGATCAGAATGGGGAGTCGGTTGTATTTGTCATGGAGATGGACGAAGGGGTCTTCCTGTTCACGGGAGATATCGGCGAGGCTGAAGAACGAGCCATTCTCCGCAGCTTGCGGGGGGAAGGAAGCGGCGGCTCCGCGCTCGCGGCGAACGGAACAGCCGGCAGACGGATTGATGTGCTCAAGGTGGCGCATCATGGCAGCAGGTACAGCACCTCGGACAGCTGGCTGAATTACTGGCAGCCGCTGAGCGGTGTCATATCGGTAGGCCGCAACTACTATGGCCATCCTTCAGGCGAAGTGCTGGACAGACTGGCGAGGCGCAACATCGCAACCTTCCGGACGGACCTGCACGGGGAGGTCCAATATCGGACGGCTGACGGCCGCCTGGAGGTGCGGACGAAGCTCGGAGCCTTGCCGGTCGCCGATGGATTCTGACAGCCATATCAGCGATCCACACCTTGCGCAATACTTGGTTGTATACTTGCATTGAATTTTTTGTTATTCTAGTACATGATTTATAAAGTGGGGACGTTGCAACTTATAACGCCAAGGCACCGTCTATTAGGGTGCAAGGAAGGAGGATCCTGGTGGTAGAGCAAGAGCTGATCAGGTCTGCTCAATCGGGTGATCGCGACGCTATGATCCAGCTGTTGCGTGAGATCGAGACTCACGTCTACCGAACGGCTTATTATATCCTGGGGAATGAGCAGGATGCCATGGATGCTGCTCAGGAGGCCCTTATTCGTGTATATACGAAGATCGAATCATTCGAGGAGAAGGCCCAGTTCAAGACGTGGGTGCAGAGAATCGTCACCAATATCTGCATCGACAAGTTCCGGAGGACGAAACCGACCGTTTCCATCGATGAGCATGCGATGAACTTCACCGCCGATCACAGCGTGGAGGAGGAAGTCGTCGCCACCTATGTATCGCAGGACGTCCGGGAAGCGATCAACAAACTGTCCGATCATTATCGAGCGGTCATTGTGCTTCGTTATCTGCAGGATTTCTCCTATAACGAAATATCGGACTCTTTAGGCTTGCCTTTAAACACCGTCAAATCTTACCTGTTCCGTGCGAGACAGCAGCTGCAATCGCTGCTGCAAGATTATCAGAAGGGTGGTGTTGGGGGATGAAATGTCAAGAGGTGATGGAATACATGCAGCGTCAGCTGGACCTGGATCTGACAGACTCCGAACAGCAACTGCTCGATGCGCATCTGGAGACGTGCGCCTCCTGCCGCGTCATGATGGAAAGGCTCCAGCGGCTGACAAGTGAATTGTCGAGCTTGCCCAAGGTACATCCGCCCGTAAGCCTGGTCGATGCGATCCTGCCGAAGCTGGAGGAGATCGACCGGGCCAGACAGTTAACCGTAACAGGCGCAGTCCAGCCGGCAGCGGCTGATCAGACGGAAGATGCACGGCTGGCGAACAGACGGAATCACAGAGCGAATCGCATCTCCTACAAGGTGCTCGGAGGCGTTGTGGCGGCGGGACTGCTGCTGGGCATCGCCATCGTCAACCTGGATCAGGATTCGATGCAAGTGGCGGACCAGGCGATGTCCGGTTCGTCCTCATACAGCCAGGCGAACATGGCGCTCATGAATGTCGCGACCAGCTCGGCAGACAGCTCTGCGAGCGAGGAGGCTGAAGCAGCCGATGATGCTTCCGGTTTCGCGGCCTTGCCAGTTTATGAAATTTATGACCAGTCGTCCTCGTACGTGGCGGATTCCGAAGACAAGCCCGTCGGCATCCTGGCACCGTCGAGCGGGAGACAGGGGTTTCTCGGCATCCCGGTGACCAGTGGGCAATCCGGGGACCAGGCCGTTGGAACGGAAGAGCCGGCGGCGGAGCTGGGCAGCACGAGCAAGAGCGCAGCTGGCTTGACAGGAGAGAAGTCCGAATCGTTTGAAGTGGACATCAATCTGGAGGAGATCGGCACGACCATGGGCGGCTTCGAAGGCTCTGTTGGTCTGGCCTCACCGGAAGGCACCTACTCCGTTTTCATCGAAAATGGTTCGGTCGTCATACTGGACAGCAACCATGAGCGGACCTACATCTCCCAATCCTTTGGCGATGCCGAGGTATACGGACTGGAGTGGATGGACGACAGCCGTCTGACCTTCAAGGTGCTGACAGATGAAGGTGAACAGGCTTATTATATCGATCTCGACGATCGTTCGGAAGGGCGAATGTAATGGCTCCGGCGAGCGCTGATCAATTGCTGAATGAAGCGATGTCCGGCAAGGTGCGCCCCGTATACGTCTGCTTCGGTACGGAGGAATACATGCTCGGCAGGTTCGTCGAGCGGTTGACGAACATGCTCCTGCCCGATGAGGCCAGGGAGTTCTCTTTTAGCAAACATGACCTGACGCAGACCGATCTGGATGCCGTGCTGGACGATGCGGAGACAGCGTCCCTGTGGTCGGAGCGCAAGGTGATCCTGGCCAGGCATGCGGTATTCTTCACCGGGGCGAAACCGGTTGGCAAGATCGAGCACGATACGGACAGACTGGGCGCCTATCTGGAATCGCCGTCCGAACAGAGCGTCATCATCTTCACCGTTCACGCGGATAAGCTCGACGAACGCAAGAAAATCGTCAAACAGCTGAAATCCGCGGGATGCGTCGTATCCTTCAACGAGCTGTCGGAGAAGGAGCTGAGAAGCTGGGTGGAGCAGCAGGCGGATGAGGCCGGTTGCCGCTTCGCTCCTGGAGCCGTTGAGCGGCTGGCGCTGCTTGCCGGCACCGATCTCCAGACGCTGAAGAGCGAGATCGACAAGCTGACGCTCTATGTGAGGGAGAAGGGGATCATATCTGCAGAAGATATTGAGCGGCTGGTCGTCAGCAATTCCGAGCAGACGGTCTTCATGCTGGTGGAGGAAGCGGTCAGGAGGCATCCGGACCGGGCTCTCTCGATGCTCCATGAGCTGCTCATGCGGCGCGAGGAGCCGATCAAGATCCTGGCGCTGATCGCCAGGCAGTTCCGCATCATGCTGCAGGTGAAACAGCTCTTCGAACAAGGCTATTCGCATCAGCAGATCGGGAGCATGATCGGCCTCCATCCGTATCCGGTGAAGCTGGCGCATGAACAGAGCCGCGCATACAGCCTGCAACGGTTGATGCGCTGCCTCGCGAAGCTCGCGGATCTGGACCATCAGATGAAGAAGGGACTCATCGACAAACGGCTGGGGCTGGAGCTGTTCGTGCTGGAACTGGCCGCATCCTGATCAGGGGCGATCCGAAAGGTCAGCCCCTTTCGCCATCACACGGAAAAGAGGCCGTCCCTGAAAGTCGTTGAAGACTTTCCGGACGGCCTCTTCATATGTTTCCATCATGTCATCAGGCTTGCTTCAGAAGTGCGTTTACTTTCTTCGCAAGTTTCGATTTCTTGTTAGCGGCAGCGTTCTTATGAATCAAGCCCTTGGATGCGGCTGTGTCCAGCTTCTTCGAAGCGTAGACCAGAGCTGCCTTGGCTTTCTCAATATCGTTATTCGCCACAGCTGTTTCTACTGCCTTAACAGCAGTGCGAAGAGCAGACTTCTGCGAAGCGTTTTGCAGACGGCGTTTTTCGCTTTGCTTCACGCGCTTGATGGCGGACTTAATGTTTGGCATGCTGATTCACCTCCAACCTTGCACATACGATTCGTCTCGTGTCACAACTTTAAGTATTCTAACATGTGGTTATGCAAAAAGCAACAGAATTTCTCCTGATAGAGTGAGGTGGATGCGGCCCAACCACGGCTGATCCCGCATAATCCACGGCAGGCTGTTGCACAATAAGGTCAGTCAATGTGTCAATCTTCCGAGCAAAGGAGAACCGCAATGAATCAGTCGAAACATAAAGCTCTGTTCAGCGAGCATCCGGATCAGAAGGAGTGGAATCTGGATCAGGAGCTGAACCAAAGGTCCACGCAGCTCGACCTGGCCCTGGAAGCGAAGGAGCTCGCGAGCAGCACGCGCGGCCTAAGCGACGAACTGCCCGGCGTACATACGGAGATATGGGAAGAGGAAGGGATCAGGATCACGCGCATCAAGGTGCAGAATGAGGAGGGCTCGCGCGCGATCGGCAAACTGCCCGGGCATTATATCACGATAGAGGTCCCGGGGCTCAGGCGCAAGGACACGAAGCTGCAGGACAGGGTCGCGACCTGCTTCGCCCAGGAGTTCGAACGCTTCCTGGACCATCTGAAAGTTCCGAAGGATGCCAAGGTGCTGATCATCGGACTCGGCAACTGGAACGTCACACCGGACGCGCTGGGGCCGCTGGTGGTCGAGAACACCATGGTCACCCGACATTATTTTGAGCTCATGCCGGATCAGGTTCATCCCGGTTACCGCCAGGTCAGCGCCGTGGCGCCGGGCGTGCTGGGCACGACCGGCATTGAGACGAGCGACATCGTCCATGCGCTCGTCGAGAAGCTGAAGCCGGATCTGGTGATCGCAGTCGATTCCCTCGCCTCCAAGGCGCTGGAGCGGGTCAACACGACGATCCAGATCGCCGATACGGGCATCCATCCGGGATCGGGGATCGGCAACAAGCGCAAGGGATTGACGAAGCAGGATCTTGGCGTCGATGTGATTGCCATCGGCGTGCCCACCGTGGTCTATGCGTCCACGATCGTCACGAGCACGATGGACATGCTGATCCGCCATTTCAAGCGAAGAACCGACAACACCAAGCAGATCTTCGGGCTCATGGACCAGCTGTCCGAAGCGGAACGCCTGGAGCTGATCAAGGAAGTGCTGAATCCGATCGGACACGATCTGCTCGTTACGCCGAAGGAGATCGACGAATTCATCGAAGACATCGCCAACATCATCGCCAGCGGCCTGAATGCCGCCCTGCATGAAGCGGTGGATTCCTCGAATGTCGCCGCCTATACGCATTGAGAGAGTGCGGACGCAACGGAAAGAGGCGATGGACATGTGCCGGTCGGTATGGACGCCCGACCTGACTGGCAAGATGGGTGACGCTGCAGGTTGCGCGACAGTTGAATCGACATTCCCCGGAAGGAGAGAGGCCTGACCCGCCCTCTCCTGTCTTTTTGGCTTGCGATGATTTGCTATACATGGTTCTATCTGGCCCTTACACTTCATAGATTGGTTACTAGATTAAGAGTCTATGAAGCCTGAGGAGGTAGAACAGGATGCAGTCAGGGACAAGCTCACACCATACAGGAAATGCATGGACATCGGACAGGCAGTTGATCGCTTACGGCAAGTTGCTCGTTCTGCTCGCGGCAGGGACATTTACCCTGGTGGTCGTGATCGGATTCGTGGCATGGCTGAATGGCACGCTCTGGCGATCGACCAATGAGACGCTGCTCGCTATGACCGGCGCCATCCCGGAGGACGTGCTCGTCGACGTGCTGGAGGCCGAATTGGGAGGCGTGCGCACCACTAGCGAGGACGAAGGCGGCATGGCCGTCCAGGCCTCGAGGCGGCTGATCAGGCTGCTGACCGGCATCGATCCGGTCGATGCGCGCAGCGTGCTGGCGGCCGAGATCACCGGACTGGCAGCGGCGAGCAAGGCTCCGGCGGATCCGCGAGACCAGCCGGAACCATCAGAGCCGATCGGTCAACCGCCCTCTCCCGGAGTCCTTCTGCCCGGTCAGGCTGACGAGCCGTCATCGCCGGTTGCCGGGCAGGCCGAGCCGGTCGAAGAACAGAAGGAAGGGGTCGAGGATGAGGAGCTTCCGGAGCTCGATATTCCTGTCTCGGCAGGTCTGGAGGAGCGGCGGAGAGTGAAGGTCTTCATCTATCACTCACACAACCGGGAATCCTGGGTGCCGGAGCTGGAGGGGGTCAAGCATGCGAATCAGGCTTACGATGAGGAGATCAACATCACGCTGCTGGGCAAGCGGCTGGCCGAGAGGCTGGAGGAGGAGGGCATCGGCACGAAGGTGTCGACCAAGGATTATCCATCCGCCATCAAGGACTTCAATTACAATCATTCCTACGCCTATTCGTTCAAGACCGTTCAGGAAGCGGCCATCACCTATCCCGAGCTGCAATATTACTTCGACATCCATCGCGATTCGCAGAAGCGGAGCCTGACGACGACCACCATCGACGGAGCGGAATATGCCCAGGTCTATTTCATCATCGGCAAGCAGAATCCGAACTGGCAGGAGAACGAAGCGTTCGCCAGGAGGATTCACGACAGGCTGGAGGAGCGGTATCCGGGTCTATCGCGCGGCATTTTGGGGAAAAATGCACAAACAGGAAACGGCGAATACAATCAGCACATATCCCCCAACGCCATCCTGATCGAGATCGGCGGACCGGAGAATACGCTCGAAGAGTCCTATCGGACCATCGATGTGCTCGCCGAGGTGCTGTCCGGTCTGCTCATGGATGCGAAGAAGGCGGACGCGCCGGTGGCGCCGGGCGAGATCGTGGCAGCATCGGCGCAAACGACGGTGCAAACAGATGGGAGGGCCAGGAATGAATGACATCTGGAAATTCTGCATCCGCATGGGGATCGTCGGGCTGCTGGTCTGCTTCGGCATCTTCTACGGCGTCGATCTGGCGACCCATGGACTGGGCGAGACAAGCGGCAGAAGCATCGGCGTAAGCCCAGGAACCTCCGGGGAGTGGACCGGGCAAGGCCCGGGAGAGGTGGCGGGAACGACGGACCCGCAGCAGACCGGCAACGCGGATCGTGGTGAAGGCCAGGACCCGTATCCATATCGGCCGCCTTATGATCCCTTGACTCCGGCGCAGGAGCCGACGCTGGTCAGCCTGCTCGCGGATGTGACCGGCAACGTGCTGCAGAGAACCGCGCGCGGCAGCATCGAGCTGATCGTGTCGCTGTTCGACGGCATCCTTCACTAGCCTGACTCTCTGGCATCTTTTAAACCCTTCCCATTACTGATATAATGATAATCAAATTTGTGGGGGGTCAGGCATGACGGACATTCACGAACGACAAAAGAAAATCAGGAACTTCTCAATCATCGCCCATATCGATCACGGCAAGTCGACGCTCGCAGACCGCATCCTGGAATATACAGGCGCATTGACCTCTCGTGAGATGCAGGAGCAGGTGCTCGACCAGATGGATCTCGAGCGGGAACGGGGCATCACGATCAAGCTGACGGCGGTGCGTCTGTCCTACAAGGCGGACGACGGCGAAGAATATGTTCTGAATCTGATCGATACGCCGGGACACGTCGACTTCACTTATGAGGTATCGCGCAGTCTGGCGGCATGCGAAGGGGCGCTGCTCGTCGTCGACGCGGCGCAGGGCATCGAGGCGCAGACGCTGGCGAATGTATATCTGGCACTGGACAACAATCTGGAGATCCTGCCGGTCATCAACAAGATCGACCTGCCAAGCGCCGAGCCGGAGCGCGTCAAGCAGGAGATCGAGGAGGTGATCGGTCTCGACGGGAGCGATGCGGTGCTTGCCTCAGCCAAAGCCGGCATCGGCATCAAGGAGATCCTGGAGCAGGTTGTGGCCAAGGTGCCCCCTCCTTCCGGCGATCCGGACAAGCCGCTGAAGGCGCTGATCTTCGACTCGCACTATGATGCCTACAAGGGCGTCGTCGTCTACGTGCGGATCATGGACGGCTCGGTTCGCCCGGGCTCGCAGATCAAGATGTTCTCCACCGGCAAGACCTTCGAGGTGATCGAGGTCGGCGTCTTCCGGCCGCGCATGACGACCGTTGACGAGCTTCATGTCGGCGATGTCGGCTTCATCGTGGCCGGCATCAAGAATGTGAAGGATACGCGCGTCGGGGATACGATCACCGATGCGAAGAATCCGACGCCAGAACCGCTTCCGGGCTATCGGCGCATCAATCCGATGGTCTTCTGCGGGATGTATCCGATCGAATCGTCGGATTATGAGGATCTGCGCGAGGCGCTGGAGAAGCTGGCGCTCAACGATGCGTCGCTCCGCTTCGAGCCGGAGACCTCCTCGGCGCTTGGTTTCGGATTCCGCTGCGGCTTCCTCGGGCTGCTGCATATGGAGATCATCCAGGAGCGCATCGAACGGGAGTTCAATGTTCCGATCCTGACGACGGCGCCAAGCGTCGTCTACCGCGTCACGTTGACGAACGGTGAGGTCAGGGAGATCGAGAACCCTTCGCTCTATCCGGAGCAGGGCAAGATCGATTACGTGGAGGAGCCTTACGTCAAGGCGTCGATCATCGTGCCGAACGATTATGTCGGAGCGATCATGGAGCTGTGCCAGGGCAAGCGCGGCGAATTTGTGAACATGGAATATCTGGACACCAATCGTGTCACCTTGACTTATGAGATTCCGTTATCCGAGATCGTATATGACTTCTTCGACCAACTGAAGTCCAGCACCAGAGGCTATGCTTCATTCGACTACGAGCTCGTCGGGTACAAGCGCTCGAACCTGGTGAAGATGGACATCCTGCTGAACGGTGAACAGGTGGATGCCCTGTCCTTCATCGTGCATCGGGACCGCGCCTACCATCGCGGCAAGGCGATCTGCGAGAAGCTGAAGGATCTCATCCCGCGCCAGATGTTCGAGGTGCCGATCCAGGCTGCGATCGGCCAGAAGATCATCTCGCGCGAGACGGTCAAGGCGATGCGCAAGAACGTGCTTGCCAAGTGTTATGGCGGCGACATTACCCGCAAGCGCAAGCTGCTCGAGAAGCAGAAGGAAGGCAAGAAGCGGATGAAGCAGGTCGGCAGCGTCGAAGTGCCGCAGGAGGCGTTCATGGCGGTGCTGAAACTCGACAATTAGCATATGGCGCCACTGACGAAGGAAGCATCGTCAGGCGCATCTACCATACGAACACCCAGGCAGGGGAAAGTTGTCAGCTGTGCCAGGATGGCGACGCATGGCTGGCCCGACTTTCCCCTCCGTCTGTTTGAAGTTTGTCCGACAGGAAGGAGGCGGCGAAGGTTGCAGGAGACGAGCACGATGAGCCCGCGAGCGGTGTATATCCACATCCCGTTCTGCACGAACAAATGCCACTATTGCGATTTCAACTCCGTGGTGCTGCAAGGCCAGCCGGTGATGGACTATCTCCAGGCCCTGGAGCGGGAGATGGCGTACACGGTGGAGAAGCTGCCGCCGCATACGATCGACACGATCTTCGTCGGCGGGGGAACGCCGACGGT
Source organism: uncultured Paenibacillaceae bacterium (assembly GCA_937957685.1). Lineage (GTDB taxonomy): Bacteria > Bacillota > Bacilli > Paenibacillales > DA-C8 > Insulibacter. Next base: position 42,192 of record CALGAO010000007.1, read on the forward strand.
GCTGACGCCGGAGCAGATGGCGCATTTCCTGCGCTCGGTGCGCGCCTGGTTCCCCGATCAGGCGGTGAACCTGGAATTCTCGATGGAGGCCAATCCGGGCACGGTGGACGAGGAGAAGCTCGCGGCGATGAAGGAAGGCGGCGTGAACCGGATCAGCTTCGGCGTGCAATCCTTCGACAACCGGTTGCTGCACGACATCGGGCGCATTCACGATACGTCGGATGTGTACCGCAGCCTCGAGGCGGCGCGCAAGGCAGGCTTCACCAACCTGTCGATCGATCTGATGTTCGGGCTGCCGAACCAGACGCTGGAGCAGCTCGATCATACGCTCTCGGCAGCGCTGGCGCTCGATCTGCCGCATTATTCGATCTACAGCCTGAAGGTGGAGGAGAATACGCTGTTCTACAAGCTGTATCAGCGGGACGAGCTGCCGCTGCCGGATGAGGATACGGAGCTCGAGATGTATCGCCTGATCATGGACCGGCTGCAGGCGGCCGGCTATGAGCAGTACGAGATCAGCAACTTCGCCCGGCCGGGCTTCGAGAGCCTGCATAATATGACATACTGGCGCAATGAACCTTACTACGGCATCGGCGCAGGAGCGCACGGCTATGCGGCCAGGCTGCGCCATATGAACATCCGGGGCGTTCAGCCATATATCCGGGCGTGCCAGACGGGCCTTCCGCGGGCGGAGGAGCATCCCGTTTCCGAACAGGAAGCGATGGAGGATTTCATGATGGTGGGACTCCGCATGTTGCGCGGCGTGAGCAATGAAGATTTCCGAAGGCAGTTCGCGGTGTCGATGGAAGAGGCGTTTGGCCAGACGCTCTCCAGGCTGCTGACGCAAGGCTTGCTGGAACGCACGGAGGACGGATACAGGCTGAGCCGGCAGGGATTGATCTACGGCAACGAGGTGTTCGGCGCCTTTCTCGGGGCGGTGGAGACCGGTTGAGGGGTGCGGCGACAATCGGGCTGTGTCAGGCGCACGTCCAGGCAACATGAAGTTGTAAACGAGGTTTGCACATCCATCGAGAGCCGGGTCTTCTGCAGATGCATGGCATCACGATCTTGCACCGGGCTGCACCTGCTTCGACAAACCGATCTGCGGCCGATGCATGACACAGGACCGATGATCGTGCGAAAAGGCTGAAAGACGCGACAAAAACCGATTGCATAGTTATGCTGTGTGTTGTATATTTATCCCTATCTGCAATACCATTATCGCAATCGGACAAAGGACGGACAAGGTCTGACGGGCTGGCCCGCGAGGGATGTCAGGCAAGATGGCGCGCCTGACGTCGCAGGCAGACTTCTTGGAAACTCAAGATACAGGGATACAGGTGGGGATGAATGATCATGGCGGTCGTGCGCAAGGCCACGCTGGATGATGTCGAACAGATTTATACATTGATAGATCGTTATGCCCGGAGGGGCATCATGCTGCCCCGGTCGCGGGAGCTGCTCACAAGGGTGATTGATACTTTCACGGTCGCCGAGGAAGACGGGAGCGTCATCGGCATCGGCTCGCTGTGCGTGCTTGGCAAGGAGCTGGTCGAGATCCGTTCCCTTGGGATCGACGAGCAGTACAAGGGCAGGGGCATCGGCTCGCGCATCGTGGAGATGCTGGTGCAGGAAGCTCGGGAGATGAACATGCGGCAAGTGATGGCGCTCACCTACGAGGTCAGGTTCTTTGAGAAGAACGGCTTCCGCGTGGTGGACAAGGAGATCTTCCCGGAGAAGGTCTGGACGGACTGCGTCAATTGCAAGAAGCGGCATTGCTGCGATGAAATCGCTGTGCTGAAGACGCTGGATTGACTTGACAAGGACAAAAGCGTTTTGGTATTTTTGTAGTAGGTTTTAGCACTCGCGCGTCCTGAGTGCTAACGAAAGGAGGCTGACTAACGTATGCTGTCAGAGCGCCAACGCTTGATCCTGAACGCCATCGTCGACGATTACATCCGCTCGGCGGAGCCGGTCGGTTCTCGCAGCATATCCAAACGTGGCGATGTAGCGTACAGTCCGGCGACCATTCGCAACGAGATGTCAGATCTCGAAGAGCTCGGTTATCTCGAGCAGCCTCACACATCCGCTGGTCGCATCCCCTCTCACAAGGGATATCGATATTATGTGGATCATCTGATCCGCGTCAAGGAGCTGTCGAAGCAGGAGATTGACAGACTGAAGCTGTTCTTCGCGGAGCGCATGCAGCAGCAGGAGAAGGCCATCCGCCAGGTGGCGATGATCCTGGCCGAGATGACCAGCTACACCTCGTTTGTGCTCGAGCCGGAGTTGATCCATACCTCGCTCAAGCATATGCAGATCATCCCGCTCAATGAGAAGCAGGCGGTGGTGATCATCGTAACGAACACTGGTCATGTGGAGAACAAGCTGATCACCCTGCCGCGGGACGTGTCTGTTTCGGATATTGAGAAAGTGGTCAACATATTAAATGCGAAGCTGGCCGGAGTTGCCATGATGCATCTCAATTCCAAGCTGTATGACGAGGTTGGGGAAGAGATACGCAGGTATGTGAGCCGCTATCAGGAATTGATCAGGATGCTCGATTCCGCACTCACCATCGAAGACGAAGGACGCGTCTTCCTGAGCGGGGCAGCCAACATGATGAACCAGCCTGAGTTCCGCGACGTCGAGAAGGTCAAGTCGCTCTATTCGTTGCTGGAGGAGCATGACACGCTGGTCAAGCTGCTGTCGCCGACGGAAGTGGGCGTTCAGGTGCGGATCGGCTCCGAGAACAACCTCATGGCGATCAACAACTGCAGTCTGATCACGGCCACCTACTCGATCGACGGTCAGACCCTGGGCACGATTGGCATTCTCGGCCCTACCCGCATGGAGTATGGCAAAGTGATCGGCTTGATGCAATATTTATCCAAGGAAATGTCCAATATTCTGTCGTCCTTCGAGCAGGACTGAGGATGGGGGGGTGAGAACGAGCAATGACAGAACAGAACGAGCAAATGAACCAGGATCAATCGCAGCAAGCGACTGCCCAGGATCTGGAACAGGCAGAAACGGTTATCCCGGAAACCGCAGCACAGGACGCATCCGCGCCCCAGGAGGACGCTGCCGAGTCGAGTCTGCTGGATGAGCTTCGCAGTCAGTTGGACGAACAGCAGCAGAGGCTGCTTCGTCTGCAGGCTGATTATGATAACTTCCGCCGCCGGACCCGACAGGAGAAGGAGGATTTCGCCAAGTACGCTTCTTCCGAAGTGGTGGAGAAGCTGCTTCCCGTTCTCGACAATTTCGATCGGGCCCTGGCCGCAGGGCGATCCGGCAATGATTATGAAGCGCTGATCAAAGGCGTGGACATGATCTACCGCCAATTCAAGCAGGTGCTGGAGCAAGTGGGCCTGTCCGAGATGAATGCGGTCGGACAGCCATTTAATCCGGAGTATCATAACGCCGTGATGAAGGTGGAGGACGAAGAACACGAGGAAGGCATCGTGCTGGAAGAATTGCAGAAGGGCTACATGTTCAAGGACAAGGTTCTTCGCCCGGCCATGGTCAAAGTGAGCGGCTAAGACAGAGAAAGATAGGAGGACACACCAGTATGAGCAAAGTTATCGGTATAGACCTGGGAACGACCAACTCGTGCGTGGCGGTCATGGAAGGCGGCGAAGCGGTCGTGATCCCCAATGCGGAGGGGAACCGTACCACCCCTTCGGTAGTGGGCTTCAAAAAGGACGGTGAACGCATCGTCGGCGAGACGGCCAAGCGCCAGGCGATCACCAACCCGAACCGGACGATCATCTCGATCAAGCGCCATATGGGTACCGACTACAAGGTGGATATCGACGGTACCAAGTATACCCCGCAGCAGATCTCCGCAATGATCCTGCAGAAGCTGAAGGCCGACGCGGAAGCATACCTCGGCCAGGAAGTGAAGCAGGCCGTCATCACGGTTCCGGCGTACTTCAATGACAGTCAGCGCCAGGCGACCAAGGATGCCGGCAAGATCGCCGGTCTCGAGGTGCTTCGCATCGTCAACGAGCCTACCGCTGCCGCCCTCGCATACGGCCTTGACAAGGAAGAAGACCAGACGATCCTGGTATTCGACCTTGGCGGCGGCACGTTCGACGTCTCGATCCTCGAGCTTGGCGACGGCATCTTCGAGGTCAAGGCGACCAGCGGCGACAACCATCTGGGCGGCGATGACTTCGACCAGAAGATCATCGACTACCTCGTCGCCGAATTCAAGCGGGATACAGGCGTGGACCTGTCCAAGGACAACGCGGCGCTGCAACGCCTGAAGGACGCGGCCGAGAAGGCGAAGAAGGAGCTTTCCGGCGTGCTGACGACGACCATCTCCCTGCCGTTCATCACGGTCGTCGACGGAGTGCCGCAGCACCTGGAGATGAATCTGACCCGCGCCAAGTTCGAAGAGCTGACGGCAGACCTGGTGGAACGCACGATGGGTCCGACCCGTCAAGCCCTGAAGGACGCGGGACTGACCCCTGCCGATATCGACAAGGTCGTGCTGGTCGGCGGTTCGACGCGCATCCCGGCTGTCCAGGAAGCGGTGAAGAAGCTGATCGGCAAGGAGCCGCACAAGGGCGTCAACCCTGACGAAGTCGTGGCGCTTGGCGCAGCGATTCAGGCAGGTGTCCTGACCGGCGAAGTGAAGGATGTCGTGCTGCTGGACGTGACTCCGCTGTCGCTGGGCATCGAAACGGCAGGCGGCGTATTCACGAAGATGATCGAACGCAATACGACGATCCCGACGAGCAAATCGCAGATCTTCTCCACGTTTGCGGATAACCAGACGAGCGTTGAGATTCACGTGCTCCAGGGCGAACGCGCGATGGCTGCCGACAACAAGACGCTCGGCCGCTTCATCCTCAGCGACATTCCGCCTGCGCCGCGTGGCGTGCCGCAGATCGAGGTGACCTTCGACATCGACGCCAACGGCATCGTCAACGTATCGGCGATGGACAAAGGCACAGGCCGCAGCCAGAAGATCACGATCACTTCCTCCAGCGGTCTGACCGACGAGGAAATCGAACGCATGATGAAGGAAGCCGAAGCGCATGCTGAAGAGGACAGGAAGCGCAAGGAGCTCGTTGAAGCGAAGAACGAGGCGGATCAGCTCGTCTACACGGTCGACAAGACGCTGAAGGACCTCGAAGGCAAGGTCGATCAGTCCGAGATCGCCAAGGCGAATGAAGCCAAGGAAGAGGTCAGGAAGGCGATGGAGACCAACGACATCGACAAGATTCGCAAGGCGAAGGATAAGCTGAGCGAGGTTGTGCAACAGCTGTCTGTGAAGCTGTACCAGCAAGCTGCCGGCAATGACGGTCAGCAAGCTGCGGGAAGCAGCGACAGCGGGACCAGGAAAGAAAACGTCGTGGATGCCGACTACGAAGTCGTGGACGACAAGAAAGACTGATCGCCAGACAACGAATGATGTGAACCAAGCGGAAGATCCTGACATACGATATTCACGCGATCCGGTCTTCACGCATCAGTCCGTAAAGTCAAAGCCGGTAATGAACCGGCTTTGACTTTGATTTGTATTGTTGCGATTTACCAAGTCATATATGGGAGTGGAACGAGTGAGCAAGCGTGACTATTACGAAGTGCTTGGCGTAGACAAAAACGCCACCCCCGACGAGATCAAAAAAGCATACCGGAAGCTGGCGCGGCAATATCATCCGGACGTCAACAAGGAACCGGATGCGGAGGAAAAGTTCAAGGAAGTGAAGGAAGCCTATGAGGTCCTGAGCGATGAGAACAAGCGCGCCCAGTATGACCGATACGGCCATGCCGATCCGAACCAGGGCTTCGGCGGCTTCGGAGGATTCGGTGGCGGAGGCGGCTTCGAGGACTTCGGCGGCTTCGGCGATATCTTCGACATGTTCTTCGGCGGCGGTTCGAGACGCAATCCGAATGCGCCTCAGCGCGGCGCCGATCTGCAATATACGATGACGATCGAATTCCGGGACGCGGTCTTCGGCAAAGAGTCGGACATCGAGATCCCGCGCACCGAGAATTGCGACCACTGCAACGGCAGCGGCGCCAGACCCGGCACGCATCCTGAAACGTGTCCCACCTGCCGCGGGACCGGACAGCAGGAAGTGGTGCAGAATACGGCATTTGGCCGCATCGTGAACCGGAGGGTATGTCCGACCTGCTCAGGTGCGGGCAAGATCATCCGCGAGAAATGCTCCCACTGCTCCGGAACCGGCAAGGTGAAGAAGCGCCGGAAGATCCATATCAAGATTCCGGCCGGCATCGACGACGGCGCTCAGCTGCGCGTCTCCGGCGAAGGCGAGAGCGGGATTCGCGGCGGTCCGCCGGGAGACCTGTACGTGGTCGTCAACGTGAAACCGCATGATTTCTTCGATCGGGAGGGCGACGACATCTACTGTGAAGTGCCGATCACCTTCGCCCAGGCTGCCCTAGGCGACGAGATCGAGGTGCCGACGCTGTCCGGCAAGGTGAAGCTGAAGATCCCGGCGGGCACCCAGACGAACACCTATTTCCGCCTGAAGGGTCATGGCGTGCCGCGGCTCAGGGGCATCGGCCAGGGCGACCAGCATGTCAAGGTCGTCGTTGTCACCCCGACGAAGCTGAGCGACAAGCAGAAGGAATTGCTTCGCGAATTCGCCAGACTCAGCGGCGAAGATGCGCACGAGCAGCAGGAGACGCTGTTCGAGCGGATGAAGAAGGCGTTCCGCGGATAGATGGTGACAAGATTAGCCCCGCAAGGGGCTTTTTTATTGACAGATAACGTTGGCGGCTGCATGATGAGGAAGTGATCATACCAGACGTCGCAGAATAGGAAGTGTACTTGCTTGGGGTACCTGTATCTTCTCTTCGCCACCATGTCCTGGAGCCTGGTTGGCGTATTGGTGAAAACGGCCTCATTCCAGTTTGATTTCTACACGATCACCTTCGCCAGATTCTTCATCGGCGTGCTGGCGCTTGGCGTGCTGGTCATCGCCACCCGCAACACGCTCAGGCCCAGGCTGCTGGGCAAGTGGATCTGGATCGGCGCCCTGGCCAAAGCGGCGAACTATCTGTTCGAGAATCTCGGGGTGTCTGCGGGTTATGCTTATGGCAACGTGCTCGTCTATCCGGTCCAGACGCTCTGTTTGATGCTGTGCGGCATCCTCCTGTTCAGGGAGAAAATGTCCATGCGGGGCTGGGTCGCCTCCATGATCGTCATCATCGGCGCCCTCCTGATCACCTGGAACGGTCGCCCGCTCAACTCGCTGTGGAGCGACCAGGGTTGGCTGTCCGTCATCTTCGTCCTCTCGGGCATCGGTGCGGCGGTGCACCTGCTCAGCCAGAAGATGCTGCTCGACCAGATGAACGACGTGTCGATGAACTTCTCGATCTTCTTCTGGGCATCGCTCATCACCGTGTTGCCGCTGCCCTTCGCGGCAGACTGGTCGCCGGAGCCTCTGCCAGGCTCGTGGCTGGCCGCCATCGCCCTCGGGCTCATCACCGGCCTCAGTTTCGTCTTCTCGTCTAAGGCCATGCGCACCGTGAAGTTCTCGGTGACGGCGATCGCCACCAATCTTCCCGTGCTGTTCACCGTTATCTGGGCGGCGCTGTTCTTCCGTGAGCCGATCACCGGCTACATCTCCTGCGGCGCGGTCATCGTGGTCATCGGCATGACGATGCTCAACTGGCCGGTGCGCAAGGAGAAGGAGCAGGCGGCATCGACCTCTGGCGGGACATGAAGACAAATGCAAGATCGTCGTGATCGGCAGAGGCGCATGAAAGGTCTCATCCGCGATCAGGCATCGAAGCCAGATGCGGCTCAGAGCAAGGCCAGGCCGGAAGGGAACGTTCGGTTTCCCTTCCGGCCTGTTTTTCGGTCAAATAAGGCATCCACGTTCCGTAAGCGTCAGGCCATCCGTGTCATCAGCAACAACTGAAACGGATCAGGGCGTGCTTCAACGCCCGCTTCCCATCAATCCGATAGGGATATATTTGATATTTTGGCTTTTCCATATAGCCGGTTATGGTTACGATCAGATAAAATGGAGATGCAAGCGATATTTGATCAAAGAATGGAAGGGATGGGGCGGAAGATGCGTATCATTCGCTATCTCGATGCCGGGCAGGCGTGTCTCGGCGCCGTAACGGATGAAGGAGCAGCCTATCGCCTGCGCGATCCGGACTTGCTGTCGCTCGTGCGCCGGGCACGGTCGCGCGGCTTGCGGCCGGCGGAGCTGATCAGACAGGAGATGGCTGAGCTTGTCCCGGTGCAGACGGACTGGACGAAGCTTCACCTGCTCGTGCCGCTGGAAGCGCCGGAGGTGTGGGCGGCAGGCGTCACCTATGAGCGAAGCAGGGAAGCGAGAAATGCGGAAGTGCAGAACAAGGATGTGCTGGCGTTCAGCTATTACGATCAGGTGTATGACGCCGAGCGTCCGGAGATCTTCTTCAAGTCCACGGCAGCCAGGACGAGGGGGCCGGGAGAGACGGTATGCATCCGTCGCGATTCCCGCTGGCAGGTGCCGGAGCCGGAGTTGGCGCTGGTGATCGCTGCAGGCGGCGAGATCATCGGCTACACGGTCGGCAATGACATGAGCAGCCGCGACATCGAGGGGGAGAACCCGCTCTATCTTCCGCAGGCCAAGATATGGCGGCATTCCTGTTCCTTCGGTCCGGCGATCCGCCTGGCGGAAACCGTCGAGGACCCCCATGCCTTCACGATCACCTGCCGCATCTACCGCAACGGCGAGAAGGTAACGGAAGGAACGGCCTCGACCGGGCAGATGAAACGCAGGTTCCACGAGCTGGTGTCCTGGCTCTCCCGCGATAATGTCGTGTTCGACGGGACCGTGCTGTTCACGGGAACCTGCATCGTGCCGCCGGATGATTTCACCTTGCAGGCCGGTGACCGCATCGAGATCGACATCTCCGATATCGGCACGCTGGTCAATGAGGTGGAGCTGGCATGACCAGGCGACTTATGAATCTGGACACCCTCCTGCTTCGGGCTGACATGCCTGCCGCAGGAGCATAAGGAAGGGGATGGAGCATGACAAACCATGTCAGATCCTATGGCAATTATATCAACGGGCAATGGACGGAGCCGGAGTCGGGGCGATATGCGCCGAGCACGAATCCCGCCAATACGGCGGATGTCGTGGGGCAACTTGCCCTGTCGGGGGAGGGCGACGTGGACCGCGCTGTCCAGGCGGCTCAGGCTGCCTCGAAGGCCTGGCGCAAGCTGGGCGGTCCAGCCAGGGGGGAATACCTGTACAAGGCGGCGGCGATTCTCGAGCGAAGACTGGACGAAGTCGCGCGGACGATGACCCGCGAGATGGGCAAGACCTTGCCCGAAGCGAAGGGGGAGACGGCGCGAGGCATCGCGATCCTGAAATACTACGCCGGGGAAGGCATGCGCAAGATCGGAGACCTGATCCCGTCCACGGACAGCGAGGCGCTGATGTTCACCACCCGGGTGCCGCTCGGCGTGGTCGGAGTCATCTCGCCGTGGAATTTCCCGGTGGCGATCCCGGTCTGGAAGATCGCGCCGGCCCTGGTCTACGGCAACACGGTCGTCTGGAAGCCGGCGCTGGAGACCGGCATCACCGCCGCGCTGATCATGGAATGCTTCGCGGAAGCCGGTCTGCCGAACGGGGTGCTGAACATGCTTCTGGGCAGCGGCTCGGTCGTCGGCAACGCCATCGTCCATCATCAGGGCGTGCACGGGGTTACCTTCACCGGGTCGAACGCTGTCGGCAAACAGGTCGGAGCCGCTTGCCTGGCGCGCGGCGCCAAGTATCAGCTGGAGATGGGCGGCAAGAACCCGATCATCATCGCTGCCGATGCCGACCTCGATCTGGCGGTGGAGGCGACGATCAGCGGCGGGATCCGCTCCACGGGGCAGAAATGCACGGCCACGAGCCGCGTCATCATCGAGAAGCCCGTCTATGAGGCGTTCCGCAGCAAGCTGCTGGAACGGATCCGGCAGCTCAAGATCGGCGACGGACTGAGGGCCGACACCTGGCTGGGCCCATGCGCCAACGAGCATCAGCTGAACACCGTGCTGGGCTACATAGAGAAGGGCAAGGCGGAAGGCGCCGAATTGATCTACGGCGGGTATCGACCGCAGGATGAGGAGCTGAAGTCCGGTTATTTCATCGTGCCGGCCGTATTTGACAAGGTGAATTCGAGGATGACGATCGCCCAGGAGGAGATCTTCGGACCGGTGCTGGCCCTGATCGAAGCGGCCGATCTCGAGGAAGCGATCCGGCTGGCCAATGATGTCGAGTATGGCTTGAGCGCCTCGATCTATACGAGAAACATCGGCAATTTCCTCCGATTCGTCGATGAGGTCGACGCAGGGCTCATCCGCATCAATGCGGAGACGGCGGGCGTGGAACTGCAGGCCCCGTTTGGCGGGATGAAGCAATCCAGCTCCCATTCCCGTGAGCAGGGGCGGGCGGCGATCGAATTTTTCACCTCGATCAAGACGGTCTTCGTCAAGGCTTGAGCCGACTGGCTGACGGAGGACGCCTGGCGGGCCAAATGCGCCAACAGCGCCAGGCGCAAGACACTGGAACCGGAGGTATCGCATGGATCAGGATTTTGCTGCGATATTGGGAGAAGCGGATGAACGGCTGTACGACATCCGCACGTCGCATCCCGGTCCGTCCGGCAAGCTGCCGCTGACGGACCGGATGCTCAGGACCGCGCCGAGCGGCGACCTGTTCGGCTGGTCGCAGAACGTCGGCATGGGCTGGCAGCCATCGAAGCTGGGCGGCAAGGAGTTTCTGCTCCTGAGCACGCAGGGGGGCATCCGCCGGGAGGATGGCGCCCCGATCGCGCTTGGGTATCACACCGGCCATTGGGAGGTCGGCCTGCTGATGGAGGAGGCGGCCCAGACAATCGCCGAGGCCGGGGGCATCCCCTTCGCCGGTTATGTCAGCGACCCTTGCGACGGACGATCGCAGGGAACGACGGGCATGTACGATTCGCTGCCGTACCGCAACGATGCCGCGATCGTGCTGCGCCGCCTGATCCGCTCCATGCCGACCAGGCGCGGCGTGATCGGCGTCGCCACCTGCGACAAGGGATTGCCGGCGATGATGATCGCGCTGGCGGGGATGAAGGACCTGCCGGGCATCCTCATTCCCGGCGGCGTCACGCTGCCGCCCGACCATGGCGAGGATGCGGGCAAGATCCAGACGATCGGCGCCCGCTATGCGAATGGAGAGATCACATTGGAAGCGGCGGCCGAGCTGGGTTGCCGCGCATGCGCCACCCCAGGCGGCGGCTGCCAGTTCCTGGGTACGGCCGCGACCTCCCAGGTGGTCGCCGAAGCGCTCGGCCTCACGGTGCCGCACGCGGCGCTTGCTCCGTCCGGACAGGAGATCTGGCGGGAGATCGCGCGCCAGTCAGCACGGGCGATGCTGCACATGGAGCGGAAGGCGATCCACCTGCGCCACATCCTGACCGATGCGGCTGTTCGCAACGCCATGGTCGTGCATGCGGCCTTCGGCGGATCGACGAACCTGCTCCTGCATCTGCCGGCGATCGCCCATGCCGCCGGGCTCAAGGTGCCGGATGTCGCCGACTGGCGGGAAGTGAATCGCCAGGTGCCGAGGCTGGTCAGCGTGTTGCCGAACGGCCCCGTGCCGCACCCGACGATTCGCGCCTTCCTGGCCGGCGGAGTGCCGGAGGTGATGCTGCACCTTCGCTCCCTCGGCCTGCTCGACCTGTCCGTCATGACCGCAAGCGGCATCCGTCTGGGCCAGGTGCTCGACTGGTGGGAGGGCTCGGAGCGGCGAAGACGATTGCGGCAGAGGCTCATGGAGCTGGATGGCGTCGACCCGGATACGGTCATCCTGTCGCCGCAGCGGGCCGCCCGGATGGGCCTCACTTCGACCGTGACGTTCCCGACGGGCAACATCGCCCCGGAGGGCGCCGTGATCAAGTCCACATCCATTGACCCTTCCGTGCTTGATGATCAGGGGGTGTACCGGCATCTGGGCAGGGCCAGGATGTTCACGTCCGAGCGGGAGGCGATCCGTCAGATCAAGCAGGGCGGCATCCGTCCCGGAGACGTGATGGTGCTCATCGGGCGCGGTCCTTCGGGCACGGGTATGGAGGAAACCTACCAGCTGACTTCCGCCCTCAGGCATCTGAGCTTCGGCAAGCATGTGTCGCTGATCACCGACGCCCGATTCTCCGGCGTATCCACAGGCGCCTGCATCGGCCACGTCGGACCGGAAGCGCTGGCGGGCGGACCGATCGGCAAGCTGCGCGACGGCGATCTGATCGAGATCGTGATCCACACGCGAACGCTGGAAGGAACGATCCATTTCCTCGGCGACGGCGATTAGGCCGTGTCGCCTGAGGAAGGGGCGGAGATTCTCCGGCAGCGTCCTCCCCATCCGGGCCTCGCGGCCGATCCGTACCTGCCGGAGGATACGAGGCTGTGGGCGGCTCTGCAAGCGGTCAGCGGCGGCACCTGGCGGGGGTGCGTATACGATGTGGACCGGATCATCGACGTGATCGAAGCGGGCAAGAGGGCCTTGGGCTGGAATTCATAAAATGCTCACTCCATCAGCGGCCAAGGCGCTATGCGTCCCCGTGCGGATGCGGCATAATAGCATGGTGGAGGATCGTGGATATTCAAGTCAGACAGCCGGGAGGGGAGCAGCCATTGGATGAAAGAGTGAGCACGGGCCATGAGGGCCTTGATCAGGCGATCGACATGCTGCGACTGGGAGACAATGTGGTCTGGCAGGTCAATTCGCTCGAAGGCTACCAGAAGATGGTGGATGCCTATGTGCGCAGGGCGATCCGGGATCATCGGAACATCGTGTACGTCCGGTTCGGCAAGCATGAGCCGCTGGTGAAGGAAAGCGAGCCTGTCAAGGTGTATCGCCCGGACCCGGCCAGGGGCTTCGAAAGCTTCGCCACCAATGTCCACCTGCTGATCGAGCGCGAAGGAGCAGGAACGTTCTACGTCTTTGACAGTCTGACGGATCTGCTGGAGCATTGGCATTCCGATCTGATGATCGGCAACTTCTTCAAGGTGGCTTGTCCTTACCTGTACGAATTGAACACGGTGGCCTATTTCGCCATCCTGCGCAATGTGCATACGTACAGCACCATCGCCCGCATCCGCGAGACGACGCAGGTGCTGTTCGACCTGTATGAGGTGAGAAGCAAGCATTATGTGCACCCGCTGAAAGTGGAGAATCGCTATTCGCCCACGATGTTCTTCCCGCACCTGCTGCAGGGGCAGGAGGCGATCAGCCTGACGGCCAGCGCCGATGTGGCCGAGCTGTTCGCCAGCATCCGACGCGGCGAGGAGCGGCTCGACTACTGGGATACGCTGATCAACAGAGCCAGGGACCTGGTGGGTGAGCCGCGGGAGATACAGGATGCCTTCAGGAAGAGGCTCATTCGCATGCTGTTTGGCCAACAGTCGCGCATGATCCGGCTGTGCGAGGCCTACTTCACCCTGGAGGATATCGTCATGATCGCCGATCGTCTGGTCGGATCGGGCTGGATCGGCGGCAAGAGCGTCGGCATGCTGCTCGCCAGGAAGATCCTGGAGCAGGCGGAGGGCGGAAGATTCCGCCCCTTTCTGGAGCCGCATGATTCCTACTACATCGGGACGGATGTGTTCTACACGTATGTCGTGCAGAACGGATGGTGGAAGCTGAGGACGAAGCAGAAAACGGAGGAAGGCTACTTCGAGTATGCCTCCGAGCTTCAGGAGAAGCTGCTGCATGGCAAGTTCCCCGATTCCATCCGCGAGAAATTCATGCAGCTGCTTGAGCATTACGGGCAGTCGCCGATCATCGTCCGCTCCAGCTCGCTGCTGGAGGACAATTTTGGCAATGCCTTCGCCGGCAAGTACGAGAGCGTGTTCCTGGCGAACCAGGGCACGCCGCGGGAACGCTACGAGGCCTTCGAGCAGGCGATCCGGGTCGTCTATGCCAGTTCAATGAACCGGGATGCGCTGGAATACCGGATGAGCAGGGGGCTGTTCGCCGAGGACGAGCAGATGGCGATCCTCGTGCAGCGCGTGTCAGGGGATCACTATGGCGATGAGTACTTCCCGCATGTGGCGGGCGTGGGCAATTCCTCGAATCTCTATGTATGGGATCCGGAGATCGATATGAACGCCGGCATGCTGAGGCTGGTCTTCGGCCTGGGCACGAGAGCGGTCGATCGGACGGAGGGCGACTACGCGCGTCTCGTCACGCTGGACAATCCGCAGCGCTTGCCGCTCGTGCATGCCGAGGACCGCAAGCGGTTCTCCCAGCACCTGGCGGATGTCATCTCGCTCAGCGAGAACCGGCTGGTGACGAGGAGACTGGACGCCATCCTGAACCGCGACATCCGGGTGGACCCTTCCCTGTTCGCCAGCGTGGATCACGAGACGTTGAGACGCATGCGCGAGCGAGGGATGAAGGTGCAGCAGAAGCCGTATATCCTCGATCTTCACCGGTTGCTCCGCGAGACGGAGTTTCCCGACGTGATGCGAGACATGCTGCAATGCTTGTCGCGGGTATACGATTATCCGGTCGATGTCGAATTCACCGCCAACTTCACCGAGGACGGGCGGTTCAGGATCAACATCGTCCAGTGCCGACCGCTGCAGACGAAGGGACTGGGCCGCAAGGTGGCGCTGCCGGATGCGGACGCCGGAGATTGCCTGTTTGCGATGCAGGGCAACTTCATGGGGGGCAATGTCCGCCTGCCGATCGATTATGCGGTGCTGGTCCGTTCCTCCGCCTATCTGAAGCTGAGCGAACAGGACAAATATGCGGTGGCACGGCTGATCGGACAGCTGGGCAGACAGCTTAAGGGAAGCACCCTGATGCTGGTCGGGCCAGGCCGATGGGGAACGACGACGCCTTCCCTGGGCGTTCCGGTCAAGTTCGCCGAGATCAACCATGCATCCGTGCTCGTGGAGGTTGCCGAACCGGATGAGGGCTTCATGCCGGAGCTGTCCTACGGCAGTCACTTCTTCCAGGATCTCGTGGAGGCGGGCATCTTCTATGCCGCCGTGTTCGCCGGTCAGCCAGGCGTCGTCTTCAGGCCGGAGCGCATCCTGAATGAGGAGAACCGGCTGGCGGAGCTGCTGCCGCAGCATGCTGCGCTGGCCCATGTGGTGCATGTCGCCGCCACTTGCGGCATGGAGCTTTATTCCGATATCGTGTCGCAGCGCGTGATCTGCGTATGAACCAAAAAGCCCTCCGGCTTCGGAAGAAGCTGGAGGGCTTAACTTGCATATAAAAAGCGGGTGAGGGGAATCGAACCCCCGCTTCAGGCTTGGGAAGCCGGCGTTCTACCATTGAACTACACCCGCAATAAAAATTGAAGATGGTCGGGAAGACAGGATTTGAACCTGCGACCCCCACGTCCCGAACGTGGTGCTCTACCAAGCTGAGCCACTTCCCGTTAGTCAACATCGCGCAGGTTTTTCAGCGACATAAACTAATATAGCATACTCAAAATAAAAAATCATCACTTAATTTTTGGAAATTGCAAATTTTTTTGATCCTCGTTCACGCCCCGGGTCATGACGGATTACACCTGCTTCGGCAGCCGCTTCACCATCAGGATAACCAACAGGAACAGCCCCATATACCCGAATGCGTCATACAAGGATGACAACAGCGGCGCGAATCCGAACTGGCTGACCAGGAAGCAGGCGAACAGCAGGGTGACGGCGATCACATTGTGCGGCAGCGGCCGTATGCTGTGGATCTGCCTGGACATGCCGAACACATTGCCGACGAGGGTGGTGAAGATCTCCCCGTATACGACGATCAGGAACAGCACCTGCATCATCCAGCCAAAATCCGCAATGACCTCCGCCATCGGGATGTCGAACAGCAGGATGTCCGGCATCAGCGAGTTCATCGCCGCATGGCTCGTCAGCAGCATGAAGCCGAGGCCGATGCCGCCGATGAGTCCCCCCCAGCGGAGCACGCCCTCATCCTCGATCTCGCTGCCGAGCGGCACGAGCACCGCCTGCAGGGTGGCGAAGTTCAGCGCCGTGTAGGCGAACGGACTGATCATCCACTGCCAGTCGTTCAGCTGCTGCTTCTGCACGGCCAGCGTCTGCAACAGGCTGTCGGCATTGAGAAAGAAGATCGAGATGATGATCGAGAAAAAGAGCATCATCGGCACCACGATCACATTCACCGCCAGCACGCCGTCCAGCTTCTTCGTCATGACGAGACAGGTCAGCAGCACGCTGAGCAGGATCCCCAGCTGATCGGGCAGGCCGAAACGTTCCTCGAAGATCGAACCCGTCCCGGACAGCATGACGCAGGTGACGCCGAACAGGACGATGAAGCTGAGGGCATTGGCCAGTCTGCCGATGAACGGACCGAACAGATACGCATTCAGCTCCTGATACGAATACGCGCGAATGCGGCGGGCAAGCAGCATCATCTTCGTGCCGATCCAGATGAACAGCGCCGTGCTGATGAGCATGCCGATGACGCCGAATCCTCCGTATATCGTGAAGAATTGCATGATCGACAGCCCCGATGCGAAGCCCGCACCGATGACCGTACCGATATACGTCGCAGCCACCTGAATGATCGCCTTGGTCTTGCCAGACAGCATCTCCATTTCCTCCCGAGCCATGCCGTGCCTGATGCACTGACAGGCGTCCAGTATCCGCATCACTATATGTATGTCCGACAGCCTCCGGACATTCCTTCCGAGTCAAGCGATCTTGCCATTGGTTGCCTGCCCGGGTTGTTGGATGAATCTGATGATGACGTGGAACACTAACGGACGGTACCAGACGCTGGCTGCAGGAGGCGCAGCGGACAAAGGTCAGGAAAGAGGTGGAGCCGCCAGGGCATGATGATGAGAGTTAGGCAGACATACAGACACTTCAAAGAAGACGGTGAGCAAAATGTTCAGGTTTCTGTCGAATATGATGCGCAAGGCTGTGAATGAAGCGGTAGACAAGGCAATCGAGCGCCTGGCGAGAGACAAGTATACGGAGAACATCTGGGAGATGATGACCGGCACCAGGAAGGTGGGAGCGATCAACATGGTGGAGAACGTCATGCGCGCTTCCCAGGGCAAGCCTCCCGGCCGGCCGCTCGGCTCCCATATCCACTTCTCCCCATGGGAGAAGCTGCTGTTCAATCCGGTCCACCTGTGGCGATTCCCAACACCGGAGCAGGTCGCCATCTCCAGCTCGGTCGTCATCGGCAAGAAAGCGAAGAAGCCGCTGGAGATCTCGATCCCGATCATGATCGCCGCGATGTCCTTCGGCGGGGCGCTCAGCAAGAGCGCGAAGATCGCGCTGGCGAGAGGAGCGTCGTTGGTGGGCACCGCCACCAACACAGGTGAGGCTGGCCTGATGGAGGAGGAGAGGAAAGAGGCCAAACTGCTGATCGGGCAATATAACCGGGGCGGCTGGCTGAACGATCCGGAGCAATACAGGCGGCTGGATGCGATCGAGATCCAGCTCGGGCAAGGCGCGCAGGGCTCTTCACCGCAGCGGACGAAGGCCGAGAACATCGGTCAGGAATATCGGGAGGTATACGGACTGGCGGAGGGCGAGGATGCGGTGATCCATTCCAGGTTGCCCGGCGTGGATACGCAGGAACAATTCATCGCCCTCGTCCGCCAGCTTCGTGAAGAGACCGGCGTGCCCGTCGGTCTGAAGATCGCCGCCACCCATTACCTGGAGCGGGAGCTGGAAGTTGCGCTCAGGGCCGGTGTCGACTTCATCACCGTGGACGGTGCGGAGGGCGGTACCCATGCGGCGGCGCCGATCCTGGAGGACGATCTGGGACTGCCGACGATGTTTGCGGTGCGCCGCGCCGCGAAGTATCTGGCCAGCCAGGACGCCAGAGATGTGAGCCTGATCGCGACCGGCGGCCTCGTGACGCCCGGCCAGTTCCTGAAGGCGATGGCGCTTGGCGCCGATGCGGTGTATACGGGAACGGCCGCCCTGATCGCGATGATCGGCGACCAGATGACCCACGCGGTGCCGTTCGAGACGCCGGTCGAGATGGTCGTCTACTCGGGCAAGATGACCGACAAGCTGGACATTGACCGGAGCGTCACGAATCTGACGAACTTCCTCAACGCCTGCGTGCGCGAGATGGAGCTCGTCGCCTACTCTGCGGGCAAAACGCGGTTCTCCGACTTTACGACCGCCGATCTGTGCACGCTGGACCCGTTTCTGGCGCGCGCGCTCGGGGTCGAACTCGGGTATATCTCGCCGGAGGAGCAGCAGGTGTACTTTGCGGGATTGCCCGTCATGCCCGCCGATCGCCCTGCTCCGTTCCATGAAAATGGGCAGGCGCACGAACAGGAAGAGACGACGGTGCATTAGGTTCAACCGGGAGAGGGGGGAGTGGTGCTGCCCGCTGACGATGAGGATGTGAGATTGCAGACAGTCGGGTGGCATCAGCGAACGTTGGGAGCATCTGCGAAGGCGAGGTGATCTGATGAACGCTGAACGCAAGAACAGGAACAGAAGGCTGCCTGTCGGGCGCAACGAGGATGTGGAGTACTCCGCCGAGCTGGCTGACGCTGACGACCTGGAGGCACAGGAGAGGGCGAAGGCGGCAGATCGCAGGCAAACGGGCGGTCAGGAGACTTTCCAGGATTGAGATGACGGACACGACGAGGAGGGTAATGATGGCGGAGCGCAATATACTGGCATATTTCCGTTCGCCGGAGCAGGCGGAGGGGGCGAAGCGCAAGCTGCAGGCGCTGCGCGCGATCGATGTCAGCATCGACCGCATCCAGGCGACGGAAGGGGCCGACGCCGAGATGGCGATGGAGATGATCGGCGTGGATGTTGGCGGGCTGGGCGCCGCTGCCCTGGGCGCAGCGTATGCGAACCGGTCGGCAGCCGTCATGGCTGCTGCCGATCCAGATGCGAGCGGGCTGAGCGATCAGGGAGACGAAACGGTGGCCGGCAGGGACATCCTGCTGACGGCGGTTGTGGATGATCAGGCCTATGACAGGGCGATGCGCATCGTCCGGGAATGCGGGGGCATGGTCTGATGGCCGAGATCACGATCAACGCGCGCTTCGAAACCCTGACCGATGCGGAGGAGGCGGCGACCGAGCTCAGGGCGGCGCTCGGGACGGAGGTGGATATTCGCTCCCTGTCGGAGCAGCAGAGCTCAAGGGACCGGATGACCGTGGATGAGAGGACGATGCTCGCCTACCCGGCGATGAATCTGGGCTCGCCCACGCCTGCGCCCGCTGCCGCTCTGGCCATGGGATTGCCGGGACCTGATGCGGATGGCCCCATATACAGCGATCGCGCCTATGTGCTGGAGGCGCGCATCGAGGATGAGAATCGGCATCTGGCGCTGGACATCATCGAGAAGTACGGCGGGAGGCTCATATAGGCCATCGAGCATCGAAGAACATTCGATCGCAAGGAGAAGGAGTTGCTTAAGCATGTCGATGGAAGCGGACGTGCTGGCGGCTCCTTCTTCGTTTTCGCATCCGATGCGGCATCCATTCTATCATTGAATTGGCGTCATCAGGCATATTATGATAGGGTTAGCCATGGATGAAGAGGTCGGGATCGAGGGCTGGGAGCGCGTCTATCTGCGGCTGGAGCTGGATCATGAGAAGGGGCGGTTTCGCTTCTCCCGCGACGGGACTGCCTGGCAGGACATCGGGCCGGTCCTCGATGCGACGCGCCTCTCGGATGAGCACGCCGAGCTTCAGCTGGGCAGCCTGAGACTGGATCAGGGCTTTACCGGCGCCTTTATCGGCGTATGCGTGCAGGATCTGAGCGGTGTGGGGAAGCATGCGGATTTTGATTATTTTGCCTATTGGGAACATGAAGCGTGACGCAGGAGCGGAAGGCTGGCTGCCGCGGCGATGAGACCGAAGGCTTGAGGGGCGGACGGTCGACTCGCGGGCGGCCTTTTTGTGTGCGAGAAAGGGAGGGCGAGGTTTCCTTGACGGGGAGAGTCGCCGCAGTTCACAGGAGCCGCTCTGGTGCCGGAAAGACGGGCGTGTCGCGGGCCAAGTGGAAGGATGGGTGGCTTTGTAGTACAATAATGGTCAAATGCTCGCCAATGGACATACACGAGAAGAGGGGTACATAAACGTGCAATGGCATGAAATCACGATCTATACAACGGAAGAGGCGACGGAAGCGATCGCCGACTATCTCCATCAGTTGGGCGCGGGCGGCGTCAGCATCGAGGAGTCCGGGTCGCTCTCGCGGCCGCGCGATACGTCGCTTGGACAATGGTACGAACGACCGCTCAATGACATCCCGGAGGGAGAGGCGGAGATGAAGGCGTACTTCTCCGAGGAAGGCGCCAACATCGAAGCCGTGCTTGAACAGGTGAGAAGCTTCGTGCTGT
Source organism: uncultured Paenibacillaceae bacterium (assembly GCA_937957685.1). Classification (GTDB taxonomy): domain Bacteria; phylum Bacillota; class Bacilli; order Paenibacillales; family DA-C8; genus Insulibacter. Next base: position 62,534 of record CALGAO010000007.1, read on the forward strand.
CGCTGCCCGCATACGGGCTCGATCCCGGCAAGGCGGAGATCAGCTGGCGCACCGTGGACGAGGAGGACTGGGCGAACGGCTGGAAGCAGTATTACAAGCCCGTGCGCATCTCGGACCGGCTGACCGTCAAGCCGACCTGGGAAGACTATGAAGCATCACCGGGCGAGATCGTCATCGAGCTGGATCCGGGGATGGCCTTCGGCACGGGCACGCATCCGACCACCTCGCTGTGCCTGCGCACCCTGGAGCGGTACATCCGTCCGGGTGACGATGTGGTCGACGTCGGCACCGGATCGGGCATCCTGGCGATCGCCGCCGGTCTGCTCGGGGCTCGCCGGGTGCTGGCGCTTGATCTGGATCCGGTCGCCGTCTCCAGCACGCGGGAGAATGTCCGGCTCAACGGCCTGGATCAGATCACGGTCATGGAGAGCGATCTGCTCAGCATCCTGGACAAGGTGGATCGCAGCGAGCTGGGGGTCGAGTTGCCCGTGCAGCTGGTGGTGTCGAACATCCTCGCGGAGATCATCGTCACTTTCGTCCAGGACGTCTATGCGGTGCTGAAGGAAGGCGGCCTGTTCATCGCCTCCGGCATCATCACGGCGAAGGAGCAGCTGGTCGTGGACCGTCTGCAGCAGGCCGGCTTCCGGATTGAAGCGAGACATGAAGAGGAGGACTGGGTGGCGCTGGTGGCGCGCAAGCCTTGAGTGCATGATGCCCCTCGTTCCCTTGGGCAGAGGCATCCTCGATCGCCTGACAGAGGTGATTCCGATGCCTTCCATCCTGTGGCGGGGGCCGAGTTGAGTTTATGGGGTGGTACTGACCGATGGATTTCCTGAATGGACTTCGCTTCCCCTATCCGGTGGAGCAATGGCCGATCGTGGCGATCGTGATTGCGATCGCCTTCACCGTTCATGAATTTGCCCATGCCTATGCCGCATACAAGTTCGGCGATCCGACCGCATACCGGCAGGGACGGGTAACGCTCAACCCTATGGCCCATCTGGATGTGTTCGGCACGATCCTGATCTTCCTCGCCGGCTTCGGCTGGGCCAAGCCGGTTCCGGTGAACCGGTATCACTTCCGTCACCCGCGCCTCATGGGCATCATCACGACAGCGGTTGGTCCGCTCAGCAATCTATTGATCGCGCTGATCGGGCTCATCCTGCTCGTGCTGGTGCACCGGCTGGGGCTGGAGGCGGCTTCACAGGGCGTGCAGTACGCCGTGCTTCTGTTTTTTGATATCCTGATCCGCCTGAACATCGTCCTGTTCGTCTTCAACCTGATCCCTCTGCCGCCGCTGGACGGGTACAGGATCATCGAGGACCTGCTGCCGAATCATCTGCGGGCGAAGCTGTCGCAGTACGAGCACTGGACGATCCTGGCCTTCCTGCTGATGGTGTTCATACCGCCGATTCGCCGCTTCACGCTGGAGCCGATCTTCGGCCTGACGGTGGACATCTATTATTTCCTGGTGCGAATCGTGCAAGTTCTGTTCGGCATGCTGTGAGCATGCTGCCAGCTGCAACTCGCCTCTGTTCTTGCGGAGGCGGGTTATTTTATTGGCCGTGTGTCCATGGATGGTTGCGGATGATCGGATGGCCTGGAGCTTACGGATCGTGGGGCCGTGGCCTGCAACAACGGCGAACTCGGCTTCATGCCGCGGCCTCGGCATATATCCTGGCTCTTCGGCTTGCCAATATCGGTATATGGCAATTCAGGGTGAAAAGATGTAAGATAAAGGGTAGTTTTCTGCTCCGGAACAGTTCCGGGCAGGATGACGGACAAGCGACAGATGAGGTTGACGTTATGCAGCGTTATTTTATCCAAAGCGAACAGTTTCGGGATCAAACCATCGTCCTGGATGGCGAGGAGGCGCATCATCTCATCCGCGTCATGCGGGCGCGTCCTGGCGACCGGATCATCGTCAGCGACGGCGAGCGGCGCGAGGCGTTGGCTGAGCTGACGCGCATCGACAGGGACGCGGCGGAGGCCAGCGTCGTGGAATGGCTCGCGATGGATCGGGAGCCGGCCGTGAAGGTGACCGTGGCCCAGAGCCTGCCCAAGGGAGACAAGCTGGAGCTCGTCATCCAGAAAGGGACCGAGCTTGGCGCCAGCCGTTTCATCCCGTTCATCTCCGAGCGGACGGTGGTCCAATACGATGAGCGCAAGGAAGCGAAGCGTCTCGAGCGCTGGCGCAAGATCGCGAAGGAGGCGGCGGAGCAGGCGCACCGCAGCCGGGTGCCGTCGGTGGAGGCCCCGGCCTCCTGGAAGCAGCTCCTGCAGATGAGCGGGCAGTACGATCTGGCCTTGTTCTGCTACGAGCAGGCGGGAGGGTCGGCAGGCTTGAGGCCGCTGCTCATGAAGCTGCGCGAGGAATGGAGCACCCGGCATGACGCTGCGGAAGGCATCGCGGCGCCAGCTGCCCAGGGACCGTCGGTGCTGCTGATCATCGGCCCGGAGGGCGGCTTCTCGGAGAGGGAAGCGGAGCAGGCGGCGCAGGCCGGCATGCATCCGGTCGGTCTTGGCAAGCGCATCCTGCGCACGGAGACGGCGGGACTGGTGGGGCTCGCTTGCATCATGTACGAATTTAACGAGATGGGAGGAACACGTTGATGCCGACTGTTGCGTTTCATACGCTCGGATGCAAAGTGAACTTTTACGATACGGAAGCCATCTGGCAGCAATTTCAGCGGGAAGGTTATGAGCAGGTGGACTTTGAGCAGACGGCCGACGTCTACGTGATCAATACCTGCACCGTGACCAATTCCGGCGACCGCAAGAGCCGCCAGATCATCCGCCGCGCGATCCGCCGCAATCCCGACGCGGTCGTGGCCGTGACAGGCTGCTACGCGCAAACGTCGCCGGCGGAGATCATGGCCATCCCGGGCGTGGATCTTGTCATCGGCACGCAGGATCGGGACCGGATCATCCCGCTCGTCAAGGAGATCCAGGAGAAGCGGCAGCCGATCAATGCCGTGCGGAATATCATGAAGACGCGGCAGTTCGAGGAGCTGGACGTGCCCACCTTCTCGCATCAGACGCGGGCTTTCCTGAAGATCCAGGAAGGCTGCAACAACTTCTGCACATTCTGCATCATCCCCTGGTCGCGCGGTCTGATGCGCAGCCGTGCTCCCGAGAGCGTGATCAGGCAGGCTCGCCTGCTGGTGGATGCCGGCTACAAGGAGATCGTGCTGACCGGCATTCACACCGGCGGCTATGGCGAGGATCTGGAGGACTACAGCCTGGCCAGGCTGCTGTGGGATCTGGACAAGGTCGAGGGGCTGAAGCGGGTGCGCATCAGCTCCATCGAGGCCAGCCAGATCACCGATGAAGTGATCGGGGTGCTCAAGGCCTCGGACAAAATGTGCCGCCATCTGCACATTCCGCTTCAGGCAGGCGACGATACGATCCTGAAGCGCATGCGCCGCAAGTACACGGCGGAGCAATACGCCGAGAAGCTGGCGTCGATCCGCGAAGCGATGCCGGGTGTGGCGATCACGAGCGACATCATCGTCGGTTTCCCGGGCGAGACGGATGAGCTGTTCGAGAACGGGTATCGCTTCATCGAGCGGATGGATTTTTCGGAATTGCATGTGTTCCCGTATTCGAAGCGGACGGGGACGCCGGCTGCCCGGATGAACGATCAGGTGGATGAACAGGTCAAGCATGAGCGCGTTCATGCGCTGATCGATCTGTCCGAGAAGCATCAGCTGAAATATGCGAAGAGCAACGTCGGCCAGGTGCTCGACGTGATCCCGGAGCGCACGCGTCCGGGGGTGCTGAGGAGCGGCGAGATCGCCGGTTATTCGGACAACTATCTGCATGTCATCTTCGAAGGCTCGGAGGAGTTGATCGGGGAGATGTGCAAGGTCAGAATCACCGAGGCCGGCGTCAATCATTGCCGCGGCGTGCTCGTCTCCCATTCGCGGGATGATCTGTCCGGCGAGCGTGAGGCTATCCAGGTGGTCTGAAGGTCGCCGGCGGCGCGTGACCGGGGATGTCGCCGGACATACGGCATCGAGATCAGGTTCATCATAGATCAGGCAAGATCATGATCCAACGGAGGTGGACGAAATGAGCAATCTGGCATCGTATATCGATCATACGTATCTGAAGCCGGACGCAACGTCGGCCCATATCGAGAAGCTGTGCGCGGAAGCGCTGGAGCACCAGTTTCGCGCGGTCTGCGTCAATGGCGTCTGGGTGCGCGATTGCAAGCGATGGCTGCTGGGGACGCCGGTGGCGATCAGCGCCGTGTGCGGTTTCCCGCTGGGAGCCGGGGCAAGCGCGGCCAGGGCCTACGAAGCGGAACTGGCGGCCGACGATGGCGCGACGGAGATCGATATGGTCATGCAGATCGGTCAATTTCTGGAAGGGCGATATGCCGAGGTGGAGGCGGACATCCGCACCATCGTCGATGCGGTCAAGGGTGCGGCGATCGTCAAGGTCATCCTGGAGACGGGCTTTCTGAGCGATGAGCAGATCGTGGATGCGTGCAAGCTGGCCGAGCAGGCGGGCGCGCATTACGTGAAGACATCGACCGGATTCGGTCCGGGCGGCGCTACGGTTCATCATGTGAAACTGATGCGGGGAGCCGTCTCCCCGTCCGTGAAGGTCAAGGCGTCTGGCGGCATCCGCGATCATGCGACGGCGCTGGCGATGATCGAGGCAGGAGCGGAGCGGCTCGGCACAAGCTCCGGGGTGGCCATCGTTCGCGGCGCGGCCGGCACCGAATCCTACTAGTCCTCGTGATCCTGCCGCGATCGTACCTAACTCTGAATCCTACTCAGAGGGGTTGGTCCACATGAAGAGAACGATTGCGGCCATATGGATGACAGGCGCGTTGTTGCTGCTCGGAACAGCATGCGGAGAGTCAACCGTGGAGCCGGCGCCGAAGCCTGCGGGCGAGGGAGAAGCCGCTGATCCGGGAGCCGGGAATGAAGCGGGCGCCGATCAAGGCAACGCGGCCGATGAAGGGAATGGCGGGCAAGGGACGTTCAAGATCGGCGATACGGTGAAGTTCGACAACCTGCTCATCACCCTGAACAGCGTGAAGTCAAGCAAGGGGAGCGAGTTCGAGACGCCGGAACACGACCAGTATCTGCTTCTCGACCTGACGATTGAGAATGCGGGCAAGGAATCCGAGACGGTGTCAACCTTGCTGCAGATGATGCTGTATGATGCGGAGAGCTACTCTTATGATATCGCCCTGTACACGGGAACCCAGGGTTCGGTGGACGGAGAGATCGGACCCGGGAGGAAGGTGCGCGGTGAAGTGGCCTTTGATGTGCCGAGCTCTGCATCGTATGAATTTGTCTTTGAGGATCCCTTTACGAGCGGTCAGGCCATCTGGTCTTTCGACGCGTCCGCTGTCGCAGCTGAATAGAGTGTTGATCGCATGCAGGAAGCTGTCCCTGGTGGCCTGGACCTAAGGGGACAGCTTTTCTGTTCGCCTGACGGGCGACCGGCTGGCGCTCCCGAGCGCTGCCCGCCTGAGGAAGAACGCAGCACCTTGCCGCACGTATCCCGAATCCCTTCAAGGGTACGATGAATGTTGGCGAGGGTTGTTGCGTCTGTCAGGCTTCGATGATCGTCAAAGCCTCGATGATCGGCCTCAGACGCGGCGATCGATAGGGCGCTCCTGAGTGTGCTCCTGTGCTCCTGCCCGATAATCTGCTAGAATGTTTACATGCAGAACCGCTCAAGCCATGGTTCATTCCCTCGCCTGCTCCACGGATGGAGGATGCCCGTCCGATCCCCAAGGGAACCCTGGGGGCAGTGGGCGGACGGGATCACGTGCGCGAGGGATCCAGCTTGCGGAAGACGGGCAGATAGCAGATCGGCAGGGCGAGGAGCGAGCAGACGATATTGAAGATCGTCTGCGCGTGCGCGAGCTGCGATGATTCGCTCGCGGACAGCCAGCCGGAGGCGTGGGCGAGAGCGCCGATGAGCGGGAAGAACAGCACAGCGCCGCCCACATTCAGCAGGATGTGCGACCAGGCGACGAACTGGCCGGAGCGGCTGCCTCCGATGGAGGCGATGAGCGCTGTGGCGCACGTCCCGATATTGGCGCCAAGCACGATGGCGATCCCCAGCTCGACGTCGATCACATGGACGGATGCCAGGCTCATCGTCATGGCGATGGTCGCAGCGCTGCTGTGGATGATGGCGGTGACGATGGCTCCGGCCATGACCCCCCACAGCGGGCCGATGCGGGCCTGATTGGCGAACCAGTCAAACATGCCGTAGGATTCCAGCGTCGGGATCGTGCTCTGCATGACGACGATCGCCAGCAGGACGGTGGCCAGACCGCATAAGGTCAGCGCCATATATCTCAGGCCGCTCACGATTCCTTCGATGCGGGATGAGCGGGCGAGCCAGGAGTCTGGCACGGTGGAGCAGGCCAGCCAGATCGGGAAGCAGGTCAGCAGCATCGGCAGTCCGTAACGGCTGATATTCAGGCCGATCAGCTCCGTCGTCAGACAGGTCCCGATGTTGGTGCCGAGGATGATGCCCAGGGTGCGCGAGAAATCCAACAGCCGGGCATTGACGAGGCCGATGGTGATGACGGTAATCGCGCTTGAGCTTTGCAGCAGCGCCGTTACGAGCGTCCCGACCGCCATGCCGCGCAGCGGCGTGCGGGTCGTGCGCTCGATCCACAGCTTCAGGCGTGGGCCAGCCCACCGGTGCAGGGCCAGCTCCATCACCTTCATCCCGAACAGGAACATGGCCAGTCCTGCGGTGAGCGGCAACAGGATGTCGAGTATCACGCATAACGCCCCTTCACGGATGAGGCTCGTCTCTGAGACGGCGTTATCCCCATATATATGAATGAGGTCAGACAAGCATGACAAGAACTCGAGTCCATCGTGCCAGGATCACGCGGCAAGTGGAGTCTACCCAGTCGCTGACAGGTGGCCTCGTGAATCCATCATGTGCGTCTATCGTCTGGATCAGGAGCATGAGACAGGTTGGGTCGTCCCTGTCGTTGACAGGCGGTCTCGTGTATCGGTCGTGAACGTCAATCATCTGTATCAGCAAACTGTGGCATGGCGGATTCATCAGGTATGTCTGTCGTCTTCATCAGGAAAATGTTGCATGGTGAATACATAAAGGAGTTGGATCGTTAGTGGCGAAGGTTATCCTGACCAAAAATCGCAAGAAACGGCTGGAGCAGGGACATCCCTGGGTTTATCGCAGCGAGATCGAGAGAGTGGAAGGCGAGGCCGCGCCGGGAGAGCTGGTGGAGATCGTCGATCATCTCGGGCGCTACCTGGCCACCGGATACACGAATCAGCATTCGCAGATCACCGTGAGAGTCGTGTCCTATCGGCCGATCGAGGCCATGGACAAGGCGTTCTTCACAGAGAGGTTCCGCGCCTGCCTGCATCATCGCCGCCGCTTCGTCGGGGAAACGGAATATGGCCGCATGGTGTACGGTGAGGCGGACTTCCTGCCGGGTCTCGTCGTGGACCGATTCGGCGAGGTGCTCGTCGTGCAGATCCTGTCCGCCGGGATGGATGCTTGCCGCGACGCGATCGTGGAGGCTCTGGTGGATGTCTTCCAGCCGCGCGGCATCTACGAGCGCAGCGATGTGGGCGTGCGCGAGCTGGAGGGGCTTCAGCAGCGCAAGGGCTTGCTCTACGGTGAGGTTCCGGGCCTCGTGGAGATCATGGAGAACGGGCTGCGCCTGACCGTGGATATCGAGCATGGGCAGAAAACCGGGTATTTCTACGACCAGCGGGAGAATCGGGCAGCCATCGCCCCGCTCATGACCGGCTGGGGAGCACGCAGCGGCATTCGCCTCGAGGAGCGGGAGGATGAGCAAGGCGAGAGGCGCCTTATGCCGGTGAATGCCAACGGCAAGGTGGTCACCTTCCCGTACTGGGATGGGGCAACGGTGCTGGAGTGCTTCTCCCATACGGGCAGCTTCACGCTCCATGCGTGCAAGTACGGCGCGAAGAAGGTGACCTGCCTGGACATCTCCGAGCATGCGATCGAGACGGCCAGACATAACGTGCGGCTGAATGGCTTCGAGGACCGCGTCGAGTTCGTCGTGGCGGACGCCTTTGAATATCTGCGCCTGCAGGTGAGAGGCCTCGAGGAGCGCCGTCTGCGCGCCGCGGGCAGCGGACGCAAGGTGGATACCTCCAGGCCGTTGCCATCGGAAGGGCGCACCTGGGATGTCGTCATCCTCGATCCGCCGGCCTTCGCCAAGAGCCGCTCGGCGGTGAAGAGCGCGCTGCGCGGCTACAAGGACATCAATCTGCACGCCCTGAAGCTGATCAACGAGGGCGGCTATCTGGTCACCGCCAGCTGCTCCTATCATGTGCGGCCGGATCAGTTCCTGGAGACGATCCGGGAGGCGGCCCTGGATGCCGGCAAGATCCTGCGGCTGATCGAGTACCGCGGCGCCGGCAAGGACCACCCGCGCATCCTCGGAGTGGAGGAAGGGGACTATCTGAAGTTCGCGATCTTCGAGGTGCGCAGCCGTCAGGGCGGATGACGCGGCATCTTATTGGACGATCGGGAGGGGAGAAGGCATGAGCAGCGGGAAACAGCCGGTGGAGCGCATCAATTGCTTGAAGTGCCGCCATTTCTACGTGACCTGGGATCCGCGATTTCCCCGAGGCTGTCGCGCCTATGAGTTCAAGACGAGGCAGATTCCGTCGGCCGTCGTGCGCAGCTCATCCGGCGTGGACTGTATGAAATTCTCGCCGAAGTCGAACCAGGGTCACTCGCGATAATCGTCGGAACAGATTCGAAGCATCAGCAGGCATTCATGCCTGCGGCAACGGGGGGAGGAGGCAGCATGTCACTAATGTTCGTGATTGGCAGGGCTGGCAGCGGCAAGACCAGCTACTGCCTCGATGAGATCCGCGACCGGTTGAGAGAGGAGCCGATCGGCACACCGCTTGTCCTGCTGGTCCCGGAGCAATCCACATTCCAGGCGGAATATGAGCTGGTTACGACGCCCGGGCTTCAAGGAACCCTGCGCGCCCAGGCGCTCAGCTTCCGCCGGCTCGCCTTCCGCGTCATGCAGGAGTGCGGCGGCATGGCGAGGGTGCATATCGATGATACGGGCAAGCAGATGCTGCTGTACAGGATCCTGCATTCGCTCAGGAGCGAACTGACGATCTTCCGCAAGGCGTCCGAGCAGCGCGGTTTCGTCGCCGAGCTGAATGAGCTGTTCAATGAATTCCGCAGATACAGGAATGATTCGTCCGATCTGGACGACGTGCTCTCGCGCGCCGCGCGCCATCTTCAGGGAGGAGAGGAGGAGGCGCCGCTGCGCCGCAAGCTGCGGGATATCCATCGCATCTATGAGCAGTTTGAGCGCCAGCTGTCCGAGCATTATGTGGATTCGGAGCATTACCTGCAGGCGCTGGCGGAGCATGCCCCGCGCTCGGCTTACCTGCGCGAGGCGGAGCTGTGGATCGACGGTTTCGCCGGGTTCACCCCGCAGGAATACGAGGTGATCGGCGCCCTGATGCGCACGGTCAAGCGCGTGACGGTTGCGCTGAATCTCGATCGCGAGTACGAGCCCGGGGAGCAGCTGAACGAGCTGAGCATGTTCTATAACACGGCGTCGACCATGATCCGTTTGAAGGAGATGGCCGGGCAGGCCGGCGTGAAGCTTCTGCCTTCGGTTCGGCTGCCGAAGGGCGGTGAAGCGCCGCGCTTTCAGGAGTCGCCGATGCTGGCCCATCTGGAGCGGCATTTTGCCGACCGCCATCCGCCCGTCTATGCGGGCAAGCTCGAGCTCCTGCCGGAGACGAGGCGGAAGATGGCCGAGTCGGGTCAGATTCGCATCGCTGCGGCCGTGCATCCCCGGGCCGAGATCGAGGCGGTGGCGCGGGAGATCCTGAAGCTGACGAGAAGCGGCGAGGTTCGGTTCCGTGATATCGCGGTTGTCACCCGCAGCATGGATACATATGGCGATCTGATCGCGACCGCATTTGCCGATCATGGCATTCCCTTCTTCATGGATCACAAAAAAAGCGTCATGCATCATCCGGTCGTGGAGCTTGTTCGCTCGGCGATCGAGGTGGTCAGCAACCATTGGCGCTATGAAGCGATCTTCCGCTGCGTGAAGACCGACCTGATCTGTGAGGATCGTCAGGCGATGGACGAGCTGGAGAATTACGTCCTGGCCTTCGGCATAGAGGGCTCGCGTTGGACTGACGGCAAGCGCTGGGAATATGCGGTGCAGGCATCGCTCGAAGAGGATGAGCCGGCGACGAGGCTTAAGGAGGACGAGCTGGAGCGCATCCACCGTTCCCGCATGCTCGTGGTCAGGCCGCTGGGCCGTTTCGCCGAGAGGCTGCGCGCGGCAGCGAATGTGCGCGAGCAGGTGACGGCGGTGTATCAGCTGCTGGAGGAGCTGGAGGTGCCGAGGAAGCTCGTCGCCTGGAGTGAGGAGGCGCTGCGCGAAGGCCATCCGGAGAAGGCGAAGGAGCATGGCGGTCTCTGGAACCGGCTGATCGACCTGTTCGATCAGCTCGTCGAGATGCTGGGAGATGAGGCGATCAGCGTCGAGGAGTTCGGCGGCATCCTGGATGCCGGGCTTGAGAACATGAAGCTCGGGCTTGTCCCGCCGTCTCTGGATCAGGTGCTGGTCGGCACGCTGGATCGCACCAGATTCGGACGGGTGCGACATGCCTTTGTCATCGGGGTCAACGACGGAATCCTGCCAGCGAAGATGTCGGAGGGCGGGATCCTGTCGGAAGCGGAGCGGGAGGTGGCCGCAGGGCTGGGTCTGCAGCTTGCCCCGGACAGCCGCCGCCGGCTGCTGGACGAGCAGTTCCTGGCCTATACGGGCTTCACCCTGCCATCGCACGGTTTATGGATCAGCTATGCCCTGGCGGATGAGGAGGGCAAGACTCTGCTCCCATCCGAATATGTCCGGCGCATCGCCCGCATGTTCCCCTGGCTGGCCTCACCGCAACTATGGATGGCGGAGCCGTCATCCGTGGCCGATGAAGCCGGGCAGACCGAATATCTCGTGCATCCCGAACGCTCGCTGTCCTATCTGATCGTGCAGCTTCGCGCCTGGCTGCGCGGCAAGGAGATCGCGCCGATCTGGCGCGAGGCGCTCGCCTGGTATGCGAAGGATGCCGCCTGGCGCAGCAAGCTGGAAAGCCTGCTGTTCGCCTTCGATTACACGAACCAGGAGCGGCCGCTCGCCCCCGAGATCAGCGCGCTGCTGTACGGCAGCAGGCTGACGGCCAGCGTATCGCGCATGGAGCGGTTCGCGGCCTGTCCGTTCATGCAGTTCGTGTCGCACGGCCTGCGCCTGAAAGAGCGGCGCGTCTACCGGCTTGAGGCGCCGGATATCGGACAGCTGTTTCACTCGGCGCTCAGCCGGATGGCGAAGCGGCTGATCGAGGAGGGCGTCCGCTGGCGCGACCTGAGCGGCGACGAGCTGATGCGGCTGGCGGACGAGGCGGTGTCGGAGATCGCGCCTCGCCTGCAGAGCGAGATCCTGTTCAGCTCCGAGCGGTATCAGTACATGACGCGCAAGCTGCGCGGCATCGTCGGCCGAACGGCACGGGCGCTCGGCGATCATGCGCGGCGCGGCGCGTTCGAGCCGGTGGCGCTGGAGCTCGGGTTCGGCCCCGGCGAAGCGCTGCGTCCGATCACCTTCACCCTCGACGGCGGTGTGAGGATGGAGCTGGTCGGACGAATCGACCGCGTCGATGCCGCCGAGTACGGAGATCGCGAGCTGCTGCGCATCATCGACTACAAGTCTGGCTCGAGGGCGCTGTCGCTTGAGGAAGTGTACTATGGCCTCTCCCTGCAGCTTCTGGCCTATCTGGACGTGGTGATCAGCCAGGCCGACGAGTGGCGGGGGAAGCCCGCCGTGCCGGCGGGCGCATTGTACTTCCACGTGCACAATCCGCTCGTTCAGGCGGCAAGTCCGATGAGCGAGATGGAGCGGGAAGAGGCGTTGCTCAGGCAATACAAGATGAAAGGGATCGTCTCCGCAGACCGGGAGGCGATCGCGGCGATGGACAACCAGCTGGAGAAGGGACGCTCCCCGATCATACCGGTCGGGATCAAGGCGGACGGCGGATTCTACAGCGATTCGCAGGTGGCGGACGAACAGCAGTGGGAAGGCGTGCGCAAGCTTGTCCGGCGGAGGATCAGGCAGATCGGCGAGCAGATCGTACAGGGCCATCTGGAGATCCGTCCGTACCGGCGGGGCAAACGTTCCCCTTGCGCCTGGTGTTCCTACCGTCCGGTCTGCCAGTTCGACACCTTGATGGAGGGCAATGACTACCGGTTCCTGCCGGATATGGACAAGCAGGAGCTGTGGCGGGCGATCCTGCAGGAGAAGGAGGAGGAAGTCTGATGATGATGGCGAAACCGCCGGGCACCACCTGGACCGATGATCAATGGCGAGCGATCAGCGAGCGCGGCTCCAATCTGCTCGTGGCCGCCGCTGCCGGCTCCGGGAAAACCGCCGTGCTGGTCGAGCGGATCATCCGCCGCATCACGGATCCCGAGGCGCCGGCCGATGTGGATCGTCTGCTCGTTGCGACGTTCACCAAGGCCGCAGCGGATGAGATGCGCCATCGCATCCGCGAAGCCCTGGAGGAGCAGCTGCTCCGGCACAAGGGGGACGAGCATCTGACCCGTCAGCTGGCACTGCTCGGCAAGGCCGCGATCACGACGCTGCACTCGTTCTGTCTGGAGGTTGTCCAGGCGTATTTCTACAAAATCCCCCTCGATCCGGTGTTCCGTATCGCCAATGAGGCGGAAGCGGAGCTGCTCAAGAGCGAAAGCCTGGAGGAACTGTTCGAGGACGAATACGCCAGGGATGGCAATGAGGATTTCATCCGGCTGGTCGACTGCTTCGGCGGAGAGCGGAGCGATGAGGCGGTCATTCAGCTGGTGCGACGATTGTATGAGTTCTCCCGCAGCCATCCATGGCCTGAGCACTGGCTAAAGGAGACAGCGGGAAGATTCCGCGATGCCCGCGCATCGGCGCGCGAGTACCTCGCGCTGATGCTGCAGGAGGTGAGGCGCGAGCTGGAAGGTTGCCTTGCGCAGCTGGAAGCCCTGCAGGACATCTGCCGTCGTCCAGGCGGACCGGAACCCTATCTGGATGCGATCCGCTCCGATATGGAGCTTGTGCGCTCTCTGATCGCCTGCTCCGAACAGGGCGACTGGAACGCGATGAAGAGCAGGCTCGACGGCCTGCAGTTCGCGAAGCTCAAGGCTTGCCGCGGCGACCAGTACGATGGGGATCTGGTGGAGACGGCCAAGGAGCTGAGGAACAGCGTCAAGAACAAGATCTCCGGTCTTGCCGAGGAATTCTTCCAACGCACGGCCGAGCAATATGCCGACGAGCTGGTGATGCTGGCGCCGGTCGTCGAGGCGCTCGTTCGTCTTGTCAGCGACTTCGCGGGGAGATATGCGAAGAAGAAGCAGGACAAGGGTCTGGTGGACTTCAATGACCTGGAGCATTGCTGCCTGGCCGTGCTGCTGGATCCGGCCTCCACGCCCGATGATCCGCGGCCTTCCGAGGTGGCGATCGAGTATCAGCAGCGATTCGTGGAAGTGCTGCTCGATGAATACCAGGATACGAACCGCGTGCAGGAGATGATCGTCGACCTGATCTCGCGCCGCGAGGGCAACCGCTTCATGGTCGGCGATGTGAAACAGAGCATCTATCGCTTCCGTCTGGCCGAGCCGTCGCTGTTCCTGGAGAAGTATCGCTCCTACTTGTCCGGCGAAGGCGGCCGGCGCATCGATCTGTCGAGCAATTTCCGCAGTCGGCGCGAGGTCGTCGACGCGGTGAATTACATCTTCCGCCAGATCATGTATGAACGGGTCGCGGAGATCACGTATGACGAGGCGGCCGAGCTTCGCTACGGCGCCAGGTATTACGAAGAGGCGCAGATGCCGGCAGACCTCACAGGCGAGAGCGGAGACATCGGCGATGGCGCGCATGGATCGCAGCGTGAGGCGGCCGCCGCGGCAACAGGCGAGGTCTCGGCTCCGGATAATGCGGTCGAGCTGCTTGCTGCTGACCGCATGTCGCTGTCCGGGCAGGAGGGAGCTTCCGGGGAGGAAGAGGACGACGAATCTTCCTTCGAAGCGGATGCGGCGGAGATGGAGGCTGTCCAGGTGGAAGCGCGCATGATCGGGCTGAAAATCGCCGAGCTGATGGGCCGAGCGGGCAAGCCGCCGCAGCTCGTCTATGACAAGGCCACCCGCACATACCGGAAGCCGACCTACCGGGATATCGTCATCCTGCTCAGAGCCACACAATCCTGGGCTCCGGTCATCATCGAGGAGCTTCGCCAGATGGGCGTCCCGGCTTATGCCGAGCTGAGCACCGGTTATTTCGCGGCGACGGAGGTGCAGGTGATGCTGTCGCTGCTCAGGGTGATCGACAACCCTCTGCAGGACATCCCGCTCGCCGGCGTGCTCCGCTCCCCGATCTTCCGCTTCACGGCGGAGGAGCTGGCGAGGATCCGGATCGCCAGCAAGGACACGAGCTTCTATGAGGCGGTTCGGAGAGCGGCTGAGGACAGCGAGGCTGACGCGATTGATGAAGAACTGCGCGGCAAGACAGGCGCCTTCCTGGAGCGGCTGGAGAGATGGCGGACCGAGGCGCGGCAAGGCTCGCTGGCCGAGCTGATCTGGCGCATCTACCGCGAGACCGGCTACTATGATCTTGTCGGCGGCTTGCCGGGAGGCATGCAGCGACAGGCGAATCTGCGCGCGCTCTACGACCGGGCCAGAACCTATGAGGCGACCTCGTTCCGCGGCTTGTTCCGCTTCCTCAGATTCATCGAATGGATGCAGGACGATGGCGCCGATCTCGGCACGGCGCGGGCGCTTGGCGAACAGGAGAACGTCGTGCGCATCATGACCATTCACAAGAGCAAGGGGCTGGAGTTCCCGATCGTATTCATCGCCGGCCTCTCGAAGAAGTTCAATGAACAGGACCTGAACCAGTCCTTCCTGCTGCACAAGGAATGGGGGCTCGGACCGAAATACGTCGACCCCGACCTTCGGATCAGCCTGCCTTCACTGGCATGGCTGGCCATGAAGCGGCGCCTGAGGGCCGAGATGCTGGCGGAAGAGATGCGCATCCTGTACGTTGCGCTGACGCGCGCCAGGGAGAAGCTGATCCTCGTGTCCTCCTTTCGGGATCTGGGCAAGGAGACGGCCAGGTGGCAGCGGCTGGTGATCGGCGCGGGCGAGACGCTGGGCGATCATGCCGTGCTCCAGGCACGTTCCTATGCGGACTGGATCTTCCCGGCGCTGATCCGGCATCCTGCGACCGAGGGCTTCCAGGCCTGGGGAGGCAGCTCGAAGCCGAGCGCGCTGCTGCCTGACAGATCCAGGTGGCAAGTGTCACTCGTTCCCGCGGAGGCGCTGCTTGAGGCAGCGTCCGCCAGCGAGCTGCGAAGCTCGGCCGATCTGCGGGCGCTGCTGGAATCAGCGACCCGTCAGGCGGAGGGTGGAGCAGGCGCTTCCGCTGCTTCAGCCGATGAGCCGACGGGAGCGGTCAGCCTGATCCGTCAGCGCTTCGAATGGAGCTATCCGCATCAGGCGGCTTCCTCCTTCCTCTCGAAGATCACGGTGACCGAGATCAAGCGGCTCTCGGAACTGCAGCGGCTTGAGGAAGAACTGTTCGAGGAGGAGGCGGATGTCGAACTGCTCACCAACCGCGCGGCCAGGCGGATCGTGCTGACCGAGCGTCCGTCCTTCCTGGAAGAGGTGAAGCTCACGGCGGCTGAGCGAGGGACGGCCTATCACACGGTGATGCAGCATGTTCCCCTTGAGCAGGACGTAACGCCCGAGTCCATCCGGCAACTGATCGCTCAGCTGGTTGCCCGTCAGCTGCTCACACCGGCGCAGGCCGAGGCCGTGGACAGCACCAGGATCGCCGCGTTCTTCCTGAGCGATCTGGCGAGGCGGATGAGGCAGGCGCAGCGCCTGTATCGCGAGCAGCCGTTCAGCTATCGACTGAGCGCGGGTGAGGTGTACCGCGAAGCTGCGGGCGATGCGGCTCGGGAAGCGATGCTGATCCAGGGGGTCATCGACTGCCTGTTCATCGAGCCGGACGGCGTGGTGCTGATCGACTACAAGACGGACGCGCTGAAGGGCATGGCGCCCGAGGTCTACGCGCAGCGTTATGATATCCAGATCGGCCTGTATGCGCGTGCGGTGTCGGATATTTGGCGCCTGCCGGTGAAAGAATTATATCTGTACTTTTTTGATGGACCATCCCTGGTGGATCGCAGCGCATTGTTGGACGGGCGGCCCATTTTCGGCTATGATGAGAGTAGATGATGGGCTGGAGGTTCTTGCCTGTGAAGGCAGTTGACGGGGCAAGATTGGATCAGGTTGACGGAGGGAGCGATTCCCGCCAACGGAACCGGTAAGGGGGAGGATGTCTCGGTTGATGGAATGGGTTTCTCACCCTTCGCAGCGGTTGACGGAGCAGATCCCCTGTCTTCCGTGTCCGTGGACGGCAAGATTTGCTGCCTGCGCAAGCTGCTGACGGCTCCGGATGCT
The DNA here is from genome assembly GCA_937957685.1 of uncultured Paenibacillaceae bacterium. Lineage (GTDB taxonomy): Bacteria > Bacillota > Bacilli > Paenibacillales > DA-C8 > Insulibacter. The sequence goes on from CALGAO010000007.1 coordinate 79,076, forward strand.
TGGGCGCGAGTTTCCTCCGGCGGCTAATCATGTGATCTTGATGAAGCAAATGGAAAGGAAGGATCATGGAATGAGCGATTGTATTTTTTGCAAGATTGTCGAGGGCAGCATTCCGTCGAACAAGGTGATGGAAACCGACAACGTGCTCGTGTTCCACGATATTCAGCCTGCGGCCAAGGTGCATGCGCTGGTGATCCCGAAGAAACATATTGCCAGCCTGAACGATGTAACGGCAGACGATGCGGCGCTGATGAGCGAAGTGATCATGTCAGTCAGGGAAGCCGCGGAGAAACTGGGCATCGCCGAGTCCGGCTACCGGGTGATCAACAACTGCGGATCAGATGGCGGACAGATGGTGCATCATATTCATTTTCACGTGCTCGGAGGCGAGAAACTCGGCCAGCTCGTCGGCAACAGTTGACACTGCATTTTCGTATAACATATAATGTAGTTTGACTACCGCGTCAGCGTCTTGGACGGTCTGTTCCGGAGGGAGGGAAAAACTGGTGTCTGAAACAAAAGTTCGTAAGAATGAATCTATAGATTCTGCGCTTCGCCGTTTTAAACGCACTCTTGCAAGAGACGGTGTTTTGGCCGAGGTTAAGAAACGCAAGCATTACGAGAAGCCTAGCGTAAAACGCAAGAAGAAATCTGAGGCTGCCCGCAAGAGAAAATATTGATTTTCCGTCAGAAAGTTTGACTTCAGGAGGATATTGACACATGAGTTTGAACGAGCGCCTGAATGAAGATATGAAGCAAGCGATGAAGGACAAGGACAAATTCCGCCTCTCGGTGATCCGGATGCTGCGATCCTCGATCAAGAACGTCGAGATCGATCAGCGAAGGCCACTCGAGGACAGCGAGGTGCTTGATATCCTGCAGCGTGAAGTCAAACAGCGCAAAGATTCCCTCCAGGAATTCAAGAAAGCAGGCCGGGATGACCTGGTCGAGAGCGTGCAAGCGGAAATTGCCATCATCAACGAATATTTGCCCAAGCAGTTGACGGAAGAAGAGATCAAAGCTGTCGTACAGCAGACCATCCAAGAAGTCGGTGCTTCTTCCAAGGCGGATATGGGCAAAGTGATGGGGGCTCTCATGCCTAAGGTGAAGGGACGCGCCGATGGCCGTCTTGTGAACCAGATCGTGCAGCAATTTCTTCAATAACATGCAATCAAAAGACTCCGTGCTTGATGCCGGGGTCTTTTTTAGTGTGGCGGCGCAGAGAGATGATCATATCATGTCTCGAACGGGCGCCGTTGGATCGCACATAGCCTCTCAACGCATTTGTCGATTGCGGAAACCGCTTCACATATTGAACGTATTAACATGTATACTTGTGTGTATAAGTAATGGAGCGACAAGTTTGCAACTGCCGGATCATATCAGAGGAGGAGGCGCCAATGAACAGAGTATGGATGGCTTCACGTTTAAGACGGCATAACCGCCTGCAGACGCGCATCAAGCCTGTTCCGGGACGTTCCCTGTCGGTGTATGCGATGCTGGCCGTGCTGATCGCAACTCTCATCGCCGCCATCATCCCGGTTGCGTCGGTCAGCGCGTCGGAGGCGAACACGCCCGGCCAATCCAATCGCTTCGTCTATGTCGTACCTTTGACCGATATGGTGGATGAGGGGATGCGGCAATTCGTGAAGCGGGCGTTCCGCGAGGCGGAGGAAGCAGGAGCCCAGTATGTCGTGCTGGATATCAACACGCTGGGCGGATTGCTGGAGGAAGCGATCAACATCGGGGTTCTGATCGAGGATCTGAAGATTCCGAGCGTCGCCTTTATCCATGGCAATGCGATGTCCGCGGGCAGCTTCATCGCGCTGAGCGCCGACCAGATCGTCATGCAGCCAGGAAGCTCGATCGGCGCGGCGGCGATCATCGATCAGGCCGGCAACCGGATCACCGATTCCAAGACGGTCTCGTTCTGGGTCAGCAAGATGAAGGGGGCAGCCGAGAAAAGCGGCCGCAATCCGCTCTATGCCGAAGGGATGGTGAATGACCAGCTGGTGGTGGAGGTGCCTGAGCTGGGAGTCACCTTTGCCAGAGGAGAACTGATCTCCTTCCATGCCGAGGAGGCACTCAAGGTCGGGTATGCGGAGCATATCGCTTCTGATCTTGACGGAGTGCTGGAATATCTGGGCGCTTCGGAATATTCCGTGGTTACCGTGGAGATCTCGCTCGCCGAGAAGGTCGGCCGATTCCTGACCAATCCTTATGTCCAGACCCTGCTGCTTCTCATCGGCATCGCGGGCGTTGTCATCGAACTGCTGATGCCTGGCTTCGGTATCCCTGGTATATTGGGCATCGCCGGATTCGCCCTTTACTTCCTGGGCAATTATGTGGCAGGCTTCGCCGGTGCGGAGCATCTCGTCATGTTCGTGGCGGGCATCGTCCTGATGCTGATCGAGCTGTTCGTCCCGAGCTTCGGCATCCTGGGCATCATCGGCATCCTGTCGCTGTTCGGCGGAGTCGTCCTGTCGGCCAACAAGACCGGGCAGGCGCTCGTGTCGCTGGGCATCGCGACCGTGCTGGCGATCATCGTCGTGGCGATCGTGGCGCGCATCTTCAAGCAGCGCGGCATCTGGAACCGGTTCATCCTGAAAGACAGACTCGACAAGGAGAGCGGCTTTGTCTCCAATGTTGAGCGTTCCGAACTGCTCGGTGCGATCGGCAAGGCGGCCACCGTGCTGCGGCCATCCGGGACAGCGCTGATCAACGGCGACAAGGTCGATGTCGTGACGAATGGGGAATACATCGCGGCCGGGACGCCGATCAAGGTGGTTCATGTTGAAGGATTGCGCATCGTCGTTAGCGAATGGAAAGAAGGGGAATAATACACTTGCCATACCAAGGAGGTTATTTGCCATATGGGATTTGAATCCGTATTTGTCATGTTGCTGATCGCATTGTTGATCGTCGTTCTGGTCGTGTTCTTCAGCTTCGTGCCGGTCATGCTCTGGATCTCGGCGCTGGCTTCGGGCGTGCGCATCGGCATCATCACGCTCGTCGCGATGCGCCTCAGACGGGTCATTCCGGGCCGCATCGTCAATCCGATGATCAAGGCGACCAAAGCCGGCCTCGGGCTATCGATCAATCAGCTGGAAAGCCACTACCTGGCAGGCGGCAACGTGGACCGCGTGGTCAACGCCCTGATCGCTGCGCAGCGCGCCAATATTCCGCTCGGCTTCGAGAGGGCGGCAGCGATCGACCTGGCGGGCCGGGACGTGCTGAACGCCGTGCAGATGAGCGTCAATCCGAAGGTCATCGAGACGCCGATCGTCGCAGCGGTGGCGAAGGATGGCATCGAAGTGAAGGTTCGTGCCCGCGTAACGGTTCGGGCCAACATCGACCGGCTAGTCGGCGGCGCCGGGGAGGAGACGATCATCGCCCGCGTCGGCGAAGGGATCGTTACAACCGTAGGCTCGGCGAATTCGCACAAGGAAGTGCTGGAGAACCCTGACAAAATCTCCCGCGTCGTGCTGGAGAAAGGGCTGGACGCAGGAACGGCGTTCGAGATCCTGTCCATCGATATTGCCGATGTCGATGTGGGTCGGAACATCGGCGCCCAGCTGCAGACGGACCAGGCGGAAGCTGACAAGCGCATCGCCCAGGCGAAGGCCGAGGAGCGCCGCGCGATGGCTGTTGCGCAAGAGCAGGAGATGAAGGCGCGCGTCGAGGAGATGCGGGCCAAGGTGGTCGAGGCGGAGTCCCAGGTGCCGCTCGCCATGGCGGAAGCGCTGCGTGAAGGCAAGCTCGGCGTGATGGACTATATGAATCTGCGAAATGTTGAATCGGATACGAATATGCGCAACTCCATCGGCAGGATGGCGGGTCCGAACAACACGGGCAACAAGAATGAATAACCGCAGGATGGAGCGCAGTTCAAGGAATGTCTGGTCTCGCATCGTTATGGCGCCAGGCAGGTCAAGCGAAAGTGAGGTGGGATGTTGGAAGCGATCATAGGCATCATCGTCGTGATCTGGGTGCTGATATCCCTCTTCGGGGGCGGCAAGAAACAGCCAGGACGAGGGCCGGGGCGCCTGCCCGGGATGCCGCCTTTCAGCGGGGGGCCGCAGATGCCCAGACCGCCTCTCGGGCGAACGCAGCGCACATCTCCCGCGCAGAGCAGACGCAGCGTTGAAACCAGACGCGAAGACTACCCGTCACCGTCTGCCAGCATGGAGGATCCTTATGCCTCCTCGCAGAGTTCGATGCAGGACACTCAGACCGGCACCTTGTCCGGTGAGATCTATCGAAGCAAATTGGGCAGTTACGAGCCTGAGCAATCGATGCCCGATGATTTTGCATCGACAGCTTACTCCATGCTCCGCAGTGAGCCGGATTCGATTCGCTCATCCGAGGCAGCTTCCGCCGCATCCCGGAGGAGCGTTCAGACATCGGGCGATTCGTCGAAGAATGTGGGCATGACCGTTCCTGGTCAGCGTGAGATGCTGAACGGCATCATCTGGTCGGAGATCCTCGGGCCGCCCAAGTCTCGCCGCCGCATGCGATAACAAGTGAAACGGACTGCACAGCAGGTTGGAATCCAGCCTGCTGTCGGTCCGTTTTTTTTATAGGCGTTGGATAAGATGACGGTTGCAGGAGTAGTTATGCGCCACTGGGCATTGCAGCCAAATCATATTTTCCCTGTCTCCGGCATAAGGATGTAAAAGCCGGCGCTTCTATCCATCGCACCGTTCATCATGGTTGTCAGGCTGAAGGAGGGTTCCGAGCCAATGCCTCAACTGGGCAAGAGACTGCGCAAGTTGACCGCACAATTTCTCGATCTTCCCGAGGATGTCGTGTTCGATATCCCGAGAATCACGATGATCGGAAACATGCAGCTGTATATCGAAAATCATCGCGGCGTGATGGAATTCTCCGACAAGATGCTGAAGCTCAGACTGACCGGCGGCTATGTGGAGATCACCGGCCAGGATCTGGTGATTCGCGCCATTCTGACGGAAGAGGTGTTCATTGAAGGAACCATCAGCAACGTGGCCTACCGGACAGACGCACCATCGTGAACAGGCGGGAATGTGAGCCGGGCTTGACGGTGAGGCGGTTCGAGAACAAAGCCCATCGGGAGAAACGGAGTCGACGTGGATGACGGCGGTGAACCGGGACATCGGGGGGTACTTGACTCGGAATCTAGGTAGACGGCGGAACGCGAACCCGCCCTGTCGGTGAACGTGAATCGGAATCAAGGTAGACGGCGGAACGTGAATCTATACATTCGGGAGGAGCGGTTATGCAATCGAATATCGTATCCTTGATCAGGGGCTTCGTGCGCCTGCGGGTGAGGGGGAAGCAGATGGAGCGCCTGCTCAATCGCCTGGTGGACGAGCGTATCATGATATGGAATATCTCGCGGCTCAACGATGAGATGGAACTGGATATCCATCTCAGCGATTTCTACCGCCTTCGCTCGTTTCTGAAGGAGACAGGCTGTCGGATTCGCGTGATCGGCCGGTTCGGCGCACCGTTCTGGCTGCACCGCCTGGAGCGGAGGAAGTTCTGGGTGGCGGGCTTCTTCCTGTTCGTCCTCGGATTGTACATGCTCTCCTCCCTGGTCTGGTCGGTCCAGATCATCGGCAACGAGCGGGTCAGCACGCAGACGGTGCGGCATATCGCAGCGGAGCAAGGCATCCGTCCCTGGGCGTGGAAGTTCCGGCTGGCCAATCTCGACGCGCTGTCATCCAGGCTGATGCAGCGCATACCGGAGGCGGCCTGGATCGGCGTATCCGTGCAAGGCACGCGCGTGACGATCGAGATCGTCGAGAATACCGTTCCGGAAGAGCGTCAGCTCATGAATCCCCGGCATCTCGTGTCCACTTCGGATGCGGTCGTAACGGAGATCATCACCGAGCAGGGCAAGCCGATGGTTCGCCGCAACATGCGGGTGAAGAAGGGGGATATCCTCATCTCCGGCATCATCGGAAACGATCGCTTCCAGCAGATCGTCGTGGCCCAGGGTGAGGTGAAGGGGCTCGTCTGGTATGAATACGAGATCCAGGTGCCGCTTAAGCAGTCCCGCAAGGTGTATACCGGCGACGAGCAGCATCGTTTCTACCTCGTATTCGGCAATCGAGCCCTGCAGATTACCGGCTACGGACAGGAGCCGTATGCGCAGGAAGTCAGACGGCAGGAGAGACAGGTGATCAAATGGCGCGATTACACCCTGCCCTTCGGCTGGATCAACGAGCGAAGGAGCGAGGTGCGCATCGATACCTACGAGATCAGGCCGGAGACGGCCAGGGAGCTGGGGCTTTCGCAGGTGCGGGCCGATATCATCGCGAAATATGGTCCGGATGCTCAGATTCATGACGAAAAAATTTTGCATGAAAGCATCGGGAATGGTAAAGTTTATATGAAAGTACTTCTCGAAGTGGAGCATTCGATCAGCGAGGAACGACCGATCGTTCCGTTCGCTGGAAGAGACCCAATATCGGATTAAGGAGATTGAGAGTTTGCAACGAACAGACAGATCCATCCAGATAGACTTGAAGAACATGTCGGAGGGCCTGGCTTTGTTCGGGCCACAAGACAAGCACCTGCGACTGATTGAACAGCAATTTCAGGCGAAGATCATGTCCCGCGATGCAGATGTCGTCATCGAGGGAGACAGTCGCGAGCTGGACAGCCTGGAGCAGCTGTTCCGCGTTCTGCTCACCCTCATCCGCAAGGGCTATCATCTGAACGAGCGAGACATCTCCTACGCCATCGAACTCAGCAAGAACCTGCAGGCTGACGAATTGCTTGACCTGTACAAGGCGGAGATCACCTCCACCTATCGCGGCAAGCCGATCCGCGTGAAGACGATCGGCCAGCGGCATTATGTATCGACCATCCGCAAGAAAGATATCGTATTCGGCGTCGGACCGGCAGGCACGGGCAAAACCTATCTCGCCGTCGTGCTCGCCGTCGTCGCGCTCAAGGAAGGCTCGGTGAAGCGCATCGTGCTCACACGACCGGCTGTCGAGGCCGGAGAGAGCCTGGGCTTTCTGCCGGGCGATCTGCAGGAAAAGGTTGACCCATATTTGAGGCCGTTGTATGATGCACTTAACGATGTATTGGGACCAGAGCAAGTGGCCAAATCGTTGGAGCGCGGCTTTATCGAGATCGCTCCACTGGCATATATGCGCGGAAGAACGCTGGATGATTCGTTTATTATACTGGATGAGGCGCAGAACACGACACCCGAGCAGATGAAGATGTTCCTGACTCGGCTGGGCTTCGGTTCGAAGATGGTGATCACCGGAGACGTCACCCAGATCGATCTGCCTCGCGGCAAGACCAGCGGATTGATCGAAGCGGAACGCATCCTGAGAGGGATCGAAGAGATCGGGTTCATTCATTTTACAGAGCAGGACGTCGTGCGTCACACCCTCGTGCAGAAGATCATCACCGCATACAACGAGAACAGCAATCACGTATAGAAAGGACTTGTCCCAATGATGCATTCAAAGTCTGCCCGACAAGGTGCGAATCAGGGTCACAACGTCACAAAGACTGTCCCGAATGGCTGGAAGAACAGTTTCGGCATGCGGATCTTCCTCTATCTCTGCATGGCGATACTGATCTATGTTTCAGTCAGCGGTAATCTGCTGCCTGAAAAGTATAATATAGAGCCCGGTATGGTCAGCGAATCGACGATTCTCGCACCGAAGCAGATTCTGAATGAAGCGGCCACGCGCAAGGCCCAGGACGAAGCCGCCGAGCGAGTGCAGCCGGTCTATGCGGTGGTGAACATGCAGAATGGCGAACTGCTCGCCGCCCTGTTCGACAAGCTGGAAGTGATCAATGCGGACCCGTCCTTCACCTCCAGCGATCGCAACCAGCTGTTCCCGCAGGTCTTTCCCGCGGTGTACGATGAATTCTTCGACGAGAAGATCCGCACCTGGGAGAAGAACGGCACCTACAACGAATACGTCCTGGAGGCGATGCGCAGCGCTGTGCTTGACCAGCAATATCGCATCCCGCAGGAGTCCTATTTCAAGTTCTCGCGCCTGACCTCGGAACAGATCGAGGAGATGGAGCTGGTGGCGCGTCAGATCGTCGACCGGCTGATGAGCGAGCCGATCGAAACGGCGGAGCGGGCGAGGGCCAAGGTGGCTGAGCTCGTCAACGCCTCGTCGCTCAATTCGGCGAATTCCCGCGAGATCGCCCAGGAAATCATCCGCTTCGTCATCACGCCGAACAAGTTCAGCGATCCGGATGCGACCCTGCAGGCGAAGGAAGCGGCACGCAACAGCGTGGAACCGATCTACATCCAGAAAAACGACGTCCTGGTCAACCAGGGACAGACGATCACGCCTGAGCTGTACCAGATGCTGCAGGACCTTGACCTGTTGGGCACGGAGATCAACTATGCCGCGCAGCTCGGCCTGATCCTCCTGATCCTGCTGATCGTGGGCATCCTCTACTGGTATATCTATCAGAGCGATCTCCAGATCCGCCACAACAACATGCAGATGCTCATGCTGCTCCTCATCTACGTCATCAACGTCGTGGTGATGAAGATCGTGGCCCTTGGCCAGAGCCAGGATTATCTGTATGTCGGCTATCTCGCGCCGGTTGCGCTCGGCAGCATGCTGATCGCGATCCTGCTCGAGGGGCGGCTGGCGATCCTCAGTTCGTTTATTTTTGCGGTATTATCGAGCATCATATTCAATACAGGGGTCACCGAGCAACTGTTCCATTTCCACTTCGGCTTCGTCTCGCTGATCGTCTGTCTCGTGTCGGTGTTCTCGATCCAGAAGGCCAGCCAGCGCTCGGCCATCCTGAAGACCGGCCTGCTCATCTCGCTCAGCGGCGGCCTGGCCGTGCTCAGCCTGATCCTGCTGCAGGATGAGCTGAACAATCTGGAGCACATCGTGCTGTCGCTCGTCTTCGTGCTGGCCAGCGGCATGCTGACAGCGGTGCTGGTGATCGGCCTCCTGCCATTCTTCGAGACGGCGTTTGGCATCCTGTCACCGCTGAAGCTGATCGAGCTGTCCAATCCGAATCATCCGCTGCTGCGCAAGCTGCTCGTCGAGACGCCGGGCACCTATCACCACAGCGTGATGGTCGGCAATCTGGCCGAGGCGGCGGCGGAGGCGATCGGCGCCAACGGCCTGCTGTGCCGCGTCGGCTCCTTCTATCACGATCTGGGCAAGACGAAGCGGCCAAGCTATTTTATCGAAAATCAGGGCAACATGGGCAATCCGCACGACGATATCGAGCCGAGCCTCAGCAAGGAGATCATCATCGCCCATGCGCGGGACGGCGAGCAGATGCTGCGCGAGCACAAGATGCCGAAGCAGATCTGCGACATCGCGGCGCAGCATCATGGCACGACGCTCCTCAAATACTTCTACCACAAGGCGATCAAGCTGGCCGAGGAGCGGGGGCAGCCGATCGACTTCACTGAGGAGGATTACCGTTACCCCGGGCCGAAGGCGCAGACCAAGGAGGCGGCGATCGTCGGCATCGCCGATTCGGTGGAGGCGGCGGTGCGCTCGCTGCGCAATCCGTCCCTGGAGCAGATCAGCGCCCTGGTGGACAAGATCATCAAGGATAAGCTGGAGGACCACCAGTTCAACGAATGCGACCTGACGATGCGGGAGCTGGACATCATCGGCAACACGATGAAGGAATCGCTGCTCGGCATCTTCCATTCGCGCATCGAATACCCGGAGCTGGCGAAGAAAAAGGAAGAAGGCAGCGCGAGCCATACGGCCTAGGCGGGCTGCCGGTCCTGAAGGCGGAACATGGCAATTGAGCCGATCCACGATTGAAACAGAACAAGGAGAGCTTGAGAAGATGGCGTTGACGCTGATATGCAACAATGAGCAGGAGAAGCACCAGATCCCCGAGGCCTGGATTACCATGCTGGAGCAGCTGCTGGAGCTGGCGGGCGCAAGCGAGCAGGTGGAGGATGGCGAAGTTGCGCTGACGTTCGTCGATGATGAACAGATCCATGAGCTGAACCGCACCTATCGCGGCATCGACCGTCCGACCGACGTGTTGTCGTTTGCCATGCTGGAGGAAGGAGAGGGCGAGATCGACATCTCCTTCGATGAGGACGAGGAAGAGCCGACGCTCATGCTGGGCGACATCATCATCTCGGTGGACAGGGCGATCGCGCAGAGCGAGGAATACGGCCACAGCCTGGAACGGGAGATCGGCTTCCTGTTCGTGCACGGCTTCCTTCATCTGCTCGGCTACGATCATGACGAGGAGGAGGCGGAACGCGAGATGTTCGCGAAACAGGAGGACATCCTGCGGAAGGCCGGGCTTGTGAGATGAAGGCGCTCGGCAAGCTGCTCAGAAGCTTCAGCTATGCATTCGACGGGCTGCGTTACTCGTTCGCGACGCAGCGCAATATGCGCATCCATATGACGGCTGCGGCTCTGATCTCCGTGCTGACGCTGCTGCTGCCGCTGTCGACTGCGGAGATCCTGTTCGTCACAGCGGCCGTCTGCGCCGTCATCATCTGCGAGCTGGCCAACACGGCGCTGGAGACGGTGGTCGACATGGTCAGCCCGACCCCCAATCCGCTTGCCAAAATAGCCAAAGATATCGCTGCAGCCGCCGTTATGGTGTCTGCTTTTTTTGCCGTTATCATCGGTGCCGTGATCTTCCTGCCGCTCCTGATCCGGCTCTTCTCCAGCGGCAGCTGGAACGAGCTGGAAGTGACATTCCCGTCGCTAATCGCGGCGCTGATGATCCTGACCCTGGCCGTCACCGCATGTGTCCATACTGGCAATCGGGGGCACGATACATCCAGCCATCCATCCACTCATTCATTCAAGAATAAGCCCATCAATGAGCAGGAGTTGATCCCATTGACCGGTTCAAGCATTGACCTATCCATGCTGAGCAGCGAGGAACGCGAGCTTGTCGAGCATGCCATAGAGGCGCGGGAACGCGCTTACGTGCCGTATTCGCACTTCAAGGTGGGGAGCGCCGTTCGGGCGGCCGACGGGCAGATCTACGGCGGCTGCAACATCGAGAACGCAGCCTACGGCAGCACCAACTGCGCGGAGCGTTCCGCGCTCTTCCACGCGGTATCGAGGGGCGCCGAGCCCGGAGCCTTCCGCATGCTGGCCGTCATCGGCGAGACGGAGGAGCCGATCACGCCCTGCGGCGCCTGCCGCCAGGTGATGGCGGAGCTGTGCGCGCCCGATATGCCGGTGATCCTGGCGAACACCAGGGGCAGGGCGGTGCGCACGACGATCGCCGAGCTGCTTCCCGGCGCTTTTACGGACAGGGCTTTGCAGTCATCAAGCCCTAAGTCATGAGCCTAAAGCTGAGCCAAAGGAGAATCACGATGAGCAAGAACAAATCCCCATTCCGATCGGGCTTCGTCACGATCGTCGGCAGGCCGAACGTCGGCAAGTCAACCCTGCTGAACCAGATGATCGGGCAGAAGATCGCGATCATGTCCGATAAACCGCAAACGACCCGCAACAAGATTCAGGCCGTCTATACGAGCGATGAGGCGCAGATCGTCTTCATCGATACGCCTGGCATCCACAAGCCGAAGTCGAAGCTCGGCGACTACATGGTGCAGGCCGCCACGTCCACGCTGAATGAGGTCGATCTGGTCCTGTTCCTGATCGATGTGACGGAGGAGATCGGCGGCGGCGACCGCTTCATCATGAAGCAGTTCGAGAATATCAACACGCCGGTGTACTGCGTCATGAACAAGATCGACCTGGTTCATCCGGAGAAGCTGCTTGAGATCATCGACACATACCGGGCCGAATATCCATTCGCGGAATTTATCCCGGTGTCCGCCAAGCTGGGCAACAATGTATCGACGTTGATCGAACAGATCGTCAAGGTGTTGCCGGAAGGGCCCAGGTATTACCCGGACGACCAGATCACGGATCATCCGGAGCAGTTCATCATCGCGGAGCTCATCCGCGAGAAGCTGCTGCATGCCACCTTCGATGAGGTGCCGCATTCGCTGGCGGTGCAGGTGGAGCGGATGTACGTGCAGGACAATGGCGTTGTCTACATCGGCGCGGTGATCTTCGTCGAACGCGAATCCCAGAAGGGCATCATCATCGGCAAGCAAGGCTCGATGCTGAAGCAGATCGGCCGCGAGGCGAGGATGGACATCGAGGCCCTGCTCGGCTCTCGCATCTTCCTGGAGCTGTGGGTGAAGGTGAAGAAGGATTGGCGCAATCATGAGCTTGTCCTGCGAGATTTAGGCTTTCACAAAGAATAAAGATGCGGTACCATTAATCGTGGATGCATTTCCTTGAAAGGCCTTGTGCCACTTATTACATCGGATATACGTCATGCTTTCGATTCACCCTAAGTATGTTCGAAATTCATATCCTGATGTGAAAGGATGAATACGAATGAAAGATTTTTCATGGAAAGTATTCACGATGACCGGAGATGTGGATGCGTACATGCTGTACAAGGAATCACAGAGGGATGAATGGCACGAACAACAGGAAGATGACTGGGATGAGAGCGAAACCGAGGATTTTGATTATATGTAAGGAACGGAGTTATGTATGCTGATCAGAGTCGAGGGGATCGTCCTCCGCGCGGTGGATTACGGGGAGGGGAACCGTATCCTGAGCGTGCTCACCAGGCAGGCGGGCAAGCTCAGCATGATGGCGAGAGGAGCGAAGAAGGTCAAGAGCCGCTTCTCCGCTATCTCACAGCCCTTTACATACGGGGATTTCGTCGTATTCCGCAGCTCGTCCCAGTCGATGGGGACGATCAATTCCGGCGAGCTCATCCGCTCGCATCAGCGCTTGCGCGAGGAGCTCATCCTGTCCGCCCATGCGGCTTACCTGGCCGAGATGACCAATCGCCTCGTCGAGGACGGGGAGCGGATAGACGGGCTGTTCGAGCAGCTGCTGGCGGCATTCCAGGCGCTGGAGGATGGCAAGGATGCCGCGATCATCACCAATATCTATGAGATGAATATGCTCGCGGTCGCGGGCTTCATGCCGAAGCTGGACGCCTGCGTGCTGTGCGGCGGCGGAAGCGCCGAGCTCATCGCCTGGAGCGTCGAGCACGGCGGCGCGGTCTGCCGGACATGCCGCATCCGGGAGCCGCAAGCGATGGAGGCAGGGGAGAAGGTGCTGAAGCTGCTCCGGCTTCTCCAGCAGGTGGATCTGCGCCGGATCGGGAATATCAGCATCTCGGCGGCGAACAAGGCGCAGCTGAATCAGCTGATCCGCACCTATATGGACGGCCATCTGCATGTTCGCTGGAAGTCGCGCGATTTTCTCGATCAGATCAGCCACTTGCCTTTTGACGAGTCATGAAGAACATGGTATAATGTTTCACGTTGTGCCTGAAGGGCACAACCGTTAATCGCATATCGGCGCGAGGAAGGAAAGGAGTAGCCGAAGTGTCGCTCATCCAAGCGAGCCGGGGACGGTGGGAGCCCGGCATGGCGAGTCGGTGAAGGGCGTTCCGGAGCGCGACTTGATGAAGGTGGGCAGTTCGCAGGAATTGCCAAATAGGGTGGAACCGCGGGAGCATAACCTCTCGTCCCTATGTCGGACAGTCGGCATAGGGGCGGGAGTTTTTTTATTCCAGTCAAGATGGATGAGAGGTGTTAGGGATGAATTTTCAGCAGATGATTCTGACGCTGCAACAGTTCTGGGCTGAACAGAACTGCATCATCGTGCAGCCCTACGACGTGGAGAAGGGCGCGGGCACGATGAATCCGATGACATTCCTGCGCAGCATCGGCCCCGAGCCGTGGAATGTCGCCTATGTGGAGCCTTCCAGAAGGCCGACGGACGGCCGTTACGGGGAGAATCCGAACCGCCTGTATCAGCACCATCAATTTCAGGTGATCATGAAGCCGTCCCCGGACAATATCCAGGAGATCTATCTCGAGAGCCTGGAGCGTCTGGGCATCGACCCGCTGCATCACGACATTCGCTTCGTCGAGGACAACTGGGAATCGCCGACGCTGGGCGCCTGGGGACTCGGCTGGGAAGTGTGGCTGGACGGCATGGAGGTCACGCAGTTTACCTACTTCCAGCAGGTGGGCGGCCTGGATACCCATCCGGTGGCCGTCGAGATCACCTACGGTCTGGAGCGCCTGGCTTCCTACATCCAGAACAAGGAAAACGTCTATGAGCTGGAATGGGTGGACGGCATCACCTACGGCGATGTCTTCCATCAGAACGAATATGAACAGTCCAAATACACCTTCGAGGTTTCCGACGTAAAGATGCTGTTCACGCTGTTCAACACCTACGAGGAAGAGGCGAAGCGGGCGATGGAGGCGGAGTTGGTGCTGCCGGCCTACGATTATGTGCTGAAGTGCTCGCATACGTTCAACCTGCTGGATGCGCGCGGCGCGATCAGCGTCACGGAACGCACCGGCTATATCATGCGGGTGCGCAACCTGGCGCGGATGGTCGCCAAGGCATACTATGAATCGAGAGAACGGCTGGGCTTCCCGCTGCTCAAGGGCGCTGAAGCGGAGAAGCTGGCCGCTCACAATGGGAAGGAGGCGAATCGCGATGCCTAGGGATCTGCTGATCGAGATCGGACTTGAGGAAGTGCCGGCGCGTTTTATGCGCGGGGCCATCGAGCAGCTGACGGACAAGGTGCGCAAGTGGCTGGAGGATTCGCGCATCGGGCATGGCGAAGTCAAGGCGTATGCCACGCCGCGCCGTCTGGCCGTGCTGGTGAAGGCTGTGGAGGACAAGCAGCAGGACATCAGCGAGGAGAACAGGGGGCCGGCGAAGAAGTTCGCCGTGGATGAACAGGGCAACTGGACCAGGGCAGCGCTCGGCTTCGCACGCGGACAGGGCGTACAGCCGGAGGAGCTGTATGTCAAGGAGATCGGCGGCGTGGAATATGTGTTCGCGAAGCGCAGCAGCGTTGGTCAGCCGACGGAGGGCGTCCTGCCGGAGGGGTTGACCTCCATCATCACGTCCCTGACCTTCCCGAAGAACATGCGCTGGGGATCCTACGACCTGCGCTTCGTGCGGCCGATCAAATGGATCGTGGCGCTGTTCGGCAGCGAGGTGATCGACCTTGAGATCGCCGGCGTGCGTTCGGGACGCACGACATACGGGCATCGCTTCCTCGGGCAAGCGGTCGAGCTGCCTGCTCCGGAGCATTATGTCGAGACGCTGAAGCGGGAGTTCGTCATCGCCGACATCGAGGAGCGTGAAGCGCTCATCGTCAGCCAGATCGAGAAGCTGGCGCAGGAACGCGGCTGGCAGGTGCCGATCAAGGAAGACCTTCTGGAGGAGGTGCTGTTCCTCGTCGAGTACCCGACGGTGCTGACCGGCAGCTTCGATCCGGCATTCCTGAGCATCCCGCAGGAGGTGCTCATCACCTCGATGCGCGAGCATCAGCGGTACTTCCCGGTGCTGGATGGCGAGGGCAAGCTGCTGCCGCACTTTGTCACCGTGCGCAACGGCAACGACGTGTCGCTCGATCAGGTGGCCAGGGGCAATGAGAAGGTGCTCCGCGCCCGGCTGTCGGACGCGAAATTCTTCTACGAGGAAGACCAGAAGCTGTCGATCGAGACGGCGATGTCCAGGCTGGAGAACGTCGTCTTCCACGAGGAGCTCGGGACGATCGGGGACAAGGTCAGACGCATCCGCAAGGTGGCGGATCAGCTCAGCGACAACTGCCGCCTGGCGGCAGCGGATGCTGCTGTCGTGCAGCGCACGGCGGCGATCTGCAAGTTCGACCTGGTGACGCAGATGGTCTACGAGTTCCCTGAGCTGCAGGGCGTCATGGGCATGGACTATGCGCGCAAGGCAGGCGAGCCGGAAGGCGTGGCCGTGGCGATCAACGAGCACTATCAGCCTCGTTACTCCGGCGATGCTTCTCCCGCGACCTTGCCCGGAGCGATCGTCAGCATCGCCGACAAGATCGACACGATCGCCGGCTGCTTCGCGATCGGCATCATCCCGACCGGATCGCAGGACCCGTATGCGCTCAGACGTCAGGCGCAGGGCATCGTCCAGATCATCCTGGACCATCGGCTGCCGCTGTCCTTGAGCCGGCTGTTCGAGATCGCCCTCGCTGTCTATCGCGAATCCCGCCCGTCCGCGCTGAAGCGAGGCGAAGCGGAGATCGCGCGCGATATGATGGAATTCTTCGGCCTGCGCGTCAAGCATGTGCTCGGCGAGCTCGCCCGCTATGACATCGTCGATGCGGTGATGGCCTCCGGCTTCGAGGACGTCGCCTCCACGGTGCGCAGATGCCGGGCATTGGCCGATGCTGTGCGCGAGCTGCCGGATATGAAAGCGATCTGCGATTCCTTCACCCGCGTCATGAATCTCGCGGCCAAGGCGGAGTTCTCCGGCGCGCCGGATGAGCAGCTGTTCCAGGAAGAGGCCGAGCACAAGCTTTATGCGGCCTGGCAGGATGTCCATCAGGCAGCGGAGCAGAAGCTTGCGAGCGGAAGCGAGGGAGAGGCGCTGCGCGAGCTGACGAGGCTGACCGGTCCGATCACTTCCTACTTCGATGCGGTCATGGTCATGGCCGAGGATGAGCGCATCCGGACGAACCGCCTGCGCATGCTGACGCTGATCGACGCGGATCTGCGCAAGATCGCGGATTTCAACAAGCTCGTCTGGTGATGATCGGTATGCCCGGAAGGACAGCGAAGCGGCGAGCAGGATTTTTTTCACTGCTGAGCGTATATAATAGTAACGGTTTTCCGTCGCTTCGCTGATCATCATACGCTGCTTGCCGTACAACCCGCACCTGCATCGTATGCGGATCATCGCCATTTCCTATGGAAACGAGTGGTTGCTATCGAACATGCCAAGATGCGCATCCTGGTGGATGCCGATGCCTGTCCGGTCAAGCAGGAGATTGTGGCCGCAGCGCGCCGGTTCGCCACGCCCGTCATCATGGTCGCTTCCTATTCGCATCGGCTGATGCCTGAGGAAGGAGTCGAGATCGTCCAGGTGGACCCGTCGGATCAGGCCGTTGACCTGTATATCGCCAATCGCATGCGTCCCGGCGACATCGTGATCACGCAGGATTTCGGCGTGGCGGCGCTGGCTCTCGGCCGAGGCGCGCTGGCCATGTCGTTCCGCGGACAGCCGTATACGGCCGACAATATCGACTTCCTGCTGGCCTCCAGGCACGCGCGAAGCAAGGCGAGAAGAGGCGGCGTGCGGATGAAAGGGCCACGCGCCATGACAGAGAGTGACAGGCAGATTTTTCTACACCATCTGACAAAAGTTTTGCGCGAGAGGCAGGAAATTCAAAGCGTCTAGCGAATAATTATGAACGGTGTTTGTACGGCAAGACAGCTGGACGAGGAACCGGATAATGCGGTAATGAAGGTGGTCAGGATGCATAGGATTCCGGAAGACGTCATCGCAGCCGTCCTCAGCAAGACCAACATCGTGGATGTCGTATCGAAGCATGTGCACTTGACGAAGCAGGGCAAATATCTGAAAGGACTCTGTCCGTTTCACTCCGAGAAGACACCGTCATTCACCGTCACTCCGGAGAAGCAGATCTTCCACTGTTACGGCTGCGGGAAGGGCGGCAGCGCGATCAAGTTCGTCATGGAGATCGAAGGCATCTCCTTTCAGGAGGCCGTCAGGCAGCTGGCGGAGGAAGCTGAGGTGCCGATCGCCTGGGTGGATCGTCCTGAGGAGCAGGACGAACATGCCGCCGAGCGGCGGCAGCTGCTGGAGGCGCATGAGCTTGCCGCCAAATGGTTCCACTACATATTGATGAATACCGAGCAGGGCCGACCGGCATTGGAATATCTGCGAAGCCGGGGCTTCAGCGACAAGCTGATCACCGCTTTCCAGATCGGCTACGCCCCGCAGATGCGCGATGCCCTGACGCAGTTTCTGGACAAACGCGAATTCCCCCTGCCGCTGATGGAGCGAGGCGGTCTTGTCGCCTTGCATGAGGATCGGAATCAGTATTATGACCGATTCCGCGACAGGGTCATGTTTCCGCTTCATGACAGCGCGGGAAGGATCATCGCCTTTGCCGGAAGAGCTCTCGGAGATCTCCAGCCGAAATATCTCAATACGCCTGAATCCATCATCTTCCACAAGAGCCGCTTGCTTTACCAATTCCATCAGGCCAAATCGGAGATCCGCAAGACTGGCCAGCTCGTGCTGTTCGAAGGGTATGTCGATGTGATCAAGGCGTGGGAGGCCGGCGTTCACAACGGCGTGGCGAGCATGGGTACGTCGCTTACCGAAGAGCATGTCAAGCTCATCAAACGGCATGCGTCGCGCGTCGTCATCTGCTATGACGGTGATGATGCGGGCATCAATGCCGCATCCAAGAGTTTGTCCATGCTGGAGAACGCGGGACTGAACGTGAGTGTGGCGGTGATCCCGGATCGCATGGATCCTGACGAGTATATCAGCCGATATGGCGGCGAACGGTTTCGCTCCGAGATCATCCAGGGAGCGGTCAGCTCGACGCGCTTCAAGCTTGATCATCTGCGGCGAGGCTACAGGCTGAACACCGAGGACGGCAAGCTGAAGTATATTCGTGCTGCGCTCAGGATCATCGCGGGCATGCGGTCGCCCGTCGAGCGGGAATATTACCTGAAGGATCTGGCAAGCGAACATCAGGTGTCGCTTGAATCCCTGAAGCAGGAGCTGCTGCAGACGATCGAAGCCTCGCAAAAAATGGAGCCATTCGGGGATAATATAGCAAAACCGTGGAATAATGGAATGAATGACAGGCGAGATGCGATAACACGACCTGCACTTCGTCCGGCATATTATAATGCAGAGCGGAATCTGCTTGCGGCCATGTTGCAGGATGCGGACATAGCCGGTCTTGTTCAGGAGAGACTTGGCGCCGATTTTAATGTAGAGGCTCATGCAGCTTTAGCTGCTTATATATATCGATACTACAATGATCATGACACGTTGGAACTGTCGACCTTTCTGGCCATGCTGCAGGATGACGAGCTGGAGCGGCTGGTCAGTTCCCTGTCGATGGAAGACGTCGCTGCGGTCATGAACGAACGGGCCCTGGAGGATCACATCCTCCAGATCAGGAAAGCGCCCATGCAGCTGGCTATCGAGCAGAAAAAGGAAGATCTTCACCGCGCGGAGCGTTCGGGCAACGTTCAGGCTGCGGTGCAGATCGCAAGTGAGATTATGACCCTGGAAAGGCAGCTGAAAGAAATGCAGCATTAAGTCTATTCTAGGGAGGAGGGAGTTAGACCATGGTAAGCAAACCAGATACAGAACACGATGCGGAGTTGACGCTTGAACAGGTCAAGGAGCAGTTGATTGAGCTGGGCAAGAAACGCAACGCATTGACGTATAAAGATATCATGGAGCGATTGAGCCCGTTTGACCAGGATCCTGATCAGATGGATGATTTCTTCGAACAGCTGGCGGATCTGGGCATCGATATCGTCAACGATCACGAAGATCTCGAGCGTCTCCGCAGCGAAGGAGAAGATGCAGACGGAGATGACTTCAACTTCGATGATGATCTGTCTCTGCCTCCAGGCATCAAGATCAACGACCCGGTAAGGATGTATCTGAAGGAGATCGGCCGTGTGCCATTGCTCATGGCAGAGGAAGAGATCGAGCTGGCGAAGCGGATCGAGCAAGGTGACGAGGAGGCCAAGCGACGTCTGGCTGAAGCCAATCTGCGCCTCGTCGTCAGCATCGCCAAGCGTTACGTGGGGCGCGGCATGCTGTTCCTGGATCTGATCCAGGAAGGCAACATGGGACTGATCAAGGCCGTGGAAAAATTCGATCATCAGAAAGGCTTCAAGTTCAGCACCTACGCCACCTGGTGGATCCGTCAGGCGATCACCCGCGCGATTGCCGACCAGGCTCGCACGATCCGCATTCCGGTGCACATGGTGGAGACGATCAACAAGCTGATTCGCGTGTCCAGACAGCTGTTGCAGGAGCTTGGCCGCGAGCCGACGCCGGAGGAGATCGCCAAGGAGATGGACCTCAGTCCGGAGAAGGTGCGCGAGATTATGAAGATCGCGCAAGAGCCTGTTTCTCTGGAGACGCCGATCGGCGAGGAGGACGATTCCCATCTCGGCGATTTCATCGAGGATTCCGAAGCTCTGGCCCCAGCCGATGCAGCCGCATACGAGCTGCTCAAGGAACAGCTCGAAGACGTGCTGGAGACACTGACCGAGAGAGAAGAGAATGTGCTCAGGCTGCGTTTCGGTCTGGATGACGGACGTACGAGAACCCTCGAGGAGGTCGGCAAGGTGTTCGGCGTTACGCGCGAACGCATCCGTCAGATCGAAGCGAAGGCTCTCCGCAAGCTGCGCCATCCGAGCCGCAGCAAGCGATTGAAAGATTTTCTTGAATAGGTTTCAGGCAACATGTCTTGCATGCCCTCTGCTGCATCTTGCAGGAGGGTTTTTTTGCACCGTCGATCGGAATCACCGATGGAAGATGCTCCAGGTTCACAGGCACTTCAACGATGATCCGTATGATGGATGAGACCGTTGTTCAGCCTGACCGCTTGGCCTGGCGGTTCAACACCTGCACGCGGGACAAGCGGCATTTGAAGGTCAGCGAGGTGATCAGGCGATGGATCAGGACAAGCGAGCCATTATCATCAGGGAGATCCAGTATTGGAAGCGAAACCGGCTACTGCCGGAGCATTATTGTGATTTCTTGCTTAATCTCTATGGCAGCGGGCAGACGGAATCCGGCGCTGCCCGCGAACGGTCGGCAGTTGCCGCCATGCGTGATGGTGGCGGCTTGCTCTGGATCGCCGCGACAGGAATTCTTGTTACCATTGCCATATTTGCTCTTAATTTTAACGTTTTTCCATTGCCATTGCAAATGATGGCCAGCCTCCTGTTCGTCATCTCGCTGTTCATCTTCGGCGTCAAGGTGGCGTCCAGAAGCCTGCCGATCGCCTATCTGAGTCTCGGTGCGGGTTGCTTGCTGATGCTGATTGTGGGAGAATGGCTGTTGATCGATCATGTTTCCGGGCAACCCGGCTGGGCGATCGGTTATCTGGCGTTCTGTTGTCTAATCTGGACGATCTTCGGTGCCTGGTTGCGTCTGGCTTTTTTGAGTTTCAGTGGATTGACCGGCATGCTGTTCGTGTACGCCTGGCTGCTGAATCTGTGGCTGGATCCGCTCTATGGCGCCTGGCTGCAGCTCGCCTGGATCGTGGCGTCGGCGCTGTTCCTCTGGATCGCGCGGACAGCGGGTCGGAATCTTCGCTCGCTGGGACGAAGCTGCTTCATCGTCGGAGGCATCGCCTGGCTGGCTCCGGAGATCATGGTGGCGATCTTCGGCGGCGAACTGACCGCCCTTCTGCAGCTTGCCCTGGTCGGCAAGATCGTGGCAGCGGGCATATTGCTGATGATATTTCGAAAAAAGTGGATTGAGTGGGTTGTTTAACGATGGTGAGATTATCCAGAAGATTGCTGCAGATCGCTGCATTCGTACCGCATGGCAGCGTGCTTGCGGATATCGGGACGGATCATGCGTTGCTGCCGGTCTATCTGGTGCAGCATGAGATCGTGACGCGAGCCGTGGCAGGAGAATTGAACGAAGGACCTTACGAAGCAGCCCGACAGCAGGTGCTGAGCGCCGGTCTGGCGCAGCGGATCGATGTCCGGCGGGGCAACGGCCTGAGCGTCATCCGGCCTGGTGAGGTGAATGCGGTGACGATCGCCGGCATGGGAGGCGCGCTCATCACCGAGATCTTGACCGCTGGACTTACGCGTCTGGAAGGCGTCGACACGCTCATCCTCCAGCCGAATCTGGCCGAGGATGCGGTGCGCCGATGGCTGCTTGCGCATGACTATGTGCTGCTGGATGAAGCGATCCTGACGGAGGACGGAGTGACCTATGAGATCCTGCATGCGAAGCATGCCCGGGTGGCTCCGGTCTCGAATGAGGAAGTGTATAGGCCGCGGCGTTTACCGAACGGGCTGAGCGTAAGCGCGGAGGATGCCTTGCGCTTCGGTCCGTATCTGCTGGAGCGTCTGGAGGAGCCGTTCATTGCCAAGTGGCAGGAGGAGCGGGAGAAGCTCAGGCGCATCCGCAGGCAGATCGCGGCCCATGCTGAATCGCCGAATGCCGCTCACAGGCTGGCGGAGATCGACAGGGAGATCGAGCGGATCACGGAGGTTCTGCAGTGTGCGACCATGGATCAAGCGTGATCCGGCGGATCGTGGTCCGTGCCGACGGTATGTGTTCGGTTCGGTGAAAAGCGGAGATCGAGCGGATCACGGATGTGCTGCAACGCGCGGCTTCCGGATCATGCGTGATCCGGCGGAGGTCCGTAACGAATATTTGCGCGCCTGAAGGGAATGCAGAAGATGGACAAGAAAATCGAGCGAATCATGGAGGTGTTGCTATGTTCGCCCATGGTCAAACCGTCATCCAGATGATGGAGCGCCTGGCCCCCAAGGCCCTGGCGGAGGAATGGGATAAGGTCGGTCTGCAGGTGGGAACGCTGCAGAAGGAAGTGAAGAAGGTGCTGGTCACCCTGGAGGTGACGGAGGCGGTTGTTGAGGAAGCGGTGCGGGAGCAGGCGGATCTCATCATCGCCCATCATCCGCTCATCTTCCGTCCTCTGAACCATCTCATCACCGATTATTCGCAAGGCCGCAAGCTGGAGCGGCTCATCAAGCATGACATCGCTGTCTACGCCTCGCATACGAATCTCGACATCACCGAAGGCGGCATGAACGACTGGATGGCGGAAGCCCTGCGGCTTGAGAGCGTGAAACCGCTGCAGGAGCAGGACGCGGAGAAGCTGTTCAAGCTCGTGGTCTACGTGCCTGTGGATCATCACGAGCGCGTGTTGCAGGCGATATTCGAGGCGGGAGCGGGCTGGATCGGCAACTATAGCCATTGCAGCTTCAATGTCGAAGGAACCGGCACCTTCCTGCCGCAGGAGGGTACGGATCCGTATATCGGTCAGGCGGGCAGGCTGGAGCGGGTGAAGGAGATCCGCATCGAGACGATCGTGCCGGACAGCGTGCGCAAGGCGGTGGTGCAGGCCATGCTGAAGGCGCATCCGTATGAGGAGGTCGCCTATGATCTGTATGAGCTGATCGCCCGCGGCAAGACGAGAGGCCTTGGCCGCGTCGGGACCTTGCCCGGGCCGGTGACGCTGGAGGAGTTCGCTGAACAGGTCAAGCAGGCGCTGAACGTGTCGCATGTTCGCGTCGTTGGGCCGCTCGACAGGGTGGTCAGGAAAGTCGCGGTCCTTGGAGGTTCGGGCAGCAAATACGTTCGCGATGCGATCCGCGCCGGAGCGGATGTGTACGTAAGCGGAGACATCGATTATCACACGGCGCAGGATGCCCTGGCGGACGGGATCTGCATCATCGATCCGGGGCATCACGCCGAGGTGCTGATGAAGGAGAAGGTGGCGCAGTATCTGAAGCAGCAGCTGGCCGATGCCGGCTATGCGACGGAGGTGCTCGCGTCGACCGTGCCGACGGATCCTTTTATGCACCGGTGATGAGGGGATTTCAAACGCCTGGAGTCGACGGGTTCGGCCCTCAGGCGTTCGGAAGCGGTCGAAGCGGCGTGAGAGCAGAAAAAATCGTGTCTCAGGCGTTCGGAAGCGGTCGAAACCCGAGACTTCCAATATGAACCAGTATACATGTCTCGACGATCGTGCTATACTGTTTGTTACGCCAAGGAAGTTTGACAGACAATCGCCGGCGGCCTCGCGCCGCGGGAGGAAAGTCCGGGCTCCACAGGGCAGGGTGCTGGATAACGTCCAGTCAACGCGAGTTGAAGGCTAGTGCCACAGAAATGGACCGCCGATGACGTGACCTTTCGTCACGAACAGGCAAGGGTGGAACCGTGGTGTAAGAGACCACGAGGACATATGGCGACTTATGTCCTGGTAAACCCCACCTGGAGCAAGACCTAAGAGGAACGCGCGCAGCTTCGTGCTGCAGTACTGGCCCGGTACGCGTTCGGGTTGGTCGCTTGAGCCGTACAGCAATGTGCGGCCTAGATAGATGATTGTCACTTCACAAGTGGGAGGGCATGGCCCGCGATGACCACTGAAGTACAGAACCCGGCTTATGGCAAACTTCCTTACACAACCATACAAATCCCAGAAGGGAGCCGCATTCAGCGGCTCCCTTCTTGCGCTGACGGGGGATGAAAATGACCAGCCGGCAGGTGATGAAAGATGACCAGCTGGCTGGGGATGAAAGATGATCAGATCCGCCAGCAGACTATGACCGATACTTCCGGATGATGCGCTCCAGCTTGCGCATCAGGTTCTCGCCCCAGCTCAGCGCGGACTGGCCGTCGCTCCTCGCGGCGTTCAGGGCTCTGGCCACATCGATCTGGCCATATCCGTAATAGATGTCATGTCCCGTGTCGCCGAGATCGGTGCAGGTGGAGCGCATGAGATCCATCACCTCCGCATTGGAGAGCGACGGGTTGACGCTGCGGATCATCGCCGCAAGGGCCGCAGCATGCGGGCTGGCCATGGAGGTGCCGGACAGGGCCGCATACTGGTTGCCCGGATAGGTGCTGGCGATGCTGACTCCTGGCGCGGAGACATCGACGTAGGCGCCGTAGTTGGAGAACTGCGCGAGCTGTCCGTTCACATCCGTGGCGCCAACGGCGAGGACCTCATCATACGCCGCCGGATACCCCGGCGATTCGGTATGGTCGTTGCCGGTTGCCGCCACCAGCACGACGTCGCGATCATAGGCGTACTGGATCGCATCGTGCAGGAACTGAGCCTCCGCGTAGTTGCCGAGGCTCAGGTTGATCACCCTGGCGCCATGGTCCGTCGCCCAGATGATGCCCTGCGCGACAGCGTAGGTGCTGCCCGCCCCCGTGCTGTCCAGCACCTTCACCGGCATGATGCGGCTGTGCGGAGACATGCCGGCGATTCCTTCGTAATTGTTGATCTCCGCAGCGATGATGCCGGCCACGTGGGTGCCATGACCCACATCATCGTCGGCATCCGATCCTTCCGTATACACGTTATACCCCTCGACCAGCCGGTTCTTCAGATCGGGGTGATCCAGATCGACTCCCGTATCGACGACGGCGACGATCACTTCCTCTCCTTCCTTCGCCACTTCCCACCCGGACTCCGTCCGCGTGGCTGGCAGGTTCCACTGATAGTCGGCATACAGGGCGTCATTCGGCTCTTCGTTGGTCACGTTCGTCACGTTGGTCACATACATATAGTGCGGCTCGATATATTTGGTGGAGTAGTGGTCGCGGAAATAGGTCAGCATCTGCTCATAGGTCATCGTATTGGACCGGAAGATGTAGGCGTATCCGGTCTTCTGCACCCAGCTTGCGTCGATGTCCCGGCGGATGCGGCTCAGCGCTTCTTCTCCCGGCTCATCGGTGAACCTCACGACGATGTCGTTCACATAATAATGGCTGATATCTTCATTCTCCTCGGGGTGATCCACGTCGACCTTGCGCAGCGTATCAGAGTCGGCCGACTGGATGCCAAACCTTGCATCGCTTGGATAGGGCACGAGACGCAGGTTCTTGCGCTGCTCGCTCTGGATTCTCTCGATGATCTGCTGCTTCACCGCGGCCAGCACATAACCGCCGCTCTTCCCGGCGGACTCGTCCTGGATGGCGGCCACGAAGTATGGACCTTCGTCGGTCGAGATGCGCGGCGACTCGTAAGTCCGATTGGCCTTCACGCGCTCCCTCGCCAGCTCGATGTAAGGGAGGATATCCTCGGGAAGAGCGGACAGATCGCCCTGTCGGAGCGTCTGCTCGCCGCGTGTCACTTCGAGATAACGCATGTGCGGATGCTCCTGTTGCATCTCCTTCAGATGCTCGGCGTCGCTCTCATGGCTGTCTCCATCGTTCCACTCGCGCAACATCTGACGCATGTCGAGCTTGCATTGGCTGCGGCACAGGCTTTCCGTCCGGATCATGTCCTGCTCCAGCAACTGCCGCTTGTATCTCATCTCCTGCGCGCTGCTCAGCTGCACCTTGCCTTCTTCCCGATCCTGGCTCGTCTGCGGCAGGGCAAGCGCGACCAGCGCCACGACAAACACCAGACCAGCGGCTATTTTCCAGTTGAAACGCATGTTGCATACCGCCTCACTTTCGTGGATTGGAATTACTATTATTGTTCTTACAATCGCCCGATATTTATGTTAGGATAAAAAATGGATTTGTCCGAAACCGACAACCTTCTCAATCGTACAGGAGGCATCCGCTGATGAATCGTGATATCAAGCAACTGTGTGAAACGACGCGCACGAAAATGAAGCAATCAATCGCACTGATGGAATCCTTCCTCAACAATCAGTCGCTTCCGACTCTTGCAGGGGCAGAGGCGGAGCCGCAGGTCCAGGAGTTCTACGCCGGCTTTCTCTCCGATCTGCGTCATTTGCTCGTGTTCTGCGAAGTGTACGACGAGAAACTGGGCATCTGCCTGCGCAGGCCAAGCTTCAACGAGGAATCAGCGGAGCGCATACTATACGAGATCTATCACCGATGTGTGAACAGCTTCTTCTATCCGAAGAACGAAAGTTACTCCGAGGATGGGCGTTATGCGTACAAGGGCGAGGATCTGATCCGCTTCCGCAAGAAGCCGGTCAAGGAAGCGCGGAACATCATCCTGTCCCTGTGGAAGATCTTCGAGGAAATTCGTGAAGACCTGGCCTACTACGAGAATGATTATGTGACCGAGAAGCGCATCCGGGGCGAACGCGTCTGATGGCAAACTGCCGATTGTCGGGATGGCTGGCAGCACAACCGAACAAAACTGGCGCAGGAAACCTCATCCTGCAGCTCATGATCGCCTGGCGAACAGAGCTGTCGGGATGAGGTTTTTCCTTGTCTGAATCAGGGTTTCCGACACGCAGGCACGTATAACTTCAGCCCCGGAAGGAGAAATTGAATAAGGGGTGATGATATGCCGCAAGTCAAATGCAGCGTGGCGAACTGCTCATACTGGTCCATGGGCAACAACTGTTCGGCCGACATGATCATGATCGATATCGACAAGCATGCTGACGCCAGGTTCAAGGCCGAATTCGCCGGAGAAACGTTCGATACGGAACACACCGACTATGCCGCCCAGTCCAGGGAGACCTGCTGTCATACGTTCAAGCCCAAACAGAAGTAAGAATCAGGTGATGCAGATGCCGGCAAGCAAGGAACAAGCGAGGAAAGGAACAACCGACAAAAAGAGGAAAAACATTCAAGACAGCGAGTTCGCCGCAGAAATCGCCGATCCTTCGATGCTCGGGGAGAAGCGCGAGGATTATGCGGGAGACGGCGATACGGGCGCGAGCAACCAGTCCCTGGGCCTGGTCGCGCTGGCCATGTCGATCGCTTCCTTGTTCGTGCTGCCGCAGTGGTTTGGGCTGGCCGGCATCGTCCTGGGCGGTGCGGCGTGGCTCATGGGCTTTAGAGGGCTGGGACTATGGTCGATCATCATTGGTTCTATCTCTCTGATCGCGTATATCGTACTTGTCCCGTACTATTCATGAAACGCAAGGACACACATCCGCAGGCAAGCGCCTCCGCACAGGAGATCGCTTGCCTGTCTGTTTTCCCGGCGGTCGTGAGGGCTTCGGCCGGCCAGGTATGAAGCGTGAGTGTAAAATGTTTGTGGGCAGAAAAAAGGAATAATTGGTGAACGAATGCGGAAAAGCATGGAAAAAGGCTTCC
>CALGAO010000008.1 GCA_937957685.1 uncultured Paenibacillaceae bacterium
CCTCCTGATTCTTTTCCTCCGTCCGGGTAACTTTATATCCCACTACGTTCATATAAAACGTTGACGGACATCAAGAGGGTAACAATAATATTTTTCTTTATATCCCACTACGTTCATATAAAACAAGGATGAGCATTACGGAAATCTCGGGTCGGAATTGCTTTATATCCCACTACGTTCATATAAAACAGCGATGCGATCAACCCGAGTGCCATTTCTTCGAAAACTTTATATCCCACTACGTTCATATAAAACCGAATCGGACAAGGAATATTGCCGACATGATATTTACTTTATATCCCACTACGTTCATATAAAACCGGCGGACTCGGGCAAAATCGCCTTCGGTTCCTTCTGTCTTTATATCCCACTACGTTCATATAAAACGGATACAATTTCTGATTCGCTCCCAACATTCTCGACTTTATATCCCACTACGTTCATATAAAACCCACCAGGCGCTGTAGCCGGTCACGGCCATGTAGTGGCTTTATATCCCACTACGTTCATATAAAACCTGGCACAAGGACAAGGGATTTATCGAAGAAGACGAACTTTATATCCCACTACGTTCATATAAAACTTCCGCCCCGTGGGTGATTGCGATATTTCTGTTTATCTTTATATCCCACTACGTTCATATAAAACGCTCCGTCCGCCTGAATGGTGACCGCTTCCGAAGGAACTTTATATCCCACTACGTTCATATAAAACACACGGATCCCCGATTTCAAAGAGTTGTTCCCAGAAGCTTTATATCCCACTACGTTCATATAAAACCCGCTGAACCACTCGGGTTCCTGCTGGCGAATGCTTCCTTTATATCCCACTACGTTCATATAAAACTGTGGTTTCGGATGGAAAACAGAGATCGTGAACAAGCTTTATATCCCACTACGTTCATATAAAACCGAACGTATGTAAACCCCATTCATCAGGGCAAGATTACTTTATATCCCACTACGTTCATATAAAACGGTCTACGGCAACGATTGTCCGGGCGGGAGGTGCGAGCTTTATATCCCACTACGTTCATATAAAACGTAAAGCGGTTTTCTTTCAGCGGAAAACTTATGCTACTTTATATCCCACTACGTTCATATAAAACGTTTATTACCGAACTTAGAAAGGTGGTTGAGGACTACTTTATATCCCACTACGTTCATATAAAACGGGAATTTGAAATTAAGCCCGGTAATGAACCTGTCGCTTTATATCCCACTACGTTCATATAAAACGCTTTCCCATAGAAGGAACCGAACAGCGCGGGAATGACTTTATATCCCACTACGTTCATATAAAACTACCCGACTGTTGCGGGTGCTTCTGAAAACGTGTATCCTTTATATCCCACTACGTTCATATAAAACGGCAAATACTCCGAATGGGGAGTGGTCGGAAGTATTCTTTATATCCCACTACGTTCATATAAAACTTTTTGATTCCATTTACGAATACGCCTGCAACGTATCTTTATATCCCACTACGTTCATATAAAACGCAGGGGTGGGGGCAGAGCGATGCGAAAAAATCGGACTTTATATCCCACTACGTTCATATAAAACAAGGGTGATTTTGATGGAAAAATATTTGGTTCACTACTTTATATCCCACTACGTTCATATAAAACGTCCGTGGACGAAATAAGAAAGGGTGAAAAACAAGCTTTATATCCCACTACGTTCATATAAAACCGTGCTCGCAGATGTCAGGTGTGATGTCGAAAGGTGCCTTTATATCCCACTACGTTCATATAAAACCCTGTCGAGATTTACGACGATGACGAGCTCCTATTTGCCTTTATATCCCACTACGTTCATATAAAACGCTCGATCTGCTGTCCATGCAGGACTTTTTTGATCCTTTATATCCCACTACGTTCATATAAAACCAAGCCCAGAGCGACCCGCAGCAACGCAAGGATTTCCCTTTATATCCCACTACGTTCATATAAAACTAGTGCATAGAGCGTCATCCTTTTTTCGGCGTGGTCTCTTTATATCCCACTACGTTCATATAAAACCAGTCGGCATACGCGGCCTGGAGTCCGGCAAGCAACTTTATATCCCACTACGTTCATATAAAACTTCACACCGAACGGAACGGCTGTCTGCTCTTTCGTGCCTTTATATCCCACTACGTTCATATAAAACGTTGATGTTCAACTAACGGGGAGTTTAGGTGAACAACCTTTATATCCCACTACGTTCATATAAAACCGCTAACGGGGAACTGCCGGATTTCGGATATTTCAGCTTTATATCCCACTACGTTCATATAAAACTGCAACTGGTCGAGGCAATCAGGCCAGTCGTAGATCTTTATATCCCACTACGTTCATATAAAACCGAGTCGATCCGGATCAGCTACGAGTCAAATGTGTTTCTTTATATCCCACTACGTTCATATAAAACCAGGACAGCACTGCGAGCGACGCTGCTGGATGCTACCTTTATATCCCACTACGTTCATATAAAACTATGCACTTTTTCCAGCCCAAATGTGACTTTGTTCCTTTATATCCCACTACGTTCATATAAAACGGACATGAGCGGGTGCAGAACGATCTCTCACGCAAGGCTTTATATCCCACTACGTTCATATAAAACACAGCAGACATCCGCATCTATCTTGACGGCAGAGAAACTTTATATCCCACTACGTTCATATAAAACCAAGCTTGGACAATATTAAATCGAGCTTAGCGTCGGTGGCTTTATATCCCACTACGTTCATATAAAACGTCCGGTGGACGCAGGCGAAGCGTTGTACCGCTCCGGGACTTTATATCCCACTACGTTCATATAAAACCCGGACCGGCATCAAGACTGTACGCGATTAAGAGCACCCTTTATATCCCACTACGTTCATATAAAACTATTGCCTCTTCATACTTTTCTTGCTTTTCGTAAATTACTTTATATCCCACTACGTTCATATAAAACCGACAGCAGGATCTCGCAGCGCTTCGATGATGTGCCGCTTTATATCCCACTACGTTCATATAAAACTTGGTGGAACGAATTTGGAACGAACTTGGAACGAACGCTTTATATCCCACTACGTTCATATAAAACCCGGATTGAGCCTCACAGCAGCCATCGCCTTTTTCCTTTATATCCCACTACGTTCATATAAAACCAGATTCACATTCACACCCCCTTTCATTCCGCATTGGAACTTTATATCCCACTACGTTCATATAAAACGACATAGAAGGGGGTTGAACGGCATAGGTTGCCAGCTTTATATCCCACTACGTTCATATAAAACGGCAACAGTCAGACACCCCAGACGTTTGAACAGAAGTCTTTATATCCCACTACGTTCATATAAAACGTGTGGCTGGTGCCGCAGCATCATATTTGTTCGGAGGTCTTTATATCCCACTACGTTCATATAAAACTCGGGCGAACTACCCGCTGACGGTCAACAGTGAACGTCTTTATATCCCACTACGTTCATATAAAACGCGAATTACACCTCGTGTGTGGATGGCATTGACACACTTTATATCCCACTACGTTCATATAAAACGGTTGTGGAGAAAAGAGGCCCGAGAAGCTAAGCGACCTTTATATCCCACTACGTTCATATAAAACTTCAAAAAGTTCTATATCCTGAAAAGTGTCCTGTGACCTTTATATCCCACTACGTTCATATAAAACTTACGAACGGGACGTTATCATTTACACAGCAGAAAAACCTTTATATCCCACTACGTTCATATAAAACTGGAGATGATCACGAAGCGACTGTTCTAACAAAGCTGTCTTTATATCCCACTACGTTCATATAAAACGCAGGTGACGCATGTGGCCGGTATCGTCAAAATCAGCTTTATATCCCACTACGTTCATATAAAACCCTGATCCTACCGAATATGGAACGGGATGGGAGTATCTTTATATCCCACTACGTTCATATAAAACGTCGATGTCGAGACGATTGTACATTTCCTTGCCACCCTTTATATCCCACTACGTTCATATAAAACGTTGGGAGTAACCCAAGGCAGACCCAAGTTGTTCAGCTTTATATCCCACTACGTTCATATAAAACATTATCAGGGCGAAGGTGTGTTTCTCTCGGTTGATGCTTTATATCCCACTACGTTCATATAAAACCGGCCACCACCGTTTTCTGATTCTCAGCCGGAATCTTCTTTATATCCCACTACGTTCATATAAAACCATCGGACCGCGTACCAAGCACCTTTCGACATCACCCCTTTATATCCCACTACGTTCATATAAAACGTAGAGCTTATGAAGGCGAAGGGAGGTGACGATAGACTTTATATCCCACTACGTTCATATAAAACGCGGACATGGTGGTAAAGACGTACTCAAACTCAAACATCTTTATATCCCACTACGTTCATATAAAACCCTGTTAACCTTACAGGATGCAGTGTCCGGTTTCGAACTTTATATCCCACTACGTTCATATAAAACCGTAATCATCCTTGAAAACGTGGAAGAATTCCGGGATTCTTTATATCCCACTACGTTCATATAAAACTTGTGGTGTTGGATATATACGGAATCACGGGTACTTTCTTTATATCCCACTACGTTCATATAAAACGCGGACATTTGCATCCGCGCTGACGGAACGATCCTGCTTTATATCCCACTACGTTCATATAAAACATGAAGGACATTGTCAAGAACGCAACTTGTCGTGAGCTTTATATCCCACTACGTTCATATAAAACGAGTTTCGCAATCGTCAGCAGTTGCATCGCCTTACTCACTTTATATCCCACTACGTTCATATAAAACCCGGGCTTGAGATCGGTCGTAAAGCGACCAGTGACCCTTTATATCCCACTACGTTCATATAAAACGTGCCGGAGTCAGTTAGGACGCAGGTAGAGCAACAATCTTTATATCCCACTACGTTCATATAAAACACAGGCCGCCTGAGCAGCCGGCTCCCAGCTGGCAGGCTTTATATCCCACTACGTTCATATAAAACGTTATTGCCGCCGTTTTTGCCCTGCACGTGCTCATACCTTTATATCCCACTACGTTCATATAAAACGCGAGACTGGCAAAAAAGGATGGAAGATATAACATTCTTCATATCCCACTACGTTCATATAAAACGAGCGTATACTCATCGGCGGCGTATCGAAGGATATTGCTTTATATCCCACTACGTTCATATAAAACAGTCTTGTCCAGAATCTTCTTGCAGTATTGCAGCCGCCTTTATATCCCACTACGTTCATATAAAACTCCCGGACATCCTGCTGGAGCTGATCCGGGACAATCCTTTATATCCCACTACGTTCATATAAAACAACCCCCCTTTTGTGCCATCGGATAACTTAAAAGAAACTTTATATCCCACTACGTTCATATAAAACGGCCGGGTTCAAGCTGGTGGACGAGCCGCAGTATTTCCTTTATATCCCACTACGTTCATATAAAACCGGCATCAGGGGGCTGGATACAGGCAAGCAGTGGTACCTTTATATCCCACTACGTTCATATAAAACTGGACATCGAGCCGTACAGTCTCATGACCCGGAAAGCGCTTTATATCCCACTACGTTCATATAAAACTCTAGCAGGGGAGCTACTTAGTCTGATCGAAAACGCCTTTATATCCCACTACGTTCATATAAAACAGAGCGCGGAAGTCGTGTGATGCCGAATGGCGAATTGCTTTATATCCCACTACGTTCATATAAAACGTTCCGCCATTAACTTCTGCCTGTCAATGACGTCAAGCTTTATATCCCACTACGTTCATATAAAACAGCGCCCGGAATCGGGATCGGCGTCTCCCATGCGGGCCTTTATATCCCACTACGTTCATATAAAACCCCGAAGTCTCGGGGCTGAGGCACCACGCTATGCGCTTTATATCCCACTACGTTCATATAAAACCCCGTCGAATACGATGATACATCAGTATTCAATGTCCTTTATATCCCACTACGTTCATATAAAACTACAGGCCGCCTGAGCAGCCGGCTCCCAGCTGGCAGGCTTTATATCCCACTACGTTCATATAAAACAAAAAAGCAACCGGCATCGTCCGCCGCATTGATGATCCTTTATATCCCACTACGTTCATATAAAACCCCTGTTTCAAAAATAATAAAAAATGCCTGATAAATCAATATCTCCGGCTGTTCTGAAGAATCCTGGACGAAGTATGGAATGCATCGAACGATTAATCGTGTATCAGCATTATGGGCTACAATCACCCGCATTCCAATTGTATCAAGGGATCTGGGCTACGTTGCATAAAAATCGTTTGATGCATCATTCTAGAACAAGATCTGGTGCAAAGATCGATCCTCACCGATGATTTCTTTCTGTAAGTTCTTGGGATTCTCAATCATATAAACATAAATGGAATCTTCGCTTCGGATGATCTTCTTTAGTTCATTCAGACATTGCATCAATTTGCTTTTCGTAATATTCCCCTCAAATACTGAATTCTGAGACCAATCGAGATAAGCTTTCAGTTTCTTGCAGACCTTCTGTACTCGTTTCTCACCAACATCATAAGTGATAATCACATACATATCCTCACCACCAGGCTTTAATTGGTTTATACGTCTCGTCACCAATAAAGTGTTTAATGAGTTTGTATGCTTCCAGCCTGATCAGGTAACGATAAGATACATTACGATTCAGCTTTCGATGTTTGACAGTGGTATTCAGTTTCTCTTCATATGCGTCAAGAAACTTTCGTCTCCCTTCGTCATTCAGATATACCGCTCCATCTTTAGAATCAAAATGCTCATTTTTGATTCTCCTGTTATTCAACAATGACAAGACCAACGGGTCGATCACCAGAGGTTTGAAAATTTCCGCAACATCGAGACATAACGAGAACCGTTTCCTTGACGGTTCATGCAAGAAACTGACTGAAGGGTCAAGAACTGTCTTGTAAAATTCCGAAAGGATGGTAGTGTACATTAGACTATTTCCGAATGATATCATGGCATTGACTGGATCCTGCGGAGGTTGCTTGTTACGTTCCTCAAATGTCATTCCGTTCCTGATTAATCGTCCAAGTGCTTCATAATATACTTTGCGGCTACTGCCCTCTATCCCCATCAGCGACGGAATATCCGAGGCTTCGCGAATATTGGATGCAAGGGACTCCATTGTATTCACATACGATGTGAGGTCAGCATGATTGTTCTTTCGCAAATTTCTAATCATATGATGAATACCTGCTTCAACGAAGCACCTGGCCAGATACAGCCGTTTGCTGGTATCAAGCACATGTGCAGATTGCTGAACCACAATGTGTCCCGACACTTTGGACTTCCTTGGTGTGAAGGTACCGTCATAGAATCCATAATAATTATAAACATGAAAACATATCTGATAATGAGATAAAAGATGCAACAAAGATGTGTTAAAGTCAACCGATCCAAAGAAATGAATGCTGTTCGTTTGCTCTACGGGGATTGGCTTTTTAACTCCATCTTCATTTTCAAAATATAGCGTGTTATCTTTTCTCTTCAATCTTCCAGAAGATAGAATGTAAATATTACGATCCATTCACCTCTACCTCCCCAGAAAGGCAAAAATCCTTATATGCGCACTTCCCGCAATAAGGCAGCTTCTTGAACTTTGGGATCTCACTGCTGACGATACGCTTAATGTTCTTCATAGCAATCATCACCTGGGCTTCACCCGCTTCATCCAATAGCACCTCTATTGTTTTTCTTTCAGAAGGGTAACTCAGCAAGCCCTTTCGAAAAATACCCCTGCTCTTCAACACATAGAGATAATAGAGCATCTGCAAACGATCAGCAGCCTCCATCTTGCTGGTTAGTTTGATCTCACGCAGCACATCACCAGCCTGTCGATCGATACGGATATCTTCATCTGGAGCAAATTCTTTATCCATACGAGAGTAAGAATTTTCATGCACAATTTTTCCTGCTGTTACTCGTTCATTGCCGTCGTCTTCGAAGCGAATGCCTCGATGAAACAGCCATAGTTTACGCTTGCAGATGGCGTAATAGTGCATTTCAACT
Organism: uncultured Paenibacillaceae bacterium; assembly: GCA_937957685.1. GTDB lineage: Bacteria > Bacillota > Bacilli > Paenibacillales > DA-C8 > Insulibacter. The sequence goes on from CALGAO010000008.1 coordinate 8,024, forward strand.
CCGCTGATTCCATCCATAAAACGACACCTCTAGTATTGATCAGAAGATTTCCTGTACCTCAACCCCGCACCTTCCAATGACTCCTCATCGAATTCATACTCCACATCGGCATGGCTGATCCAGTGCATATACTCCAGCCCGTGTTCTTCCAGTGGCCTCACAGCAATCTTTCTGAACTTGATCGCATCCACACCAAGCGACACCGTATACTGCTCCATCTGACGCCGCAATTCCCGTTTCTTACCTGGTTCCGTCTCCGCAGCATACCGTTTCCTCAGCTCGGCTACTTCCTCCCAATACTTCGGCGGGATCACTTCGACATTGCTGATCTCACGAAGCAGCTCCTGACTCTCCTGCGACGAGAGATCAAACATCTTGATATAATCGAAGAGATGCAATGCCTGATCAAATTTCCTCAAAAACTCCGTATCCTTCAGGTTCTCCCGCTGATACAGCCGGGTCACCATCTCCATCTTGTCACTTTCTCTCAACAGCACACCTTCATATTCGCGCAGCAATTGCACGCCCATCGCCGTAATGTCCTTGTGATAAACATGCCCGATGCCGGAAGCGTTCCTGATGAATATATGAATATTCGGCTCATCCAAGATGTAAGGTCTGACACGATAGCAACGACCCATCCTCTGGAACAGGCTATCAAGCGTGCACACCTCGGTAAACAGGTAATCAAAATCAACATCCACCGACGCTTCCACCACCTGTGTCGTCACCCAGATCCCGGGACCATGTTCATCCTTATCAAGATGCCATCCGGATCGGGCAAACTCGGTAATCCGCTGTTCCAGCATCATCTTGTGTTTCTTCACGAATCTGGCGTGAAGCAGATGTACCGGAACAGACAATCCCAGAACGCCGGTCTCCCGCTTCAATTCGTCATAGAGACGAATCGCCTGATCCACGGTATTGCAGATCACCAGCACCTTGTGGTTCATGCCCAATTGCACGATATGATCGGAGGACTCAAGCAACTCGCTGTCATGCAGCTTGATGCGATGGCGCAGCAGGTCATCATTCGGAAACTCGCCATAAGCAAGAGATATGCCGCGATTCCTCAGCCGCCTTCGCAATTCTTCCAGATACAGATTCGGCAGGGTAGCCGTCATAACCAGGAATTTTCCTCCCATCTCTGCGATGGTCTCCAGAGCCTTGATCAGCATCGCGGCAATATTGGGGTTGTACGCCTGAATCTCGTCCACTACGACCTTCGTGTAGACCATCGTAGCCAACTCCTTCTCGAATCCGCGATAGAGGAACGGGAACTTCAGGACCTGGTCGATCGTGGACAGGGTCAGTTTCTCGGACAGCTGTCTTGACGCCTGATAGCTGACCTCCGCATCCAGGAAGTCAAGATTGGACAGATAATCGAAGCTTCCGGAATGCAACAGCCCCAGGCTCTCAACTCCAACATTGTGTTTATCCTTCAACCTGGTGAACATGGCGTTCAAGCTGACCCTCAGAGGCAAGGTAATGATCCCTTTGGCATCATCGATCCATAGCATTGCCGCTTCCGTCTTGCCGGTTCCGGTGGAAGCCACCATTACCGTGCATACATCACGCTGCTCAAGGGCGAATTGCTGAGCCGGACGAATCCCGTACCTTGACAGGAACTTCAGCGTTTTCTCCCCGATATGTTCATCAACGCCCCTCTCAACCTCCACATGAGCAGATGCGGCATGATCGAGTCTGTGAAGCAAGCCCTTCAGCAACACATAACGTCGGAAGAAAGCCCTGTCCAACTTGATCTCATCAGCAGCCTCCTGCCGTTTCTCCAACATGTTCAGCAGCAGATTGCTCGGCTTCTCATACTCATACGACCAATTCATCTCTGCGAATAATTCTTCGACCAAGCGGCGATCCACAGTGTTCTGCATGAACTCCAGGATATCCTTGCGAAGCGGCAATGTCTTCCTCTCATGATGATAGCCCACCGCGTAGACAAGCAGTTTCCACGCTTCCCGGGACAAGAGCAGTTGCTTCTCCGGAAGCAAGGCAACAGACACATAGTTGTGGGGGATCTCTCCCTCCGGAGAGACAGGACAGGGGAGCTCAGGCTCCCCCAACAATCTGCGCAGTTTGTTCTGGAACAACAGATTTACCTTACCAAAGTCGTGTACTATGACCGCCAATCTCAGCAGCTCCCAGAACTCCTCGTCCGCCTTGATCCTCTTGCCGTAGCACGAACGCAGCTTGTCAAGCCCTTGCAGCAGCAGTCTCGTATGCTCGGCGATGGATTCTGTTGGAATCGACTTGGCGTATAACATCGAAACTATTCCTCCATTTCAGCTGGAAATGCGATCGGATAGCCATCCCGATCAACCATCAGATCCAGATGTCCGATCCATTCGCCAGCGGGAATATATCGGACCTTGATCCGCTCCCACTGTCGCACGCCTTCTCTGATCTCATACCTCCAGTTCAGCCGGTACGGAACCCCGCTCACATCATCCGCCTTGGCAGTCGGGATATAGATCGGGAGCACCGTCTCCTGATCATCGTCGACCGGCTTACAATCCACATAGCTGCATTCATCGACTCGCACGAGATCCTCCCATCTACCCAGGCTGAGCGGCGGGTTTTGATGGTGAAACACATCATGGATCTTGGCCAAGATGCCCTCGTCAGCATGCAGATGAACGACCAACTCCACATTCAGCAGCATGTGCATATAGATCGGCATCGTCGTCATTTCACGGAAATCATAGTTCAAAGCAAGGCCGTCCAACACCAGAGGAAATTCTCCATATTTGTGGGACTTGACGAAATAGTGCCTCTGGTAATCCACCAGCTTGCTTTCATACTTTCCCTGAATACTGATCGCCACCGGAATGTATTCATCCGCCTGCAACGCATGATGGATCATCCCCTTGACCGTGGAGTATGGCGGCAATGGGTAGGTCTCACCCACCTTGAACGCAGCAGGCTTCTTGTAACAGGCCGTTTCCTGGAACAGCCGCAGCCTCAGCACCTTCATCGGATCACGCCCCGAATGCTGCTTGCACATCTTGGCCGATCAACTGGAAGAATTGTTCGATGGAATGTACGGTACCGCATCTGTCGCGGATGTCCGATTCATTGTCCAGCCAACCGGTGACCAGCCCGATGCGCGTCAGCTCCTGACCGCTTGTCCCATTCCAGCTCGTCTGCAATGCTTCCTGAAGCGGATCGATGTTGATGCTCCAGCGGCCCGCACTGCCGCGCAAGCTTACGCGACCCATGAACAGCGGGTTCGAGAACGGATAGACCCCGCCGATCGCAAACAGTGGCGCCAGATTCTCCCGTCTTCCGCGAATATCTCGGTTTAATACCTTGAGGATGTCCAGCAACTGCTGAACCCGCTTCACCCGTTCTTCGACCGGCAGCTCGACCTCTTCATCTATGCCCACCCGATCCAGATCAACGCTGAGATGATACGCATAGTGACTGAGGTGCTGCTCGATATTCGCCAGGTTAGGCGTTTCCCCGGCACGCTCCGCCAACCCCATGTTGTTGAGGAATTCCATGTCTCCCTTATATGGCTCCAATGCAAGCGCATGGCTCAAACGGACAACGGCAGGGCGTTTCCGGGGCTTGCTGCCGGTCTTCAGATAGCCGAAGAGGTCCATCTCGACCGAATCGGCGATCGTGACATCCTCCTTGAATTGCACCACGCCTTTGTTCTTGTCCACCGTCTTCAGATTCCAGCCGAACAATTCATTGCCGAGCCGCACGATGTCATACCGGATGCTCTGCCGGGAAGCGAAGGTATATACCTCGCCATTGCCGCGATGGAACTTCTTCAGCTCGGATATATTGGCAGTTCCTTCACCGAAATTCAACGATCCCGCCTGGAAAATCACTGACAACGTTAATGTTTTCCTCATCATCGATCAACCTCCATTTGATTACTCATTGTTCGGATTATCCGCCTGCTCATTCGCCGATTCCTTCTGCTCACCGCCCAGCAAACCAGTGATGAAGGCGCCTGACCAGGTCGCAAAATCCACCTTTTCTTCATGAAGCACATTCAGCAGGGAGATCGGTACCTCCTCACCGACGGACAGATATAGCCTGATCGTCGTATCCAGGAACAGTTGCCTGTCTCCGGAACGGGCCGCATTCAGCAAACGATAGGCGATCCCCGCCGCTCTCTTGCTTCCGCTGGACACATAATCGGTGCTTTCGGATTGCTTGTCCGCCCTTCGCTCCAGTCCTCTGCGAATCTTCGCACCTTCCTGGGAGATGTAATAGATGTATCCCGCCTTTTTCTGCAACGCTGCATCCATCTCTCTTATTCCCTCCTTCTTCAACTGCTCGATGATCCAGCGCTCTCTGACGGCCAGATAAGCGCTGTAAGGATACCCTTTGCCTTGAATAACCGAGCGCAGATAATTCCAGATCACCTGCATGGGGTCGATGCTCTCCAGGATCAGCTTCAGGAATGCCTCCCGGATCGGCCTGTGCATATATTGCAGATTGCTTCTGCCGCTGCTGAAGTAGATCAGCACATGGCGAGGCACATGATAGTCATACAGAACCGTCTTCTTCATGTCGATATCCGACTGGAACTCGAGGATCTGAATGTTGGGCCGAAGCCGCCTCTTCGCCTTATAAGTCTCTCTTTCGATCAGCTTGGGGATCAGACGCTCGAAGGATTCGTTATGCTCCATATTGTCCAGGGCATTGTTATCTCCGTAGATCATCTCAGGCGTGCCGTCCCGGTATACGAAGCAGTAGAAGGTTTCATACTCGTCCTTATTGAAGTTCGTAAACGGCATCTGCTTGTAGCGAGTGAAGCTGGTCAGACCCGCAGGAGCCATGAACAACAAGAGCCGGATCCAGTTGGATATCGGCATCTGGTGGTGAGCATGTTCCCAGTTGAAGTTCACATGCTTTCCACTTATCCCCAGAGGGGCGAACGTCATCTCTTCGAAGTGAATGGTCGCCAGCCACTCCTCCTCGAAGCTGCATCTCAGCTTGCCATTTATGTAGGCATGAATCTCTTCCGGCTTCAGTTTCCTGATCTCATCGCCCCAACGCTTGTACGGGTTGCGATCTGAGTTCCTGAGCAGGTCGACGAGATCTTTCTGACTGTCAGCCGTTGGTTCCGGCCAGGTATCCAGCCACTGGCGAACAGCAACATCCAGTTTCACCGGCTCGACAAAATCCCGCTGCATATATTCAATATGTCCTTGAAGGTTTAATGAGCTGCGTGTAAGCTGCAACATACTCGTCTGCCCGAAGAAATTGTTGTTCAGAAAAGATCGAATCACGTTCAGCGTCAGACGCTCTTCAAACTGTTCATCCGATAACAGGTCCAGATATCGCTCGACAATCGACTCCATCTGCTCGTCCGTTGGCTCCGACTTGATGGATTTGATTTCGACTAACAGATGCTGCATGACTGTGATCTTGGGAGAGTTGGGAAAGTAGTTGGTCAATTTCTTGAGGTTGTTGTTGATGGAGTCTCTTAGTCGGGACAGCTTGTCCCGGGGGGTTTGATAACTCGATGCGAGAAGAGACCTGAGCCGCTCCTGCTCCCTTCGTTTGACAGAGTATCTGTGCATCAGATAGAGGAAATACCACTTAGGCAGATGGTCCAGGACGGATGAATCCACCTCCACATGATCATCCCTCAGGCGAATGGGTCTCTCTTCCAATCGGATATCGCGCCACTCCGGCAGATTGGCCACAGCCCATTCCTGCAGTCTCATGAGCGCGACTCCCGGGATGGCTGTCACATAATCGTCAATATGCAATTTTAGCTTCATCTCCTGCGATCACCTCCCTTTCCAATTCCAAATGTCCGAATCCCTGCCCATTCCTCAGTCCGCCCCCGTTATCCAATAACCACTTCAGATCAGCCGGATGGCCATGCAGGACGAAGGTTCCATGATATGCGGTAAAGTAGAGATAAGGGGTTTGGGCCTTGCCTTCTTCATAGGCCTGCTCATATGGCTGGTTTCTTTCCTTGATCACCACTTTCCTGTACGTAATGGGATCGATGCGAACCTTTTCGCTTAGTGGCTTGCCCCTGAGGCTCTCTGACATCCTGGAAGCGATCGTATGGAATTCCTCACTGAAGGTCGGGTCCGAAGGTGCCAGAGGTTTGCCATTCGCATCTTCCACCAGCAACGGACTTCTGGTCCTTACGACGATGCTCGAAGATTGAACGGTCTGTTCCCGGCCATACCGGATCAGCCCTCTGGTGAATTGGTAGTCTTTGTATTGGAATCGATGGGTCTGCTGGAGGCCATTCAGGAAAGGAATGATGAAGTCATAATCCGAGGATGACAGATTTAGCGTAAAGCCTCTGAGCAGAATCTCATCGCCATCATACCGGAATTGATCCAGGTACACCGAGAACACAAACGGCTTCGGCCTGTTGCCGTCATAGTATCTCAGATACGCCTGTTCATCTCCCGTACGCAAGCATTGTTTAATTATCGAGACGATACAGAGACGATATGCGACAGGGAGCTTATCCGTATGGAACTGTACACTCAGATTCATAGCGTCACCTCCTTTTCATAATTGATAATAAATAATTGGATTAATAGTAATAATTAACTATAATAGTATAGGACCACTTGTTTATTGTCAATATGTAATTTTTTGTGCAATAATAAAACATGTTCATATCTGAACCCCAGGGATCTAAAGATTATTTTATTGTCAATCATGCCTTTTATCTGAACGGGTGGGATACGCTTGTCCAGCTCGCTGACCTCCTTACGGAGGTCGCGGTCAATTAATATTTTACGTAAATCTTGTGACGACAGGTTGTCAGCGAATATATGTTCCAGGGACATCCAGATATGTATTTAGTTTGGTATCGAACAAGAAGTGGATCTGCTGGTCGAACGGATCTGTTATCTCAATTCGAGACTCGGCCTCGTACTGATTGATCGTTGTAGATCGACTATCAGGATAGGTGACCTTCGTTAAGGTTCCATCATCTTGATGATACGTATAACTATATGTTTTGCCGTCTACAGACGCGGTCAGAAGTTGTCCCGCCGCATTATAGGTATACGTCTTCACACTGCTGCCATGCTCATTCGTCCCCGTGATTTGCGTAGGCAGATTGCGACTATTGTAGTCATACGTGAAAGTTTGGCCTTCACGATCAACTCGATAAACCAGGTTGCTGTTTCGATCGTAGCTGAATTGCTCGCTCTGACCCTCTTCATCCATTGTCTGGATGAGCCTCCCTGCCTGATCATAAAATTTCTGCTTCACGGAGTCGTTCGGATAGATGGTCTTGATCAATCGTCCAAAATTGTCGTACTCATACTGGCTAACGGCAGAATAACTTGCACGTATAAACAGCATGAATTATCATAAAGATAGTAAAGACCGCAAGTGCTGCAACACCTGCGGCCATCCAGTAAGCCGAAGGCAGTCGGCTAAATCGAGAGCGAAATAGACCGATACCTTTCCTGAGGGGCGGTCTATTTCCGTTTATTGGACGTTAATAGCATCACGATTAACGTTCCGAAGGAAATCATGAGTGAAATCGCTTCGAAGACACTCATGGCATCACCTCCCTTCAAGGGAAGATGAATGCCGACTGCCCCTTCTTACCGGACATCCCATATTATACCAAACAATCCGCCTATAGGCGGCTTTTTTTAATTTAAAGGGGCGATCATATGGCCGTACCTATGTCCACAACATCTCAGCAGAGATATTCAGATGAAAAAGAATCAATCCCCGATTCCTGTACCCGCAGTCCAATGTTTAACGAGCGAGGGATCCCGAACAGTACGATCACCTCATCACAGCTTGGTCAGATACAACAAGCAGAGGAAGCAGAACAGAGGGCCTATGAGCGTGCATTCAATCATCACAAGGATAATCCATCCATCATTGTAAACCTGATCCATCTGTGCGCCCACAGGGAAGATCTGATCTACTTTTGCTTTCCGCGATATAAGTTGAAAAGGGACACGTCCATCCGTCAGTCTGGGCTGACTGTCTGGACTGTCCCTTCTCAACTTCGTCGATTATGGCAGGTTATAGAGCCTGTACAGGAATACGGCCGCTTCGGCTCTGGTCGTGCTGTCTTGCGGATTCAGCTTGCCGCCGCTTCCGCGTACCAGTCCGTCTGCCACCAGTGCGGCGATCGGCGCCTGTGCGTAGCTGGCGATCTGGTCCTTGTCCGTGAACGAATCCAGCACGGCCCCCGGCGCAGCGTCCAGTTCATATCCGACCACCGCCAGGGCTCTCGCCGTCAGCGTGAACATATCCTGGCGGGTGATCTCCGCACGCGGATTGAAGTTCCCCTTGCCATCTCCGTTCGTGATGCCAAGCGCCTTCGCGATGCCCACGGCTTCGTAGTAGTAATCACCCGGACGCACATCCGCGAAGTTATCCTTCACCTCCGCCTGAAGGCCCAGCGTCTTCACCAGCAGGAGGATGTAATCAGCCCGGCTGATGTTGGCTCCCGGAGTGAACGTGTTCCGCTCTTCCGATGTGCCATTGATGATGCCTTTGGTCGCCAGCACCTCGATCTCATGTTGCGCCCACGGATAAGAAGCGATATCCGAGAAGGTCTTCGGCGCGAACACCACCGCGTACCTGCTGAAATGGCTCGTCGTGAAGACGACGCGTCCCGTTTCAGGATCATAGCGTCCGTTGTAGATCGGGATCTGGTTGCCCTCATCGTCGATGAAGACAACGGCCAGGAATTCATGCAGCAGTCTTTCGATTGTCGTTGGCACATACGCGATCTCAACGGTTACAGCGGCCGCCGCGTTGTTCCAGTCGATGTTCTCGTCGTTCACCTTCACATGGATCTCGACTGCTTTGCGCTCGCTGTCGTCTGCCGTTTCGGCTTCCGCTATCACCAGTTGTACCGTATCCCCTTCGCCAAGATCCAGATAGCTCAGCATGTTCGAAGGCAGGACGAGGATGCCGATGGAGCTGCTGATCACCACCTGATGCGGCTCGGACGAACTTACCGCTTGCGCCGGCAGCTCGACCTGCACCTGCTTCGCCGCTTGCTCCAGTCGGATGATAACCGTCTTCTTGCCGTTCTCGTCAGCTGCCGCGCTCTCCAGCGCCTGACTGAACACCTCATCCTGGATCGATGTGCTGATCCGATCACCGTCCCACTCTGCTACCGGCACGATCTCCGCTGCCCCGTCATCCCCTGTTCTCACCTCGGGTGCTGGCTTGGCGGGCAGAGGCGACCAGAACTGAGGCGCTTGCGGAGTACCGGATACCATGAGCCCGGCCGATTCATTGCCGCTCTGGTCGATCGTGGTGATGCGGAAGAAGTAGGTCACGCCATTGATCAGATCGGTGAATGTGTAGCTGCCTGCGCCCGGTTCTGCATACACCGCGTCCATGACCGTCTCGCCTTCGCCGGAGATGCGGATCTTCTCCAGATCCAGATTTGCCGGGTCGGTCCAGGTGAAGGTGAGCTGACTGTTGCCGCTGATCACCTTGACGTCCTGGACTTCTCCTGGCGGGATCACGTCGTCTATCAGCTTCAGGAAATCTCCCAGGATGAGGTTGCCTTGCGAATCGCGCGGGAATGGCAGCACCTCCGGCACGAGACTGGCGAAGTTATCGTTTGTCATCACCTTGCCGTCAGCATTGACGGACTTCGTTCCGTCGAACAGGAAGTTGTCGCTCGCCTTCAACCGCTCCGGGACATTGTCACTCGCCGTTCCTTGCGTGCGATACGAGACAAATCCTGACAGCTGGAAGTCCTCCTGGATATTCGTGTACGTCGACAGATTCAGGTTCGCTCCGCCGTTGTTGAAGGAGATGTTGTTCTCAAGGATCACGCCCGGGTTGCTGTTGCTGGTGAAGCCCATCGCGCCGTTCTCGAAGGCGATGTTGTTGCGGACGATGTGCGGCACATGGATGCCTTCACCACCCAGCTTGAAGCCGTTCTTGTCGCCATTGCCCACCGTTCCGTCCGTCAGCATGCCATTCCGGTACGTGATGTTGCCTTCCAGCAGGATCGCCCCGATCGCGCCTTGCCCTGCCTTCGTGTACAGATCCCATCCATCGTCGATGTTGTGGTGCGCCACATTGCCCCGGAACACGTTGCCCACGCCCGAGGTGAGCTTCGCTGCGAAGCCGTCGGCATTGTTGTGGGACGGGTCCTTGTTATCGTACGATTCGTTGTTCAGGACGAGATTGTAGGATGGCCAGTCCTCGATGGAGGTGGCATCGTCCGTCCTGCTGATCTGGAAGCCCGTATCGCCATTGGCGTAGAATTTGTTCAGCTCGATGATGTTGTGATTGCCGCCCAGGGTATAGCCCTTGTAATTGTCGGCGCTTCGCGTGAAGCTGAGGCCTTTCACATGCCAGTAGTTGCCGCTGTGCACGACGCCTTCCGATTTCTTGTCGAAGTCGATAATCGGATTCGCGCCTTCAGCTGCGTAGAGCATCTTCATCGCATCCTCGCGACCGTCATTGTACTTCCTGATCACGAGGCTCGACTTGCGAACATAACGTCCATCCTGCACGATGATCTTCTGTCCAGGGAGCACGAAGTCGATCGCCGTATCCAGATCCAGTGGCCTCTCCTGCGAACCGTCTCCCTCAGGCGTGCCGGTCGGAGACACATAGATGTCCTCGCCGTCGCGGTAGGTTCTGACCTCCACCTTGAAGTTCGAGATGATGCGGTCATAGCTCGTCAGAACCTGCGTATCATCCGGGATGAACGTCAGCGTGAACTTGTTGTTGCCCATCGCGAGCGTTGCCGGAATCTCCACGATCTTGCCTGCCTCGCCGGACACATCCTGTGCGATCGTCGTCTGACCCAGCTTGAGCGTATAGGCGCCGGATGCGTTGGCCTTCGCCCTGAACACGTAGTTCGTCTCCGATGTCCGATCCAGAGACAGGATCTGAACCGCAGGTTCGATCGCCTGAACTGGCGGATATACGCGAGGAGCGTCGGTTGCCGCCGCCGTCACCTCGAACTCGATGTTGCTGACCACGATGGTCGCCTGACGAGCCACATAGAAGCCCACGTAGATCTTGTCATCCTGAACCGTCAGGATATCTGGCTCGAAGAGGATCGCCTCATAGGTGTTCATGTTGTCTTCCAGCTTGCCGACGAATCCGCTGTTCGTCTTCGCCAGCGTTAATCGATACTTCGCGGTTGGATGCGTATTGGTCGGATCCGGGCGCTCATTCTTCAGCATGACCCTCTTGATCCCCTGGCTTCCCGCGCCATCCGGCGACTCCACGCCCGTTCTGACGAACAGCTGCGTGCCGTTGTCATTGCGCGTGCCGCCGCTGTAACCGCCCACTGCCGCGATATTCGACGCGAAGACAGAGGAGTCGCCGTGGACGCCGTTGGCATCCCTCGCCATGATGCCGAAGGACTCCTGACCATCATGTGGATTCTTCGCATAATCGATGACCTGGATGTCCGCGGACAGGACGAAGTTGTCCTCATGGCCGTCAATGACCGTATAGTAATACGTAATCCCGTCATGATCGCCCGTGATCTTGCCCGCGCTTCCGCCCAGCGCCTCCAGCTTGATCGAGCCATCCTCCAGGAAGGTCACCTTGTTGTTGGCGTTCGAGGTCGATTGACCGAAGCGGGTCCACTGCCACTCATACTCCTTCGCCTCGCGAATGGTGATCGGCAGCGTGATCGGCGCAAGGGTCGTATCGTCAGGAATGATGCGAATGACGGTAACGCCAGGTTGCGACGAATCCCATTCTTCCATATCTACATCATAATCCGTATAAAGATCACGATCCCCGTTATCGTAAACCTTCGACACGACCATGCCGGTCGGGTCGAAGCTCTGACCCACGGTATATGTCGTCTTCGGATACTGCGTCACTTCCAGATGCGTCACTTCGCGTTCCTTCACATGGACGACGAATGTAGCGGTCTTGCCCTTGTAGGTCAAGGTGATCGTCTTGTCACCCTCCGTATCCGAATCGAATCCGCTGACCGCATAATCATCCCTCATCAACCTGACTGACGAACCATCGTCATAGTTGGCATAGACGACCATGCCGCTGAGATCCAGTTCATTGCCCAGGAAATATTGGGACTTCGCCGGCGGCTTGGTGATCTCGATATTCACCAGTTCCGCATCCTTGACTGTCACATCGAACTCATCATATTGATCCGGCGTCTCGGTCGAGATCACCCTGACCGTATAGGTCCCTGGCGACTCGAACACGTATCCGTCGTCTGTTTCCGTCGCGTCAGGTATGCTGATCTCGTACAGGTCCGGCGTCAGATACTTGCTGGCCTTCGAATTGTATTCCGCATAAACGGTCATTCCCTCCGGATCGAACCTGTCTCCCGGATAATAGACGGTCTTCGCCGGATAGAACTCGACCTCCAGATGAACCACCGACAGTGCCCATATAGTCAGATCAACGGGTTCCTTCAAGCCATGGAAATGGACTTGAATCGTATTGGTTCCCGGTGTCCCGCTGTTGAACCCGGTCACGACATATTCGTTGCTGTTCAGCACTTCCTCACGCAGGTTGCCCTCCGCGTCCTCCGTTACAGCGGTGACCTTCAGGCCGGTCAGTTCCAGACTCTCCCCAACCAGATAGTCGGTTTTCATCTCAGCGGCGTCGACCGACAGAGACAACACCTTGCGCCGGTCATCCGCGAGATATCCGTTGCTCAACGTGATCTCCGCATCGCGCGCGACATAAAATCCGACATAGATGTCCTCATCCGAGAACAGCCCGTCCAGTTCAATCGTCTGCTCCTCGCCATTGACGGACATCACGTAGACGTCGCCGTTCTTGCGCAGGGACAGGTGGTAGGTTTCATTGGCAGCGGGCGGGTTGGCTGTGTAGGTATCCAGTTTCTGATTCGGGTTGTCTTTCTTGTAAAACGCTTTCATAACCAGGTCCAATGCGCCCACCGCAACATAGTTGGACGTCTGTGTGGCGGTATTGCCATGCTCCCCTACCTCATCCCGCACCATGATGCCGAACGACTTCTGGTTCGGGTTGTTGATCGAGCTGTCTCCGTTGAAGCTCTTTACCCTGACATCCGCCGATATCTCAAAGTTGGAATCCGCATCCATCTCCACATAATAGAACGAGATCCCTTCATCAGTACTTGAGATCTTGCCGCCGCTGGCCTTCATCGTCAGCCCTTCATCAGGTTCGATATACGGGTCCGGATTCTTCGCTCCACTGGTATTGCTGCCGAAGTACCGGAACTGAAACTCTGTCGCATACCGGTGTGATGGCAGCACGTACAGTTCCACATCGGTAAACGTCACCGTCGTGTTGCGAGACGTGAACAACCCCGCATATTCCATCCGGCTGTCGGTCACGATCTCATAGGATTGATCACCGATGCGGATCGAATAGACATTGCCGTATTTCCGCAACGTGAGCTCATAAGTTCGGTTTGCCCCAGGTGGATCGGCGCTGAATTCATAACCAGACTTGACCAAGGTTGAACCTTTCTTGTAGAACCCCTTCATCGACTGGTCCAGCGCGCCCACCGCCACATAGTCGCTCGTGAAGCTGGCGCTCTGATTGTCCAGGATTCGTTCCCTTACCATGATGCCGAACGCCACCTGATTGTTCGCCTTCCAGGCATCCACATGCGCCGTGGCTTTCAGCTCGTAGTTGTCCAGATAGGAGACATCCTGGTAATAATACGCGATCCCTTCCGTGTCGCTGGCGATCTTGCCGCGGTTGTTGGAGCTGCGAAGGGTCACAGAGCCATCCGGATGCTCCGTGATCTCGAAGTTGGTCGCGTCGATCTTGTCCTGTCCGCCTACATCACCGAACACGCTGCCCTTCCACGGGCTCGAGTCCGGGATGTTGATCATGTTGGCAGCAGGAGCGGCATCATCCGCGTACACTGCCAGAGAGAAAGACGACAACATCAAACATAAGCTGAGCATCAGTGACAGAATTCGTTTCATGCTGGCCAATGTGATCTACTCCCCTTTCTGTGCATCGTCTGAATCATCTTCCATAGCTGTGAAGATCCGCTTGTCTTCGGTAACACGGGCACCGCCAGGCCACCATGCCATCAGAAGACAAGATTTTACGCCCTCACCCCCATCAATCCCCAGATAAACGAGCAACCAGCCTCGGCTGTCGCCTTGGCTGGTCGGCTCTTTTAAGCTATTTATCATTTTAGACTTGAATATCTAATTACGGCGATAATCAACTTCTCATTTTTCCGGTCAACACCGCGTCGGGATGGCCTTGACTGCAAAGTCATGTAACAATGACACCGATCCGAAACAGTGATCATTCCCCTTCTTTTTTTTTCGCCAGTGATGCTTCAAATCGCTTGCGCTCCGTTCGCTCGATCTGCACGATCCTGCCATCGTGTACGATGATTTGTACAGTGCCATACTCCAGGCCCCTGATGCTGTCCAAGATGCGCTCTGTCCAGATCTCATCGATATGAACCGCATTGCCCATCCTGCTTCCCTCCAATGGCGTTGTTTTTTCCAAGGAACGTTTGGCGATCTTGTTCATGCGTATCCTCCCATACGAAAAGGTGCCTGCTCCAGGACAGTCCGTACCTTGCCATGATCTTACGCAGCTTGCCGCTATCGCACGTGCCTTGCCACGATTTTACATACCTTGCTGCTTCTCCTCAACATGGCGACGTTAGCACGTACCTTGCTGTTCTCCCACGTTCCTCGCCGCTATCGCACATCGTACGGGGGCGTTGCTGCCGGACGTGCCCCGTGCGATCTCCATCAGGTCGTTACAGTGCGGCCGATTGACCGACTTTCGCCGGGGCGGCCGCGGCTTTCTTCGCATTCTCCACCACGTAAGATTCCCCGTCCTTGAACAGATACAATCGGTGGATCAGCACCCAGATGTCGTCACCCGGCTTCAGCTGCTTCTGCTCCAGCGAGCGGTAGGCCTGGATCGTATGCTGGCCCGTTCTGACCTCCACCTGCCAGCTGCTGCCGCGGAACATGACGCTCTGCACCTTCCCCGCCTGCGCCGCGTATGGCGCCGACAGCTCGCCCAGCGTTCCGACTTCCGTGAACTCCGGACGGATGATCGCTTTCGAGCCGGGCTGCACGTCCTCGAACCCGGTCAGGCTGCCCGGATCATCGAGGAGCTGGGACTCTCCGATGAAGCCGGCGACGAATGGCGTCTGCGGATTCTTGTAGATGTCATAGGGAGTGCCGTGTTGCTCGATGCGGCCATTGCTGACGATCATGATCTCGTCCGCAACCTCCACCGCTTCTTCCTGGTCGTGGGTGACGAACAGGGTCGTGATCCCGATCCGCTCGATCGTGGCGCGGAGCCATGCGCGCAGCTCCTTGCGCACCTTGGCGTCGATCGCGGCGAACGGCTCGTCGAGCAGGAGCAGCTGCGGCTCCGGAGCCAGCGCCCTGGCAAATGCCACCCGCTGCCGCTGCCCGCCGGACAGCTGGTTCGGATATCTTCTCTCCAGACCGGACAGACCGGTCAGTTCCAGCAGCTCCGTCACGCGTTCCCGGATCTCCTGCTTCCTGCGCTTCTGTACCGTGAGGCCGAAGGCGATGTTATCATATACCGTCATATGACGGAAGAGCGCGTAGTTCTGGAATACGAAGCCGATGCCGCGCTTCTGCGGGGGCACGTCGTTCACCAGCTTGCCGTCGATATAGATCTCGCCCGAATCCGGCGTCTCCAGCCCGGCCAGCATGCGCAGGATCGTCGTCTTGCCGCCGCCGCTCGGACCGAGCAGACCGACCAGACTGCCCTTGCGGATACTGAAGCTGACGTGGTCGGAAGCCACGTGCCCGTTAAACGTCTTCACCAGATCCCTGACCTCGATATACATCACTGGTTCCCTCCTTGTGGTTCGATATCCAATCTGGCCTGCTCATGCTTGCGCTCCGCATAGCCCTTGACCGCCAGGGTCACCAGCGCCAGCAGCACCAGCAGCGAAGCAACCGCGAATGCGGCAGCAAACTGATATTCGTTGTACAGGATCTCCACGTGCAGCGGTATCGTGTTGGTCTTGCCGCGGATATGGCCGGATACGACCGATACGGCGCCGAACTCCCCCATGGCTCGAGCGTTGCAGAGGATGATGCCGTACATGAGTCCCCACTTGATATTCGGCAAGGTGACCCGCCGGAAGATCGTCCAACCGTTCGCACCGAGGCTGACCGCCGCTTCCTCCTCCTGGTTGCCCTGCGCCTGCATGACCGGGATCAGCTCGCGGGCGACGAACGGGAAGGTCACGAAGATCGTGGCCAGCACGATGCCCGGAAAGGCGAAGATGATCGGCATGTCGCGCTCGATGAAGAAGGGTCCGAAGAA
The DNA here is from genome assembly GCA_937957685.1 of uncultured Paenibacillaceae bacterium. Taxonomy (GTDB): domain Bacteria; phylum Bacillota; class Bacilli; order Paenibacillales; family DA-C8; genus Insulibacter. Next base: position 24,287 of record CALGAO010000008.1, read on the forward strand.
TCCCTGATTGCCAAACAGCAGAACGAAGATCAGGCCCGAGATGACTGGTGAGATCGCAAAAGGCAAGTCAATGAGCGTCACCAGCACCTGCTTGCCGCGAAAGCGAAACTTGCTGATCGCCCACGCCGCCGCCACGCCGAAGATCGTGTTGCACGGAACCACGATCAGCGCGGTGACCAGCGTCAGGCGGATCGCCGCGAGCGCGTCCGGATCGGTGATGGCGGCGATGTAGACGTCCACGCCCTTGCGGAACGCCTGCTCAAATACGGTGATGAGCGGCAGGATCAGCACGACGAAGATGAACAGCAGCGCCACCGTGATGAGGAGCAGACGGACGAGCCTGGATTCCTGCAGACCTGCGGACGCCACCGCGGACTTGCCGGAACGTGCGAGTGCGGAAGGAGTAGCCCCAGCCATCTGATCTCCTCCCTTCATGATTCGATCGTGCGGCGGCTGGCCTGCCATTGCAGCAGGTTGATGACCAGCAGCAGGACGAACGAGATGATCAGCATGACGAAGGCGACCGAGGTGGCGCCGACGTAGTCGTATTGCTCCAGCTTGGTGCGAATGAGAAGCGGCGCAATCTCCGTCTTCATCGGCATGTTGCCGGCGATGAACACGACGGAACCGTACTCGCCGATGCCTCTGGCGAACGCCAGGGCGAACCCCGTCAGCAGGGCCGGCAGGATCGCCGGGAAGATGATCCGGCGGAATGTGCGCAGTCTGGACGCGCCGAGCGAGGCGGCCGCCTCCTCGACATCCCGCTCCAGATCCTGCAGCACCGGCTGGATCGTGCGCACGATGAAGGGCAGCCCGATGAAGATGAGCGCGATCGTGATGCCGATCCGCGAGTACGCCGTCTGGATGCCGAACTGGGCGAAGAAGCTGCCCAGCACCCCGTTCTGCGCGTAGATCGTCGTCAGCGAGATGCCTGCCACCGCCGTGGGCAGTGCGAAGGGCAGGTCGATGAGCCCGTCGATGAACCGCTTGCCCGGGAAGTGATAGCGCACGAGCACCCAGGCGACGAGCGTGCCGAACACCGCATTGACGATCGCGGCTGCGAAAGAAGTGGTAAGGCTCACCTCGATGGAGGCGAGCACTCTGGGACTTGTCACCGTCTGCCAGAAGGACTCCCAGCTCTGTTGGGTCGTCTTGACGACGATCCCGGCGAGCGGGATGAGGACGATCAGGCTCAGATACAGGATCGTGAAGCCCATCGTGATCCCGAAGCCTGGCAGGACGAAGCGCTTGCGTCTAAGGATGGACATTGGTTCAGGTCACTCCTGTCACCGGTAAAGTCTCGATCTCTCTCTGTATCATAAGCATCATGGATTATTGGACGTAGATCTGGTCGAAGGTACCGCCGTCAGCGAAGTGCGTCTGTTGCGCTTCGCGCCAGCCGCCGAACTCGTCGATCGTGATCAGCTCGATGGCCGGGAACTGATCCCTGTACTTCTCCGCCACCGACTCAAGGCGCGGACGATAGAAGTTCTTCGCGGCGATCTCCTGCCCTTCTTCGGAATACAGGTACTCCAGATATGCCGTGGCGATGTCTCTCGTGCCCCTCTTGTCGACGACCTTGTCAACGACGGTGACCGGAGGCTCTGCCAGGATGCTGAGCGAAGGAACGACGATCTCGAACTTGTCTTCGCCGTATTCCTTCAGCGCCAGGAACGCTTCGTTCTCCCAGGCGAGCAGCACGTCGCCGATGCCCCGTTCCACGAAGGTGTTGGTCGAACCGCGCGCGCCGCTGTCCAGCACCGGTACGTTCTTGTAGAGCGCTTCGACGAATTGCTTGGCCGCCTCATCGCTGTTGTTGTTGTGCTTCCGGGCGTATGCCCATGCCGCGAGATAGTTCCAGCGAGCGCCGCCCGAGGTCTTCGGGTTCGGCGTGATGACGCTGATGCCTTCCTTCACCAGATCGTCCCAGTCCTGGATGTTCTTCGGATTGCCCTTGCGCACCAGGAAGACGATCGTGGAATAGTAAGGCGAGCTGTTGTCCTTCAGCCTGCCCTGCCAGTCTGGCGCGATCAGGCCGGCATCGGCGATCATGTCGATATCGTAAGCGAGCGCCAGCGTCACGACGTCAGCCTGGATGCCATCGATGACGGAACGACCCTGGCTGCCGGAGCCGCCATGGGATTGATTGACTGTGACGACCTGGTTGTGTGTCTCTTTCCAATAGGCGGTGAATGCTTCATTAAACGCTGCATACAGTTCTCTGGTCGGATCATAGGAGACGTTCAGGATTTCCACCGGCGGCTTCTCTTCGCTGCCCGAGCTTTGAGGCGAGCTGCCGGTCCTGGTATCGGAGCCCGAGCCGCTGTTGCCGCTGCCGCCTCCGCAAGCGACCAGGCTGATCATCAGTGTAAGAATCAAAGACAGCATCAAACCCTTTTTCATCATCATGTTCCCCTCTCCTGTATACTCCTATTTTTCGTGTTTTTTTGGTTCGCGGCGGATCACCGCGCTGGCTAAAGTTTCCGGCTGTCCGGTCAACCTTTTTCTTACAATGTTCATAGGATTTGTAGGAATATTATCACCGGCCCATAGCGCTGTCAATATGATTTGGAGATTTTGTCATTATGAGGGAAAGATGTATAGAAAAGAGGGGAATCACCATTCATCCTTCATGCAGATCCTTTGAAAAAGTCGACTTTTAACCGTTTTGAAAATTTATATGTTGAACGCCTGGGTCGGCCAGCTCGAAGCCGCCGTTACTCACAGACCACCATATGCATATCGCCCAGGATAGGTGCCTGGTTCCCTGGGTCAAGTGTGCTCATCACCCTTATCCTGCAGCGGTACACCGTCTCACACAAGGCTATGCAAGCAGCAAACAGCGGATCGCCCGATATCACGAACGATCCGCTTGACCGCTTAAGTGAAGCCGCCGAAACCTCATCGCCTGCGCTCACGCGCTGCGGCACCGGGCACGTCTGAAGCTATCCGTCAGCGCCTGTATGGAAAATCACGGTCTCCACCTTCTGCAGCCTGATATACTCGTTCGGCTCCAGATCGGTGCGAAAGTAAGCGTACATGTAGGCGGCTTCCTGAAACGTCAGCCCCGGGTAAACGGCGATATGCTGGTGCGAGTAGGGATTGTCGAGCAGCACCTGCCATTCGCCGGATCGCGTCTCTGGCGGGATGCTCCTCAGCACCTCCTGCTTGTAGCGAACGATGCCCTGAAGCTCCTGCCAGATGTTCTGCCAGGAAGGGCTGATCCTGCCCGGCGTCGGCAGCGCGGTCAGCGCCCGCTGCACGACGGTCGCCGCCATCTCAGCCTCCTCATCCATGTACGTCCGCAGATACTCGCGAATCTCTTCAAGGAATCGGCGCACGGTGGTGAATCCCTGTTCCGCAAGCCTCCTCCCGAAGTCAGCCAGCTCCTCCGGCTGCTCCAGACCGATCAGCTGGCGCACCGCCTCAGGAGCAGGAGAGCCGGCGCGCTGTTCGCCGCCGGCCTGGGTACTGTCTGGTCGGATCGTAGCCATGCATACTCTCCTGTTACAGATAAGGATTCTCGTGCTTCGCCTTCAGCCGCTGCCATCTGCGTTCGACTTCGTCCTCGAAGGCGCGCAGCGCGTCGGCATATTCCGGACGGGTCAGATGCCGCGTCTTGCCCATATTTTTCAGCCATTCGGACACCGGGATGCGCTTGCCCTTGTCCTCCGGATTGTACGTGATCCGGGTCTTGCCATGCTCGACCTCGTACAGCGGGAAGAAGCAGGAGTTCACCGCGTAGTCGATGAGCGTCTGGCCCATCTTCTCTTCGGAGAGCCAGTTGAGCGGGCAGGTGATCAGGATCTTGCCGTAGACGAGACCCTCGTTCTGCGCGTAATATTGGGCCTTGGCCGCCTTCTTCAGCAGGTCCTGCGGCATCGATTCCGAGCCGGTGAACACATACGGTATGTTCGTCGCAGCCATGATCTGCGGCGTATCCTTGTGATGGAACAGCTTGCCTCCCTGGTACTTGCCGACGTTCGAGGTGGAGGTGCGATGACCGAGCGGCGTCGAGTACGACAGCTGGGCGCCTGTGTTCATATAGCCTTCATTGTCATATTCGAGGATGATCATCTTGTGGTTGCGCAGTGCAGCGCCAATCGCCGGACCCATGCCGATGTCCATGCCGCCGTCGCCGGTGATCATGATGAAGGTGAAATCATCCTTCAGGCCGTACTTGTCGAGTTCACCGCGGCGCTTGCGCTCCCAGAACATCTCGACGACACCGGACAAGGTGGCCGCGCCGTTCTGGAACAGGTTGTGAATATACGTTGCCTTGTGCGACGAATACGGGAAGCCGGTCGTGACGACCATCGCGCAGCCCGTCTGATACAGCGCCACGATATCTCCCTCGATGCCCTTGAAGAACAGCTCGAGCCCGGAGAAGATGCCGCAGCCCGGACAAGCGCCATGCCCCGGTGCGAGGCGCTTCGGCTTCTTCATCAGCTGGCGGAGCGGCGGAACGCGAACCTTCAGCTCTCCGGACGCCTCGTCCTTCTCGACGCGGATCAGCCCGGTCTTCAGGTCCTCATACTTCATCGGCTCCAGCACGCGCTTCGGCGCCTTGTCCGGATCGCCAGGCGTATGGCCGTAATAGTCGAACGGCTTCTCCACATAGCCCTTCTCCATCGCGTCGATCGCGAGCTGGAAGAAATGATGCGCGTCCTCGGCATAGAAATCCTTGCCGCCGAGGCCGTAGATGCGGCTGATGACGTGGATGTCCTTCACGCCGTGGGTGAACAGCGCAGCCTTCACCTCGTTGGTCATGTTGCCGCCATGTCCGCCGTAGGAATCGGCGCGGTCGCCGATCGTCAGCGCCTTGACGTTGCGCAGCGCCTCCGCGATCTGTTTCTGCGGGAACGGGCGGATCATGTTCGGCGAGATGGAGCCTGCCTTGATGCCTTTCGCGCGCAGCTGGTCGACGACGTCCTTGATGATCTCGGAAGCGGAGTTCAGGAGGAAGACGGCAACCTCCGCATCCTCCATGCGGTACAGGTCGAGGATCGGATAGTCGCGTCCGGTGAGCACCGCGTATTCCTTGCGGATGCGGTCGTATACCTCACCGGCCCGGTACATCGCCATCGATTGCTGATAGCAGTTGTTGATGTAGTCCGGCTCGTTCATGTACGGACCGACGGTGATCGGGTTGTTTCGATCCAGCACATGCAGGAAGCCTTCCGGCGGATGCTCGCCGACGAATTTCAGCACATCCTCGCGGTGGGCGAAGGTCTGCACCCTTCTCTTCTGGTGCGATGTGAAATAGCCGTCGGAGGCGACGATCACCGGCAGGCGAACCTCCGGATCTTCGGCGAGCTTGAGCGCCATGATATTCATATCATACACGGCCTGCGGATCGCGGCACAGGAGGATCGGCCAGCCTGTGTTGAGCGCGAAGTACAGGTCGGAATGGTCGCCGTGAATATCCAGCGGTCCGGAGACGGAGCGGCATACGAGGTTGAGCACCATCGGGAAGCGCGTCCCCGACTGGACCGGCATCTGCTCCAGCATGTAGAGATAGCCGTTCGAGCTGGTGGCATTGAATACCCGTCCTCCCGCCGCAGCTGCCCCGTAACATATGCCGGCCGAGCCGTGCTCGCCGTCAGCGGGGATCAGCTTGATATCGTGCTGCCCGTTCGCCTTCATGAGATCGAGGAACTGTGCAACCTCGGTCGATGGGGAGATCGGGAAGTAGCCCATGATATGATAGTTGATCTGGTGTGCCGCATAGGCAGCCATCTCGTTGCCGGATTCATAGACGATACGCTGCTCTACCGTACCGCTGCTTAATTCCTTCTGCATTTCTGTAGCCATCTGCATATCACCTCTCACTTTAAAATCAGATCAGATGCTTGCGCATTGCGACAGAGCGTGTGCCCACACGCTGGCCGCACCCGGGCGGGACGCTGCTCGTTCGCAGCAGCTCGCACTTGCCAGAACGCGTGACCACGTCCTTACAGCGCCCAAGCGGGACGCTGCTCGCTCGCCTCTGTTTTCACCGCGACAGAGCGCGTGCCCTCGCCTTACTGCGCCCAAACGGGACGCTGCTCGCTCGCCTCTGTTTTCACCGCGACAGAGCGCGTGCCCTCGCCTTACTGCGCCCAGGCGAAGCGATGCGGCACGCGATGCTCCTCTCCGTAACCGTCCGTCTCCCGCGCAGCCACCAGCGCATCGGTCGGACAGGCGGTGACGCATTTCAGGCAGCCCTTGCAATACTGATAGTCGATGCCTTGCAGGAACATCTGCGGGCGGCCCTTCGGGTCCAGCTTCTCCTCCCAGACGAAGCAGAAGTCCGGGCAGGCCGTGTCGCACTGCGCGCAATGGATGCATTTCTCCTCGATGAAATGAGGCATCATCCCCTGCCTGGAGATGCTCAGATCCTTCAGCACGCTGTTGCCGGGATTGGTGATCATCCCGCCCAGCGGCTGCGTCTCGTACCCGAGCATCGGGATATCCCAGCGCTGCGGCTTCGGCATCTCCGCCCCCTCAGGCAGCTGGAACGACTGGAAGGTCACTTCCTGATACCCGCGCTCGAAGGTGCGCAGCGCCGGTTCCACGGACTGCGGATATTTCTTCTCCAGCGACTTGCGAATGATGCCCTTCATAAACTCCGGATCCAGGAAATCGCACAGCCTGAACAGCGCGCCCAGCATCGCCATGTTCACCCTGTTTTTCTCTTCAAGCGCGATCCCCGTCGCATCAACAACGGCGATCGTCCCGCCCAGCAGCTTCAGCTTCTCCTTCAGCTGCTCCGGTGTTTTGGCGGAGTTGACAAGCACGATGCTGTCCTCATAGATGCCGCTGATGACATTGACGGTGCGCGACAGATTCTCATGGAAGATCCCCACTACATGCGGTCGCTCTACAGGTGTTGTATCGCGGATATTCATATTCGTGTCGCAGAAACGGATATGCGCCTTGACCGGCGATCCTTTCTTCTCTGAACCGTATGACGAGAAGCTTACGCCATTGAAACCGCTTCCAACAACGCCTGCCTCGGCTAGCATCTTGCCGGCAAGATTGGCCCCCAGTCCGCCGATCGATTCCAGACGAATTTCAAAAAATCCAAGTTCGTTTACCCTAGGAAGTGCAGGCACAGTTCTTCTCCCTCCCTGTTAAACTGAATTTTATGAAAACTTATAAGATTATGAATATCGTCTAAAGTATACCACTAAAATCCTTTTTTGAATATGTCATTCCGCAAAAACAGGTGTATATGCAGGGACGTATATACCAATATATGATAGTTGAACGCGACTATTCGCCTCTTGCGGGCCGATTCCTATTCTTTTTTTGCTGATGGCGATGTGCCCCCACCTTCTGTTAGCATTGGAACATCCGATGATCAGCAATGGCCGTTCAACGAAACACAGTCTGGATTTTTTTATAGCAAAAGGGTTGATTCTCACGTTACGTCAAGTTCTACAATGGTACCAGAGGTGATGGAGATGGAGAAAACCATGACAATCGGCCAGTTCTCGAAGCTGTCCGGCGTCAGCCAGCGTACGCTGCGTTTCTATGAAGAGAAAGGAATGCTCAGGCCGAGCTATGTGAGCGAAACGGGCAGACGTTATTACACCGCGGATGATCTGATCCCGCTGCAACAGATCATCACCCTGAAATATCTGGGGTTCCCGCTGGATGAGATCAGTCAGATGCTGGCGCGGCAGACGGGCAGCCTGAAGGATAACCTGCTGGCGCAGAAGCAGGCGATCGAGCAGAAGAGAAGGCATCTTGACCAGATCATCAAGGCGCTCGACCACGCCGTCGCCATCCTGGATGTGGAGGAGTCGATCGATCCGTCGGTGTTCTCGTTCCTCATCCAGAGCATCATATCGGAGAACCAGCAGATGGAATATCTGGCACAGGTATTTCCGGAGCAGACGTTCAATCATATCAGGCAACTGTTCTCCGACAAGGAGAAGGAGCTGGAATGGAACAAGCGGTCGGCGGCGCTCTTCCATTCGCTGAAGCAGGTGATCGGCCTTCACCCACCCGAGTCGGATGAGGTGCAGGCGCTGGTGGAGGAGCTGTTCAGGATGACGGACGAGATGTTCGGCGGCAACTGGCAGGCGCTGAATGCGGCTGCCAGCAAGCTGGAGGATGAGGAACTTCCCGGATTCTTCACTTCTCCGTTCACACCGGAGGAAGAAAGGTTCGTCCAGGAAGCCTGTGAATACTATATGAAGCAGAAAGGATTGATCCCCGATGCCTGAGAACGGAGGACAATGGAAGCAATTTATGAACCTGATACGCGACGCCATGCCTGCGAAGCGGATATTCATCCTGGCGATCGCGCTCAGCATACTGGAAGCGGCCGGAGGGCTGATCGTGCCGATCTTCACGCGGGATCTGATCGACCAGTTCGCGAGCGCCGGCATCGAGCCGGGAGTCGTGATCTGGCTGACGGCGGCATTTATCCTGCAAGCGGCGGCCGGCGGCTTCTCCTACTATCTGATGACGTACCTTGGAGAAAGCCTCGTGCGCAAGATCAGGGAGCGGCTCTGGAATCATGTGCTGAAGCTGCGCATCCCTTACTTCGACAAGCATGAATCCGGCGAGCTGATCAGCCGGGTGACGCAGGATACGAACACGGTGAAGATGCTGGTCACCAATCACCTTGTCACATCCATATCCGGCATCATCTCGATCATCGGCGCGCTGATCATCCTGTTCGTGATCGACTGGAAGATGACGCTGATCATGCTGGCCGCTGTTCCGGTATCCGCCACGATCCTGGTGCCGCTCGGACGGCTCGTCTATCGCATCTCATTGCATACGCAGGACGAGCTCGCCTCCTTCAGCGCCGGACTCGGCCGCGTGCTGAGCGACATCCGGCTCGTCAAGTCGCATAACGCCCAGGCTCTGGAGAGCCGGATGGGCGAGGAGAAGATCGCGAATCTGTTCCGCCTCGGCATGCGGGAAGCGAAGATCCAGTCGTTCGTCTCGCCGCTGATCACGACGGTGATCATGGCCGTGCTGGTCGTGCTGATCGGCTACGGCGGGGCTCGCGTCGCGGCCGGCGATCTGTCCGCCGGGACCCTCGTCGCCGTGATCATCTACATGTTCCAGATCGTCATGCCGTTCAGCATGCTGGCGCAATTCTTCACCGCCTTCCAGAAGGCGATGGGCGCCACCGAGCGCATCCAGGAGCTGCTCAATACCGAGACGGAGCCGATGGGCGAAGTGGCGGGGGATGCTCAGGCTGATCTGGCAGCCCAGGCTGTCCAGGGCGATCAGGCCATTCCACCCGCACAAGGTGCTCATGTTGTCCAGGATACTCCGGCTGCGCAGACCATCCAAGGAGCTCAGGGGTCCCAGACTGCCCGGGCTGCGGATGATCCGCAGGCTGTTCAGGATGCTTCAGGCGCCCAAGGTGCTCATGTTGTCCAGGATACTCCGTCCGCCCAGGCTTCCGGCGCCTCGCGCCGACAGGATCAGCCTGCAGGACGGGCCACCGCATCCGGGCGACCGGCCTCGATCAATTGGCATCAGCCGCTCCACTTCCGCGACGTCTCATTCTCATACGGCGGCGACGAGCATGTGCTGCGCCATGTCAACTTCACCATCGAGCCGGGTCAGACCGTTGCCTTCGTAGGACCGAGCGGCGCGGGCAAGACGACGATCTTCTCCCTGATCGAGCGCTTCTACGACGCGACCGACGGCACCATCGCCCTTGGCGAGGATGCGATCGATACGCTCCCGCTGCTCGGCTGGAGAGAAGGCATCGGATACGTGCTGCAGGAGAGCCCCGTCATGTCAGGCACGATCCGCAGCAACCTGCTCTACGGGCTGTCGCGCTCCGTGAGCGATGCCGAGATCGCCTCCGCGGTTCGGCAAGCCAATGCCACGTTCATCGAGCAGCTGCCGGAAGGCTACGATACGGAAGTCGGCGAGCGCGGCGTCAAGCTGTCCGGCGGACAGCGGCAACGCATCGCCATCGCCCGGGCGCTGCTGCGTGATCCGAAGCTGCTCCTGCTGGATGAAGCGACATCCAACCTCGACAGCGAATCGGAGGCGCTCGTCCAGGAAGCATTGGGCAACCTGATGCGCGGACGGACGACGCTCATCATCGCCCATCGGCTGTCGACGGTCATCGGCGCGGATCGCATCATCTTCCTCGAGAAAGGCGCCGTAACCGGCCAGGGCACGCACGAAGAGCTGATGGCCACTCACCCGCTGTACCGCAAGTTCGTCGAGCAGCAGATGCAGAAGAAGTCCGTGAAATCGGAGATCGCATAGCGAATCGAATCGACGTACCGTTACGACGGGAATGCGGATCTCGGCGTGGTCCTCGGATCCTTGCTCCCGCCATTCGCACCAGCCAAGATGAACACAGCCCGTTGCAGCGGATACCCGCACAACAAACGGTCGTGGCATGCAGATGGCTGCATATCACGACCGTTCTCTTTAACGCAGAAACATCGTTAATGGCCACAGATTCAGTTCCCGGATGCCTTCCGCCACAAGACCGGCGATCTTGATCGCGCCGATATCCTGAAAATGCGTATTGTCAACCACGCCATCCGGATGGGTGACGAACTCGCCGCGCTCGCCGATGACGAACAGCGACTTCGACCGCTCCGGCCCGAGCGCTTCGTACAGCGCCTTCGTCTTCTCCGCCATATCGATGAGCGGCACTCCCTGCTCCGCAGCCAGTTGCCGCATGGCGGGCAGGTAATCGCCGTGCGTATCCTGCAGCGTCCCATCCTCGTTGAAATATCTTCTCTGCACGGAGGTGAGCAGCACCGGATGAGCGCCCACGCTTCTTGCCGCCTCGATGTATTGCATCAGGTATTGCTGGTAGGTGGAGTAAGGCTCGGTGTTGCGGTCGGGATCATTTTTCTCGTCGTTGTGGCCGAATTGGATGAACAGGAAATCGTCCTTCCGCATCTCCGCCTTGATCGCATCCAGCCTGCCTTCATCGATGAAGCTCTTCGAGCTGCGTCCGGATGCGGCGTGGTTGGCGACGACCACATCGTGCTTCAGATACATGCCGAGCATCTGTCCCCAGCCGGCGTACGGGAAGTTCTCCTGGTCGGCAGCCGTCGAGTCGCCCGCGATGAAGAGCTTCAGGGCATTGGGCACGGGCACGATCTCCAGCGCATTGATCCGCGGCGCATTGCCGGAGAACTCCAGCCTGAGCTGGCCGCCGCGCACATAGACGGAGAACATCTCGCGCACGAACTGTCCGGGCACCGTTGTCCGGTTATGCAGGACGATCTGCCTTTTGGCCGCTCGAATCGTCATGGCAGTCGGCAGCATGGGGTCACCTGCGATCAGCGAGACCCTGTAGCATCCGTCCGGCACGTCGACCAGGAACACCGAATTATAAGGAATGCAGAAATCCCGTTCGATCCCCTGTCCGACATCTCGTGCCTTCGCCGTCACATGCTCCGTGCTGTCGAATCCGTAACCGAGATCGGGAGTGTAGACACTTTTGTCTGTTATCTTGATACAGCCCTTCGCCGGCTCACCTTCAGGACCAAAGTCAAAGCAATAGGATTGTGCCACCATCTTACCTCCAGTCAGTATGATCAATGTTTAGTTTCGCCATCATCAGGCGAAACCCTGCCAGTCTCCTGCGATACTTTCGTTATCCTGACCCGGGTTCATGCCGTCGGCTCCCTGGTCACACACGTTGGTTCCGCCGCCTCTTGACTCTCATCCCATTTCATGCCGCTCGACATCCCCAAGTACAGATGTGGTTAAAAATTTAACTTCAACGAACGGAGAAAAGCCCTCGTTTTCACAATCTGGTTAAATTTTTAACCACATTCCCCCAATTTCTCTCAGAAAAACCGTAAATATAGTTAAGATTTTAACTTCATCTTGATGATGGACGCATTGGGGCCGTGTATGAAGTTAACTTTTTAACCTGAAATGCATCCGAGCCCGTTGAGATGAGAGAAGGCTGGGTGACACCCCTTCGCTTCTCCCCACTCAGGTGCAATGATTGGGACCAGAACCCGCTTGTACCTCGGGCGGACCTCGGACTCAGTCGCAGCATCCTCGACGGCACCCTCACAGGCTCATAGCGAAGCGAGCGAACCAGCGTACCTCCATCAGCCTGCGTGTCCCTCCAGCGACTTGCGCATCAGCCAGGTCTCAATCCCGGCCAGCATGACGATGCCGATGCCATGCGTATCGTTGAGGTTCCACGACAGGTCGTCCTTGTAGTACAGCGGCGAGAACGCATAGCCCGAGCCTCTGCATACTCCATAGATGTTGCCGTGCTTGTCGATCGCCAGGCGGGATAATCCCCGCCAGCCCTTCTCCACCGCGGCGATATAAGGCTCGCGCTCGTCCAACCAGCCGCAGCGAATCCCGCGCGCATACGCGTAGACGAACATCGACGTGCAGGAAGTTTCCTCATACGACTCCGGCATCGTCAGCACCTGATGCCACAGTCCGCTCTCTCCCTGCAGGGCCAGATACCCTTCGCACAGATCGCGGAAGAAACGCATGAGCTCCTCCCGATCCTCATGATCCTCCGGCAGCACGCGCAACAATTCCGCAAGCGAGAACAATACCCAGCCATTGCCGCGCCCCCAGGGGATATTCGTTGGCTTGTTGAACTTGAAGTCATAGACGTGCGACATGATCTTCTGCTCCGGCATATACAGATACTTCCTGTACAGCAGGAATTGTCTGGCCGCGTCATCGATATAGCGCCTGTCGCCGGTCAGCTCATAGTATCGGGTGAGGAAGGGCGTGCTCATATACAGATCATCGCACCACATCGTATCGATCATAAATTTGGTGCTGCCGGTTATCCTGTACAAGGCGCCATCCGCCAGACGCGATTGCTCCTCGCTGATATAGCGGGCGATCCGGTCCGCCGCAGCCCGTGCGCCTCTCAGTTCCCGGCATTCCATCGCCGCCAGCATGGTCGCGGCAAACGATCCGCAGTCATCCAGGCTGTCGATCGCCGTCAGCTGATGGACGATGCCTGCTCCGCCGTATTGCTCCTTGTCCCAAAGCGCGTAAGACTCATACGCCGTGCATTGCTCGATATGGTCAAGCACATAATCGACATAATCCTGCCGCCCGAGCTCCTGCCCGGTGCGCAGCAGGCCATACAGCGTGACGCCGAGCGGATAATTCCACCTGCCATAGTGGGTCGTCTCCGAGAATGGACGGACGAACGTGTGCGGCTGATCCACCCGCCAGTAAGTCCCGCCATCCACTGACCGGAACAGGACGTCGGTTCTGCAGATACTGCCCGGCTCGGGCTCTTCACCCGCTGCGAACGTTCCGACATACAGCCATTTTGTCTGCACGCCCTGTACGGCCACGGGAGCCTCCAGACTGACTCCCTGCTGGGGCAGGCTGAGCGAGAGATCCCAGAGATCGCCGCCAGCTTCCGGCCGCTCGCACCGCACGAGCAGATCATGTGCGCCATAGGAGGCGGGCAGACGAATGCGGAACCTTCCCGTGGGATGTTCCGAACGGTAAACCTCCTGGCTGTCCAGATACACGGTGACATGCCCCGCATGCTCGCCAGACACTTCGATCGGAGAGGCATCGGCCAGATGGCTGACCAGCTTCGTCCAGGCATACGCGATATGGCCTCTCTCATCGCCGAACAGTCTTCCGAATACTCCTCTGGCATACTGCTTCGGGTCCCATGTTGCCTGAGGCAGCCAGGCGATGCCCGTCTCCGCCTCGGAGGTGCCTTCCCCCGGCAGATGGTCCAGCGGTTGATCCAGAGGAGGCGTGAACAGCCACCCCTCCTGACCGCTGCGTTCCAGTGACGGCACGATAAAATGCAACGGGAACCCCTTGATCGAACCGGTGCCGAACCTTGCGCCGCAGCCCGTGCCTGTCTTCTCAAACTGCAGCACGAAGTGGTTCCACCCAGCCCGAAGCTTCTGGCGGAACCAGCTTCGGTCATCAGGGAACACATCCTCCTGGATGTTCGATCTGAACGCCAGTTCGCCGTTGACATACAGCCTTACAGGCCCGAAACAGCTCACGCTGAACGGCAACTCCGCCTCCTGCTCGGACCACAGCTTGGCCCAGGCATAGACGAATTGTCCGTCCCTTATCTCCGGGAATTTGCTCTGCATATCCATTTCATAGCGATAATCGCTTCCCCGCCTGAAAGCTCCGCGATGGCTGGCCCGATAGACCCAGGGATGCTTCGGCTGGCTGCCGATATACCGGTTCGCGATCAGCTCCAGCGTCTTCTCGATATCGCCCTGAAACACCATGTAGCTGCTCTGTTCCGCAGGAAAATAAACCATAGCAACCTCTCCTCTCCGAAAACATTTCTGATATGAAATGAACCAGCCTCGACCAGCTCAACTCAGCTGAGACACGATTTTTTCTGCTCTCCGCCCCATCTCACACCGCTTCTTCCGCATCTGCCGCATCTGCCACACCAGCGCCAACCGGGGCACGACCCACGCCGCTTCTCTCGCACCTTCAGACGCCATAGCGGCAGACAACCGCGTCCTAGCGCGCTTTCATCTGACGTTTGCCGCCCGGCGTCCTTCCCGGGCGCCTAATATTCCCCGCCGGGATACAGCGTTGAGCTGTACAGCCGCTTCGGCTGGGGAAGCGGACGACCCGACGCGCTGCGCGACAGATCCAGCGGCTTCGACCCATAGACGCGCGCTTCCGCATCGTTGCAGATGATCACCTGTTCCAGTCCGCTGCCGATCAGGTCGGCATGAACGACATATCCGTCCATCGGAAACTGAGCCACCGGATTCAAGTGCCCGTCATAAATCGTCGGCATCACGCCACCGCCCCTGCGGTATGCCAGTATATAATCAAGCTTCCCCTCGTCCCAGCCGCGTATCGTCTCGATGATCGTCAGCCAGCCCGGGGTTTGCCTGTCTTCTTTCCACACCTCACGCCCGCACGAATCCAGCAGGAAGATCCCATCCTTGCCGCTGCGTCGATTCTCACCGTCACCGCGCACGATTCGATCCAGACCGGCGATCTGAAGCCCGGGCAGATCCTCGCGGTACCTCCCCAATGCGATGTGCTGGGATTCGATCGATCCCTCATATCGCCACAGTTCTTCACCCGCCATATTGTACATTACCGTCACACTGCCGCCGATGACGATCTCGCAGCCATTGCCAGGGTCACCGTCCACTTCTCCCACCCAGATGCAATCCGCATGATCCTTCAGATCGCGGCAGCTCCACAGCTTCGTCCCGTCATGATCCAGCATGTCGTAGCCGGCCATGACCTCATCGCGGCCGTCGCCATCGTAATCATATGCCCAGGGGAAATGCCCCGGGTTCCCTTCGTATTTCCACAACAGGTTCATATCCCGATCCAGCGCCCACAGCCTGCGGTAACGATCCTTCAGGATTATATCCTGGGCATAGGGCATACCGCGCAGGTTGCAGATGATGATGCAATCATGGGCATGCTCATCCGGCAAGGCATGGGAAGCCTTCACCGCCCCGCTTCGCCCATCGAGCACCAGGAACCGGTCATTCATCACACACAGCACCTCAAGATAGCCATCACCGTCGATATCATAGACCTGCGCCGGATAATCCGAGCCCGGACCGCCGGCATGTTCATCAGGCCTGCCGACCTGCCACAGCATCCGGCCATCCAGATCAAAGGCCGTCACGCAGATCACCTGATGCGGCACATAACGGTCATCAATCCCGCCATCCGCCTGCACCATGACCAGTTCCATCCTTCCATCGCCGTTGATGTCTCCGACCAGCATCTTGCTTCTCACTCCGGCCTGGCCCAGGTCGATCTTCCCCAGCCATACCGGTTGATCCTGCATCATTGATGTCCCTCCTGTTCTCCTGATCCCTTGTCTTTTCTCCTGACCAAGCCCATGACCTGCATATGGACGTGCACTCATGGAAAACGGCCGTACAGTCGATACAATCCGCATTGGGCATATGGCCGAGCATCCTGTTGCGGTTCTGCCAATGGCAGACCGCTCACCATACGCCGCAAACGCCACATAACAGACAGTGCAGCGTTTGACCGCTGCACTGTCTGAACCTGCCTATTATTTGCCTTTCGCTGCCTTGTACAGCTCGTTGATCTCCCTGATGTAGTCGTCGCCGCCCGTCTTCTTCCACAGCTCGATCGCTGCGTCGAAGCCGGCATCGTCGATCTGACCAACGATGTACTGGATGCGAGCGTCGCCGATGATATTGTCAAGCTGCTGACCGACCTGCGCGTACACCTCGGATACGAACGGCTCGGCCGGGTTGCCGACGACGATCGCTTCGTTCGCCTTCTGAACCTCCGCGATCTGCGCGTTGATCGGAGTCGGAGCAAATCCAGGCTCTTGTTCGCCGATGAACATCAGCAATTGGTTCATGCCAGTCAGTTCTTGTGTAATTGCCGCATCCAGATTTTCCTTCGGTACGACATAGCCGTCTACCATGTCGTAGTGGCGGCCTTCGATACCATAACCGAGGAGCAGCTTCATTTCGACATCGTTCAGCTTATCCAGGAAGTCGAGTACGCGGCGCAGTTCTTCTTCCGTCTTCACCTTGGACTTCGAGATCACCAACATGCCGGACCAACCGGATGTCGGCATATCGCGATGGCCCTTCGGACCTACAGGCGCTTGCGTTACGATCGTGTAAGGCTCATCTCTCGGAGCAGCTTCTTGCATCGCGTTGTCCAGACGACGAGCGTTGTCGGCAACGTCTACGAATACACCAGCTTGACCGTTGACGAACGGCGTGTTCCATGCCGCCGAATCCATAACCGCGAAGTCTTCGTTCACGAGACCTTCGGAATAGATCTTGCGGAAGAACTTCAGCGCTTCTCTGTACTCAGGCGTCATGAAGTCCGGAACCAGCTCACCGTTTTCATTTTCGCCCCATTTGTTCGGTGCACCGAACCAGATCTGCATGATATCCCACGGACCCGTGTACTTCGTGATAACTACGCCATAGGTGTCATTCTTGCCGTTCTTGTCCGGGTCGTCGTAAGTGAATGCACGGAGGATGTTGTAGAACTCATCGATCGTCTTGGCAGGCTGCAGTCCGAGATTGTCCAGCCATACCTTGTTGTACGTTACGCCCATACGGCCGAGTGTACGTGCACGATAGATACCATAGATCTTACCGTCGATCGAAGTGTTGTTCAGAACAACCGGGTGAGCCTGGCTCAGGTTCGGATAGTCCTTCAGATAGTCGGTGATGTCCCAGAATGCGCCATTGCGGGCAGCGCTGATGACGCTTGGTGTCTTGCCCACGTTCATGATCGTCGGCAGGTCGCCGGAAGCCAGCGTGATGTTCAGCATGTCTTCATAAGAGCTGTTCGGAGTGAAGAGAATCTCCAGATCTGTATTGGTGTACTCCTCCAGCCTCTGCCATACCGGGCTGCTCTTGTCCGGCAGCTCGGTCGAGAATGAAGGAATCATGATGCTGATCTTCATCGGCGCAGGCTTCTCCTCCGCCGGACCCGAACCCGAGCCTGTGTTGCCAGAGTTCGAGCTCTGACCGCCAGTGTTGCTGCTGGTGTTGCCTGTTGAGCCGCCGCTGTTATTGTTGTTGGAGCCGCCGCCAGAGCATGCTGCCAGCATCAGCATCACTGCGATGATCAGCAATGCCATGATTTTGAAACTGCGTTTCCCCTTCATTGGTTTGCCTCCCTTATATTGATAGATATATTAGATTATCACCTTGCGGTGAAAATCTACTGCTGGTGAAAACTTCCCATGCACTTGTACGAGATTCGGTCCCCCGATCGGACATTTCAGCACTCCGGTGTCAAACGCTAACCTCAACAGAACCGTCAGTGCACTTGCGCCAGTCCCTATCCCTTGATCGAGCCCAACAGCACGCCCTTGGCAAAATGCTTCTGCAGGAACGGATAAACCAGCAGGATCGGCACCGTACCGACGACGATGACCGCCATCTTGACCGCCTGATCCGGCGGCTCGACGAACTCCGGATCGAATGCGCTCAGATCGCCAACCGCGACCTGCGACAACATGACGATCTCGCGCAGCATCACCTGCAGCGGCCACATCTTGCTGTCGTTCAGGAACATCATGGCTGAGAAGAAGTTGTTCCAGTGGCCAACCGCGTAGAACAAGCCGAAGGTCGCGATGATCGGCTTGGACAGCGGCAGCACGATGCGCCACAGCACGCCGATGTCCGAGCAGCCGTCTATCCGGGCGGCTTCCTCCAGTCCAGGGGGCAGGTTCTGGAAGAAGTTCTTGATGACGATCAGGTTAAACGCGCTGATCGCGCCGGGCAGGATGACCGCCCCATAGGTGTTCAGCAGGCCCAGCTCCTTGACCACCAGATAGCCCGGGATCATGCCGCCGCTGAACAGCATGGAGAAGATCACGAGATTCATCACGAAGTTGCGGCCCATGAGATCCCTGCGGGACAGCGCATAGGCCATCGACAGGGTGAACACCAGATTGGTCAGCGTCCCGAACACCGTGATGATCACCGAGTTGCCGATGCTGCGGAACAGCGTGTCAGACGAGAAAATATATTGATACGCACTGAGCGACGGATTGCGCGGGAACAGGAAGAACTTCCGCTGGATCAGCTCGATCTCCGTCGCAAACGAGCCTGCGATGATATATATGAATGGCAATACGGTGACCAGCGCGAACAGGGTAAGGAACAGGTAGTTGAATACGTCAAACACTCGTTCGCCGAATGAATCATATTTGCTGCTGTTCATCGTGGTTCCCCTCCCTATATGATTCCTTCGTGGCCGAACTTCTTGGCGAAATAGTTGCTGCCATAGATGAGGATGATGCCGACCACCGATTTGAACAGGCCTACCGCTGTACTGTAACTGAATGCGCCCTGCCTGATCCCCACCTGATACACATACGTGTCAAACACGTCGGCTACGGTACGGTTCAGCGAGTTCGTCATCAGGAAGATCTGCTCGAAGCCGGTATCGAGGAAGTTGCCCAGGCGCAGGATGAGCAGGATGACGATCGTGCTGCTGATCGCCGGAAGCGTGATGTGCCACAGCCTCTGGAATCGGCTCGCGCCATCCACGATCGCCGCCTCATACTGTTCGACATCCACCGAGGCCAGGGCCGCGAGGAAGATGATCGTGCCCCAGCCGGTCTCTTTCCACATGATCTGCAGGATGATCAGCGGACGGAACCAGGCGGGATCTGCCAGGAAGTTGATGCGTTGACCGGTAAGCTCATGGATGATCTCGTTGACCACGCCGCCGTTGGTGGTCAGGAACACATAGGTCATACTGGCGACGATCACCATCGAGATGAAGTGCGGCACATAGATCATCGTCTGTACGGCTCGCTTGAAGATGCCGACCCGGATCTCGTTGAGCAGAAGCGCTGCGATGATCGGCGCCGGGAAGAAGAACACGAGATCATAGAATCCGAGGATCAGCGTGTTCCGAAGCAGCCGCACAAAGTCCGGGTTGTTGAAGAAATTGACGAAATGCTTGACCCCTACCCAATTGCTCTTCAGAACTCCCAGGAACGGACTGAAGTCCTGGAATGCGATCACGATCCCCCACATGGGAAGATACTTGAAAATGATGAAATACGCCAGACCCGGCAACAACAGAATGTACAACCAATAGTCCTTTCTGATCTTGGCCCATTTGGATCTTCTGCGCTTCGGCAAGGCTGCGGAAGGCCTGGGATCCAGGTCAGTCATATCCGCTTGATGATTGATTGTCGTATCCATCCGCTCTCTCCTGTTCTTTATTTTTTTCATTTGGAATGTTACGGACCTCATCGGATCGCTTGCATCCCTTGATCGCTCTGCTTGTACCGCCTGATCTGCAAGCCGAACTCTATCCTGAGTATCCATTTTCATGTTAGCGGTTTCAATTCCACATTTTTGCAAGCAAAAAAGCCTTGATACATCAAGGCTTTTCGAACGATGCCACTTTTTTTGCGTGATGTTTCATTTTTTGATCGCACTCGTCGCCTCCAGGTACATGTCGCGATATTGACCTGGCGTGACGCCGACCTGTTTCTTGAAGATCCGATTGAAGTACCGCTGCTGATAGCCGACATCCGTCGCCACTTCGTTGATCTTCCGGTGCGGATCCTGCAGCAGCTCCTTGGCCTTCTCGATGCGGATGTTGGTGACGTAATCGATGAAGTTCACGCCCGTGATCTGCTTGAACAGCCTGCTCAGCGTATAGGGGCTGGTTCCCGCCCTGTCGGCGCATTCATCCAGGGAGATGTCCCGCATGTAGTTGGCATGGATGTAATCGATCGTCTGCTCCACGATCTCCTTGAGCTGGCGGTCCGCTCTCGCCGCCCGCTCCTCAATGTAGGGCTGGATGACCTTCTCCTTCATCCATTTCAGCATGTTGCCGGGTTCGCGGATCTGGGACAGCTGTTCGTACAGATTCTCCCCTTCGAACAGACGGAAGGTGCTGATGCCGGATTGCATGATCGCATGCAGGATGCTGCCCAGCAGCTGCAGCATGCCCTGCTGTACGTAGATGACCGTATCCTGACGGGCCGCCAGCTCGTTCATGAACTGGCTGATGCAGCGCTCGGTCTCGGACAGCTTGCCGCTGCGCAGCGCCTGCAGGATGTCCTGTTCGAGGGCGAACGGATAGCTGGTCTCGTTGGTCATCATCTCCTCGGGCATCTCCTCGATGAACAGGAGCTGGTTCTGATTGGCGAGCCGCCTGTAACCGGTGTAACGCTCCGCCTCCATGAACACCTCATGCGTATGCCTGAGCTGCTCGATCGCCCGGCTCACGGTGATCGTGACATACAGCCTGAGCCATTGGTTGATCTTCTGCGACACTTCCTCGGCGAACATGCGGATCCGCTCCGCTTCCTGCGCATCCTGCTTCGACGCCAGGAACATGGCGACGGACAGGTCGTGGAAATTGAGCACCACATATTGCTCGAAGCTTGATTCGGCGATCTCCTCTATAATATTCGAGGCCATGAACGTGACCAGGCTCTCGTCTCCAGGACCGAAGCGTCCTTTCAGATTATCGTAGCCGCTCAGCTGGAAACGCAAGATGTAGAAGCGGTTGCTGCCGGAATCCCAACCGTAGCGCTCCATCCGCTTCCGCAGATCCTCTTCCGTATAGGCGTACAGGTGGCCCTGAATGAGCTGCAGCAGGAAGCTGTTGCGCAGGTTCGGCAGCTGCTCGTTCAACCGCTCCTGCAGCGTCACCTGCTGATTGGTCAGATGGCTCCATTGTCGCTCCAGATATTCGAACTCGTCCAGCTTCTGCTGCGTGATGCCGTAATCCTCGATCTTGTTGAGCAGGCGGCGGACCGGCGTATAGATCCAGTTCGAAGCGATCCAGGAAAGCAGCAGACCGAGCAGCAGAACGGACAGGCTGACGGTGATGATCACGCGGGACAAGGTCATGAGCGGCGAGATGATCGCGCTGATCGGTGAAGCCGAGACGTACGTCCAATCGGTCTGGATGCGCTTGATATTCCCGTAAGAGACGGAATACGTCTTGTTGTTCCAGTTCCAGAGGAAGTTGCCCGATGCCTGTCCGTCATGGGAAGCCTTGTACTGCAGGATCTCTTCCCTGAGCACATGGTGGATGTCTTTCTCGCCATCAGCGGAGTCGGTGGCCACCACATTGCCGCCAGCATCCATCAGGAACGTCAAACCTTCATTATAGGGCGTCATCGTCTTCAGAAGGTTGACCAGCTTGGCGCTGTCCACCCTGACGAGCAGCACGCCGAAGCGCGAGGTGATCATGCCGGGGACTTTGTGGATCAGGCGAATATCATCCGCCGTATAGAGCGTCTCTTCCTCCTGATCATCCTCCTGAGCATCCGTTTCTTCCTTATCCAAGATCAGATCCCAATACACGAGCCGCTTGTCTGCTAGCAGCCGACGATACTCCGCGAGCTGCTCCGGGTCCGTCACCCTGTAATATTCGGTGCGGAACACCACGGGCTGCTCCCGGTCGATGTACAGCTCCACTCCCTTGATCAGCGGATGCGAGCCAGCGATCACATTGAGCGTCTGTGTGATGTCCCAGGTCTCCTGGAAGTAATAGACAAAGTCAAGGGTTTTGAGCTTGTATCCGAATCGGGAGTTAAACGCCCAGTTGGACAGATCCATCTCCAGATAGCTCAGCTGATCATCGATGTTTTTCACTCTCTGCTCCATCTGGTTCAGGTGCAACTGGCTCAGATCCTTCTCGATCTGCGCAGTCGAGTACCAGTAGATGATGGCGCCGGTTATGACACCGGGAATGGTCGCCGTAAGCAGAAACCAGATGAAGCTCTTGCGGTAAAAAGTCCCCTTCATATTGCGCAGCATCATGACACCCCTTAGCAGTAATTAAGCGCTTGGACGAGATATGGATGATCAGGCGGCAATGATGATCACTTTTTTGCGCTTGATTAGGTACCCTTATTTAAACATCCCTGCAAAAGTAGAGACAATTCCACTTTTTTGCATGTCGTACCGGGCAGTGATCGAGGAACAGCGTACGTGCGGAAATCGGCTTCATGTGCGCATGGAAAGGGGTTACGCGGATGTGGGCTTCTTTTGCGAGGTGTAGATTATTTTGCTAATGAGCTCGAGTAGCGCCCCCTAACCCTCCTTCCGCGCTGGAACATCGTGCCGACGGCGAGCTTGCCGCACCAAAGCGACACGAGCGCAAAGACGATCGCCCAGGCAATCGCCGGAATGCCGGTTGCCATATCCAGGTTGGTCGCATCGCCCGCCGCTTCCGGAGACGCGACAGCGATCAGGATGAGCATGACCGGGGTCCATACCGATTCGACCAGGCAGATAAAAGCGACGAGCAAGTAAAACAGATCGCGAACGCTCGTCCAGCGGATGACACTGGCCACGGCGCACAGGGCGATGAAACCGGCACACCAGACCATGCCATACGGGTTGCGAATGAACACGATCAGGCCGATCGACGCCAGCACCGTCAGCACGGCCAGGCCGAGCTGCTGCCTGCCTTGGGCGTACCAGCGGAACAGCAACACCACGAACAGCGAAGCTCCGAAGTAACCGAGGAGAGAAACGGGGATGATGCGCCAGGCCTCGGGCAGGCTGGCATAGGTGACGCCGCTGTGATCCTCGAACAGATGGATATACATGACGTCGCCCGACAGCAGCAGGGCTGCCACAGCATGAGCCATCTCGTGAATCAGGGTATTGACATTGCGGAAATATTCCGAGAAGGGGATGAAACGCGTCAGAAGCGCGGTGAGCGCGATCAGCCCGATCGTCTTCAACCAGGGATTCATGACCATTCAACTCCTGCAGTCGATGAGTCCTCCGATACCGATCAGGCTTGCCTGGCGATGCGCCTGTCTTCGCCTGTCGGTCACTCATGAGGAAATGTACATTTAGTATAACGTCATTTGCTCCGTTCGGGTATATCCTATTTTTCAGCGAAAAGGGTTGGTATTTCACGGTTCGATCAGTTACAGTAATAAAGAGGCTGTACCAGCAGAGGAATGTCCAAAGGAGAGATGTTGCTTGCGATTTAATTTTTTCCGACCGCTTATGCTCATCCTGATCGCCTACACGGCGAAGACCCTGACCCAGACGCTGGCGATGCTGGCTGGCTTGCCGCAGCTGCAGGCGGAGAACATCGGTTACATATGCATGATCCTCGCGGGCATCCTGACTTACGTCGCTTTTAACCGGAAGCGCAGGAGATGAGGAAGCTGCCGTCAATCATATTGGCGGCAGCGCACGTAACCGCGGAATTGCTGCTCGATTCGCTCCCCCAGCCGGAACAGGGCATCCTCGTTGCCGTTCAGCGAGATGAGCTGAATGCCGATCGGCATGCCGTCTCCATCCTCCGCAACAGGCACGGTAAGCGAGGGCAAGCCCCACACGTTGGCGTAGGCGACGTAAGGCATGTATTTCAGATAGGTGCGGCGGATCGAGAAGATCTCCTTGTACAGCTGGCCGTGCTTCGGCGCAGCGGAATGGTAAACGGGCAGGATGAGGATGGACCGGTCGAGACAGGCGTTCAGCTTGTCGTCGCCTTGCCTCAGCAGCGTCCTGATCTCTTCAAGCCTGCGCGAGGACGGTTTGAACATGTTCGCGCCGATCAGCGCCCACGACAGATAGGCATGGATGTCTGAACTGCCCGCCAATTTCTCTTTCACATATTCGGTGATCGGATGGCGTTGGCCGTCCGCAGACATCAGCCGGCGGATATGCCGGGCCCCGTCGATCGACATGATCTGCTGCCAGACCAGCGCTGACTCCTCGTAGTATGGCGGCGTCTCCTCCTCTACGGTGAACTCGGCCTCAAGGCCACGACGCAGCTGAACCAGCGCATCGGCTGTTGCCTGGCCGAGCGGGTAAGCGGGCTCCTTCCCCGGGAACACGATGCGGAAATTGGACAGATCCCGCGTCTCCGTTGGTCGATAAGCGAGAATCTCATGGATCAGTCTGGCGTCAGCCACCGACTTCGCCAGAGCGCCGATGCCCAGCATCCTGGACTGCTCCGGGATGGTTACATCCGGGAAGTTGCCCCGGTCAGGAACCTGGCCATTGCCGGACTTGAAGCCAATGACGCCATTGCAATGACTCGGGAAGCGGATCGAACCCCCGATGTCCGCGCCGATGCCCACCGCAGCTCCCCCTGCGGCGATGCAGGCGCCCTCCCCGCCGCTGGAGCCGCCGGCCGTTCGCTCCGGATTCCACGGGTTGTTGGTGCGGCCGTGGAGCTTGTTGTCCGTTTCCTGGCAGAAGCACAGCTGAGGGGTATTGGTCTTGCCCAGGATGATAGCGCCTTCATTTTTCAGCAGCCGAACGATCTCCGCATCTTCCTGCTCGACGATGTTCTCGAGATGCCTCAGGCCTGCCGTGGTTCGCATGCCCGCCACGTGGAAGCAATCCTTGATCGTGATCGGCACGCCCAGCAGCCTGCCTGCGGCCTGGCCGGAACGCACAAGTTCATCGGCTCTCGCCGCCTCTTGCCTGGCCTCCTCGAAGCGTTCCTGGGTCAGGCAGTTCACCTTCTCATTCATCCGCTTCAGATGGCGGATACAGGTCTCCGTCACTTCCGTCGAACGCAGGCTCCCTTCGCGGATCGCCGCCGCCAGGCTGCCTGCATCCATATCGAGTATCTTCGTATCGATGACGATCACCCCATTCCATTTATATCGGTGCCTTCAGGCTGCCGCCCATCGATATGAGCATCCTCGCATCGATGTCGCTCCCCCAATTTCATGCCGCAATCCTGTTGTCTGAGTATGACTTCGACACGGATGTCCGTATACCTCCTCTGCGCCTATTTTTCCATGGGCAAGTATCATGCGCCTGCGCCTGATCATAGGATGAAGCAACCTGTCGAACGGCGGAAGGAGGTGTGCGATCATGTCTTACACAACCTCGTACTACCCGCAAGGCTATTATCCGTATCCCCCGTACTATCCTTATGCTTACTATCCGTACTACTACTCTTATCCGTGGTATCTGTATGCCTTCCTGTATCCGTGGCTGTACCCGCCTTACGGAGGGGGCAGCCACCATGGCGGCCATGGGCCTGGAGGCGGACATCATGGCGGCGGTTACCCTGGAGGCGGCGGACACGGCGGCGGTGGCGTTGGCAGCCATCCTGGAGTGGGGCATCATGCGGGCGGTCAGTCGGGCGGCGGACATCGGGCGGATGAGAGCCTGTATTTCATGCCTGCGGTAGCGATGAATCCCGTTGCCTATACGACTCCTGAAGGGTCGATCATCGGCACATACGAATAAGGGGCTGTCCAAAAAGTCCATTTGAGATTCAAATGGAGCGAATTTAGAAACCCAAGAATGGCTGTTCTTACGGCCTTCTTGGGTTTTAACTTTTTCAGTGGTCGGGCTGATATTTCTCTTTTCGGACAGCCCCTTATGATCCGTGTTCGGCCAGATCCTTCATGTCGCTGGCTGGAGAGGACCTACAGCAGAGCCGGAGGTTCCACGCTGCTGTGCATCCGATAGACGGAGCCGGTGTCCGAGCTGATATAGAAGCCGTGCATCGCTTCCAGCACATGGTATGCCAGCGCGCCGCTCGCCCGGTACTCGCCGCCGGAGCGGATCGCCCGGGCCATGTCCAGCACGCCGAGGCCGCGGCTGTTGTCGGCATAGGGCAGCTCCAGCGGAACCTCTTGCCACTCCGGGCTGCCGGCTGAACTGATCAGGACCTTGCCGCCGAAGATATTCGGGTCCGGCACCTTCAGCGTGCCGAGCGATCCATAGATCTCGATGTTCGGCAGCGTGCTGCCGCCCGGAATGTCGAAGGACGTGATGATCGTGCCGACCGCCCCGCTCGCGAAGCGCATCGTGCCCGCGATATGGGTCGGCACCTCGACCCGGATCCTGGTTCCCTTCTTCGGCTCGCTGTAGATCGTCCGTTCCGGGAACGAGATGCTCGTCATCCCGGCGATCTCGCGGATCGGCCCGATCAGCGCGACCAGCGCGGTCAGATAGTAAGGTCCCATGTCAAACATCGGCCCGCCGCCCGCCTGATAATAGAATTCCGGGGACGGATGCCAGAACTCATGCCCTCTCGCCATCATAAAGGCCGTTGCGGCGATCGGTTCGCCGATCGCTCCCTCGAGGATCAGCCTGCGGCACGTCTGGATGCCGGCGCCGAGGAACGTGTCCGGCGCGCAACCGACCTTCAGGCCGCGTTCCTCCGCTGCGGCGAGGATCCGCTTGCCGTCCTCCAGGGAAGCCGCGAGCGGCTTCTCGCTGTACACATGCTTGCCTGCCTGAAGCGCCTTGAGGCTGACCTCGGCGTGTGCGGCGGGAATCGTCAGATTGACGACGATGTCGATCTCCTCGTCACCCAGCAATTCCTCCACCGTGCAGCCTCTGGGGATGCCGTACTCGGCCGCTTTCGCCTTCGCCCTGTCCACATCCAGATCCGCGCACGCCACCAGCTCGATCTCTTCGAATGACTTCAGATTTTTCATATATATGCCGCTGATATTCCCGCAACCGATGATGCCAACTCTGGTTTTCCTGCTTCTCTCCATGCCCTGTGTCGCCTCCATGTATCCTGAATGCTGCTCTTGTGCGATCCTGTGTTTGCCATGCGCTGTCTATTGATGCCTTCTGACGCTGGCAGTGCTGATGTGTCAGATGACGGGTCATGAGGGGTGAAGCGTGCTCCCCGCCCTGGCAGGGCTTCATCTGCCGGTCCGTCCAGCCTGAACTGACGCTATCTTCGGTTCATGACCAGGTGTTCTGCCATGCCTTGTCACCTTGCCAGAAATTCTTGTCCCTATCGGCTGTCGCCCATGCCGGTATACACTCCGCTGAATTCGTGCTTCCCTTGCGCCAGCTTCTTGCCTTCAGCCGCCCAGACGAAGCCGCGGCGGATGATCTCCTTCACCGGAGGCATCTCGATGATATTCGCCTGATGGCCGAGCGAGCAGTAGAACACGCGGCCCAGTCCCCAACGCTTCGTCCAGACGACCGGCATATCCACCGGCGAGTTCGTGCTGTGCGGCCCCTTCACCGCAGGATTCGGGAAGCGCGTCGTCGCCAGTACCTCCACCGCCGGATCGAAGTGCAGATAGTATTGCTCGCTGACCACCTCGAAGTCCTCGATCCCCTCGAGAAGCGAGCTGGAACTGTGCCTGATGTTCACGGTATAGCGCACTCCGTCATTGCCCGGATGAGCCACCCAGTTGCCGCCGGTCATGAACTGCCAGTCCACATTGTTGCGGAAGGCATCGCACATCCCGCCATGCGTGCCGGCGATGCCGGTGCCAGCCTGGACCGCGGCCATGATGTTGAAGACCAGGTGCTTCTCAATCTCGCCCATCGTCCAGTTCGGCACGATCAGGTCAAGCTCCATCAGCTTCTCCTTGTCTGCAAAAGACTCCAGCGTATTGGACACCTCAACCTCGAAGCCTTCTCCCTCGAGCACCTCCCGGTATATACCCGCCACTTGCTCCGGTTGATGGCCGAGCCACCCGCCCCATACGATCAACGCTTTTCTGCCCATTCAGATCTCCTCCCATGTTCAGTTAACTCCATATCCAGTCCATGCATGCAGGCAGGGCCGGCGAACACCATCCAGCATGCGCATGCGAAGATGGCTGGCGTCACCGTTTGCCCTTGTTGACAGCTCCGAAGACCTGCTTGTAACGACGTCTGCCCCTTATGCTCCGCTTCGATAACCCGCTTGCGCATGCGAATATGGCAACGGATGATGCCAGACCACCCTCACAGCTCCGATATCGCGACCCAACGCCGTTCGGCGACGGAACGCTCCACCGCTTCCAGAACGGCCTGACATTTGACGCCGTCGTGGAAGCTTGGCACCGGCGAGCGGTTGTCACGAAGCGCCTCCATCAGTTCCACGACTTCGTGGATGAAGGTATGCTCGTACCCGATCGTATGCCCTGGCGGCCACCACGCATCCGCATAGGCATGCGCAGGATCTGTCGCCAGCACGCGACGGAATCCCTGAACATCGGCATCATCATCCGTGAAGTACACCTGAAGCTCATTCATCCGTTCAAAATCGAATTTGACGCTGCCTTTGCTGCCGTTGATCTCAAACGAGTTCGTGCAACGATGCCCGGACGCGTATCTGGTGGCTTCGAAGCTGCCGAGCGCGCCGTTCTCGAATCTCGCCAGGAACAGCGTCGCGTCGTCAACCGTCACCTCTCCCTTGGCACCATCGCTGCTGCCCGTTGCGCTCAGGCCGGTCATCGATGCGGGCAGCGGTCTCTCCCTGACGAACGTATCGCTCATCCCGACCACTTCCGTCATATCGCCGATGAGGAAATGCGCCAGATCGATCAGATGCGCGCCCAGATCGCCATGAGAGCCGGATCCTGCAACCTCCCTGGTCAAGCGCCAGACAAGAGGAAATTCCGGGTCGACCAGCCAATCCTGGAGGAACCATGCGCGGAAGTGATATATGCGCCCCAGCCTGCCCTCGCTCACCAGCTTCTTCGCCAGCTGCACGGCGGGAGCGAAGCGGTAGTTGAAGCCGATCATATGTTTCACACCTGCCTGTTCCGCCGCAGCCAGCATCTCGCGCGCGTCAGCCAGCGTCAGGGCGAGCGGCTTCTCACAGAAAATATGCTTGCCCGCCGCAGCCGCTTCGAGCGCGATCTCCTTGTGCGCATCGCTTGGCGCATTGATGTCGATCAGATCGATGTCATCCCGACGCACGAGCTCACGCCAGTCCGTCACATAGCTGGCCCAGCCGAACTGCTCGGCCGCCGCGCGCACCGACGCTTCATGTCGACCGCAGATCACGCTCATGACCGGCCTGGGCACATTCGGGAAGAACATCGGCAGATCCCGGTAAGCGTGGCTGTGGGCTTTGCCCATGAATTTGTACCCTACCATTCCGACACGTACTTCTTGCATGCGTATCTCCTCCCCATATGTAATGATTGATGTATATCAAGTCATGATGTCCGATGCACTGTTTGGTTACGCTTTCATCCCTGCGATGGGCAACCCGGTTTTCGCTTGTGCTCCGGTCATTGCCATCAGGATGAACGGCGAACCACGAGCTCCACCTCGAGCAGCTCCTTGAACGGATCGGCGCCTTCTGCGCCGCTCCCCACAAGATCAAGCAGCCGCGCCGCCGAGATCCGGCCCATCTCGAAGAACGGAACATGCACCGTGGTCAGCGGCGGATCGGCCACACGCGCGGTGTCGGAATCGTCGTATCCGACGAGCGCATAATCGCGTCCCGCCTCCATCCCCCGTTCCTTGAGCCCTTGCATGAGGCCGATCGCCATGCGGTCGTTGGCGGCGAAGATCGCATCGTACTCATGCCGCGCCTCGTACAGCTGCTCCGCCAATTCGTATCCGCTCTTGCGGCTGTAGTTGCCTTCATAATACAGCACCTGACCATCCAGACCAGCCTCGGCTAGCGCAGATCGGACCCCCTGCAGCCTGTCGACGCTGTTCGAGTAGACCAGCGGTCCATTGACGAAGGCGATGCGCCTGTGGCCTCGTTCGAGCAGGTGGAAGATCGCCTGCCTGCTGCCGCTGATGTGATCGGCATCAACTTCACTATACGGATATGGCGTGCGGCCGCCGATGATGCAGAATGGATACCCGCCCCGATGCAGTTTGGCCAGCGCTCGCAGGTCTTCATCGCTATTCTTCGAGCCAAGGATGATGCAGGCGTCGATCTTGTGCTTGAGAAAGGCCGACTCATATCGCGGTTCTTCCCCCGCCTGATGGAACTGCACGAGCATGCTGTACCCGCGTCGTTCCACCTCATGCCCGATGCCGGACAGGATCTCGGAATAGTAGTACGCCGAGAACAGATGCACCTTGGGCAGGACGGGCAGGATGACGCCGATATTTTCGCTTCTCTGGAGGACGAAGCTCCTCGCGATGGCGCTGGGCGTGTATCCGAGCTGCGCGGCGGCTTCGAGCACGCGTCGGCGCGTCTCCTCCCGCACCGGTCCAACGCCGCTGAGTACCCGCGAGACCGTCGCTTCTGACACTCCTGCTATTTCTGCTACCTGTTTACGTTTGGTCATCGTCATCCCATCCGCTTGCTGCATTCTGTGCACGTTTGGTCCTCGTCATCCCATCCGCTTGCTGCATTCTGTGAACGTTTGGTCCTCGTCATCCCGTCCGCTTGCTGCAGTCTGTGCACGTTTGATCCTCGTCATCCCGTCCGCTTGCTGCATTCTGTGCACGTTTGGTCCTCGTCATACCGTCCGCTTGCTGCATTCTGTGCACGTTTGGTCCCCGTCATCCCGTCAACTTGCTGCAGTCTGTACATGTTTGGTCATCGTTATCCCATCCGCTTGCTGCATTCTGTGCATGTTTGGTCATCGTTATCCCGTCTGCTTGCTGCAACCCGTTTACGCTTGGTCATCGTGATCTCATACGGTAGATGACGCAACGAACTGTCTATAATGTACACGTGTACATTTTGGCATATGGATTCCCAAGATGTCAATATGTCCCTGATATCGTTTGGAACTTCGCATACGACCACTTTCTGAACGACGATGTCAGGGCGCAACTTCGTACAACACCACGTCCAGGGAGGATGGACCAAACTTTTTGTACACCATTCCCGAGGCGGACGACGCCAATCCTTTTGTTCGATTTTTCGTACAAAACCACGGCAAAAGTGGGCGACGCCATGATTTTTGTTCGATTCCTCGTACAAAACCGCCCCCATAACCGCAGACGCCGACCCTTTTGTACGATTTTTCATACAAAACCACGCAATAAACGGCCGACGCCATGATTTTTGTTCGATTCCTCGTACAAAATCGCCCCCATAACCGCAGACGCCGACCCTTTTGTACGATTCCTCATACAAATCCGCCACTAAAGCAACAGATACCGACCAACGAGCAAGTTTGCGGCATTACCGAACGAAACGTCGTCCCGAAACATCACCCGAAGGCGACGTATCGAAGCACCCTCCCGGCGACCCGAAGCCAGCGCTACCGCCCCTCACGCACCGTCTTGCCGGAACGCTCGATCGCCCGGCGCACGAGCACATCCATCGCGTCCACGCAATAGGCCGCGACCTCTTCGTCAAGCGTGAGGCAGGACAGTTCCGTGCAGGCGAGGATGACGCAGTCGCACCCCAGGTCCCGGACAAAATGGCGGACGATCCCTTCGACCTCCTGCACATCGGCTTCCAGCTTGCTCTTCACCTGATAGATGATATCCATGATGCGATTCTGAAGTTCCTCATCCGGCTTGACCAGCCTCAGTCCGTTCCCGGCGCAACCCTTGTCATACACGCCGCTGCGAATCGTGCCGTTCGTCGCCATGATGCCGATCCGGCTGTTCTCGCCGTATTGACGCCGCACTTCCAGCAGCGTCTCCTCAACCATATTGATGATCGGCACCCGGGTCATCGCCTGCATCTCATGATAGAAATAATGCGAAGTATTGCAAGGAATGGCGATGTTCCCGACGCCCGCGCGTTCCAACAGCTCCAGATCTCGCCTGACTTCCTGGAGGAATTCCTCATCCCGGTTGTTCAGAATCACTTCCGTCCGATCCGGCAGGGTCGCGTGATTGAGGATGATCATGTCCAGATGCTCCTGATCCCTGTTCGCTGCAGTCCGTTCAATCACCTTGTCGAAAAAAACAGCGGTCGCCTTTGGCCCCATGCCCCCGACAACTCCCAAGCGTTTATATGCCACGTTTCGACCTCCCAGATCAAGATTGCGTCTATTCCCAGCTGCCCGGTCCCTGGCGCAACGCTGGCGACCATGGGACTCGGAGCTTCTCCAATCCAGCTCCCTATCCCAGGGGACACCGGCCAAACTGCTACTTCTCCCATATGGATCATCAAGGAAAAAGGCGACTGCTTTACCCTTCCATCACGACCACCGCATGGCTGCCCAGATCAACATAGCTCTGGAAGAACGAATCGGCATCGCGAGTGATCAGGCCGCGCAGCGGATCCATCACATACAATTCATCACCGTTGAAGCCATGCAGCACGACGGCATGCTGATTGGTCGGCGCTTGAAAAAACTCGCCCGTATCATGGAAATACCACGAATAATTGATGCGCGGCTTCTCCAGATTCAGCGTCACCCACATGATAACCGGCACGCCTTCCTTGAGATACTCCATGATCTCTTCCCGGCTGCTGCCGCTGATGTCCGCCGCGTGGTGGACGCCGCCCGAATCAGCGATATATCGGTCCGCAGCCTCGACGATCGGCGGCGCATAGACGAACCAGCCGCCCCCTTCTAGGCGCGGATCGCCCGCATACGCCTTGTACGGATTGGCGCCGTAGAGCTTGCCTTCCTTCCACTCGAATTCTTCCTTGGGCAGATACTGATCCGCCATCTCCGTCTTGGACACCTTATAGCCCAGCGCATTCAGCACGGCCGTGAGCGACGTAATCTCGCAGCCGTTGGGCAACTCGGGCTTCTGCAGGAGGGCATCCATCTCGATCAGGACATGGGTGATCTCGATGTTGCCGTCATCGCCGATCTTCACGCCCTTCACATAGCTGCGATGCTCCATGACGAAACTGGCTTCATGCTGATCCTGCCCGATCCGTACCTGCTGCTCCTGTTCAGCTATGGCATACGGCAGAGGAGCGGAGCGCGGCCGGATGACGACCTCCGTGCCATATTCGATCGGCTCAGAAATAGCCTTTCCCTCCTCGTCGGTGCTGATCAGTTCCAGCAACTCGCCCGTTCCCGCCAGCTCGATCGCGAACTCCGCGCCTTGCACCGGCTCGTTCGTCACCGCATCCACGCTGGCGATCGTCACCACGCCGAACTGTCGTTCAGGTTCGGGCTTTGGCTCTGGTTCCGCCCCCTCCAGGTCCAGCCCTGTCGACTCCTCCGCTGACAACACCAGATCCGATTCGGATGTCAAGCTGTCGCTGCTCGGTCCGCCTGCATGGTCCTGCTCAGCATGCTGCCACTCTTTGGCCCTGTTTTCATGGATGATGATCAGCGCCGTCACAGCGGTCATTCCCAGAGTTATGGCAAGCAGCATCGGGAGAAGCAGTCGTCTGTCCAACGATTCGCCCCCTCCTTTCATCTCTGTTGTCACCGGGTATAGCACGATGCGGC
Source organism: uncultured Paenibacillaceae bacterium (assembly GCA_937957685.1). GTDB lineage: Bacteria > Bacillota > Bacilli > Paenibacillales > DA-C8 > Insulibacter. The sequence goes on from CALGAO010000008.1 coordinate 57,747, forward strand.
CGCGTCGTATCGCATGCCTTTACAGATCGACAAAGAATTTTTTATACCAGACGAGAAAAACATACACAGTCCAGATATAACGGGCATAATTGTGCCGACCTTCATAATGATCATTCAGATAGCGCATCAGCTGCGGTACATGGAAAAACTTCTGCGCGATCTCCGACTCAAACATCTCTTTCACAAGCGAATAATACTTCTCTTCTCGGAACCAGTAACGGATCGGCACCGGGAAACCAACCTTCTCCCGGTTCGCCCATTCCTCCGGCAGATTCGCCAGAGCCGCCTGGCGCAGGGCGTACTTCGTGTTGCGGCGATTGACGCGATACCGTTCTGGCAACTTGGAGGCAAGCGCCATCACTTCCTTGTCCAGGAAGGGCACCCTCAGTTCCAGCGAATGAGCCATGCTCATCTTGTCCGCCTTCAGCAGGATATCCCCCGGCAGCCATAGCATCATGTCGATGAACTGCATCTTCGTCACTTCGCCTTCACCCTTCACCTTCGCATACACCGGATCGGTGATGCTGCGCACGGATGGTCCCTGACGATAAGGCTCCTTCAATACCTCGCAGGCATCCGCTTCCTCGAATACCTTGGCCTGTCCGATAAATCGCTCCTCCACCTTCTGCCCGCCCTTTACGAGGAAGGAGGTGATGCGGGATGGAGGCAGCTTGCCGCAGATGCGGGAGATCGGTCTGCGCAGCGCATACGGAACCATCTCGTACACGCGCATCGCCGGCGTCTTGTCATACCAGGCATAGCCGCCGAAGATCTCGTCCGCGCCCTCGCCGGAAAGCACGACCGTCACATGCTCGCTCGCCAGCTTCGCCAGGAAGTACAGCGGCACCGATGAAGGATTCGATTGCGGCTCATCCATATGATATTGGATCTCCGGCAGCATCTCGAAGCACTCATCGGCTCCGATGATCGTCCGGTAATTCTCGATGCCGAGCAGGTCGGAGAGGTTCTTCGCGTGATTCGTCTCATTGAAGATGCCCTCGTGATCCTTGAAACCGACGGAGAACGTCTTGTCCGGTCTGAGCAGAGCCGTGATATAGCTCGAGTCGATGCCACCCGACAGGAAAGAGCCGACCTTGACGTCGCTGATCCGATGATAGCGGACGGACTCGCTGACCGTTTGCTGGATGCGTTCCACGTACTGCTCGAGACTGCCCTCTTCGGCCGCGAAGCGATGCTCATGGTAAGGCTTCACGACCAGCTGACCCTTCCTGTAGAGCATGTAGTGACCGGGGCGCAGCTTGTACACGCCCTTGAAGAACGTCTCATCGAGGACGGAATATTGAAAGGTCAGATAGGGCTTCAGCGCCTGCTCATTGAACTCCTTGCGGAACACCGGCGACTTCAGGAACGACTTGATCTCCGACCCGAAGATCAGCGAGCCGTCCGTCGTATGACGGGTATAATAGAGGGGCTTGATGCCAAACATATCCCTCGCCACAAACAGCGTCTCTTCCCGAATGTCCCAGATCGCAAATGCGAACATGCCCCTCAGGCGCTGCAGGATGTCAATGCCGTATTGCTCGTAGCCGTGCAGGATCACTTCGCTGTCCGTCTTGCTGCTGAAGCGATGCCCCTTGGCGATCAGCTCCTCCCGCAGCTCCTGAAAATTGTAAATCTCCCCGTTAAACACCAGCACGCAGGTGCGTTCCTCGTTGTACATCGGCTGGCTTCCCTCTTCGGACAGATCGATGATCTTCAGTCTCCGGAAGCCAAGCGTCGCCCGATCGTCCGAGAAATACCCATCGCTGTCCGGTCCCCTGTGGACGATCATGTTCATCATCTCTTGAATCGTTGTGATGCGATCAGCTACATCCTTCGCATCGGCGAAACCGACAAAACCGCACATCGCCATAACCTCTCGATCTTGGTTCGTTATCTGATCCGGTTCCGCACCCTCGGGCCCGCGCCTGCGGGTGCCACCAGGTTGATCTCCTGTCTTCCACCGATTCCGCAGTCACCAGACGTTTGATCCGGGTGACCGGACTCCTGTCTGACGCTTGATTCCGACTGTTCAGTCTCCATATGGCGGATCCCCCGCTTATGCCCGGCGTCGTCCGTACGGCCACCGGGCGCTTGAATCCGACCGACCAGGCTCCGTCAGACGGGTCCCTTGCTCACGTCCGGCGTTGCCCGGACTGATGTCAGACATCCGATTCCGACTGTTCAGTCTCCGTCTGGCGGATCCCCCGCTTATGCCCGGCGTGTCCGGTCAGTCACCGAACGCCTGCCCTGCGGGGAAGCGAACGGTCAGGCGCGCCTTGCGCCCGACTTCAGCTCGGCGAACATCTCGCGCACGAGCTCCGCCTCATGGAACGGGATTTCTTCCTTGCCGATGATCTGCGTCGTCTCATGCCCCTTGCCCGCGATGAGGATGCAATCGCCCGGCCGGCTGAGCTCGACCGCGCGCCGGATCGCCTCGGCGCGATCGACGATCGCCTCGTAGTTGCCGCCTTCCTCCTCCATCGCTGCCGCCACATCGGCGATGATCGCCTTCGGATCCTGCTCCTTCGGATTGTCCGAGGTGACGATCGCCAGGTCCGCCAGGCGCGCCGCCACCTTCCCCATGCCGCGCCGCTTGCTTAAGCCCAGCTCGCCGGGGGCGGCGTACACGCCGAAGACAAGGATGACTCGTCCCCTCGTATAAGGCTTGAGCGTCGTCAATGCCTTCTCCAGGCTGTCCTCCGTATGGGCGAAATCGACGACCACCTTGTAATCATCTGTCCTGTACACGACTTCCATCCTGCCGCGTATGCCGCGAACCGCTTCGATGCCCGCCCGGATATCTTCGAAGCGGATGCCTGCCGCCCAGGCGGCCGCGATCGCGGCGAGGCTGTTGTAAACATATATCTTGCCCGGCAGATGAACGGTAATCGGCATGCTGCCTGCAGGTGTATGTACGGTATAGGCAATGCCGTCCGCCGTATATTCGATATGCGATGCATACACGTCCGCCGGCTGGTCGATGCCGTATGTAATCAGCCTTGCCCGGTGCGAGGCAGCTTCCCGAATCATGCGCTGGCCATAAGGGTCATCGGCGTTGATGATGTTGTGCTTCTCCGCCATCGCGAACAGCCGCGCCTTCGCCTCATAGTACCCCTCCATGGTGCCGTGCAGCTCCAGATGATCCGGCGTCAGGTTCGTAAAGATCGCCGTCTCAAAGCGGCAGCACGCGACCCGATCCAGGCTGAGCGCATGCGACGACACCTCCATCACGCAGTTCATGATGCCCGCGTCGGCCATCTCCGCGAAGATCCGCTGCAGGCTGAGCGATTCCGGCGTCGTATTCTTGTTCTTGCGCAGCTCGCCGCCGATCAGCGTGCCGATCGTGCCGATGATGCCGATGGAACGGCCCGCCTGCTCATAGATCGACCTCAGGAAGTACGTGATCGACGTCTTGCCGTTGGTGCCGGTGACGCCGATGACGCTCATCTTCTCCGTGGGGCGGCCGTAGTAATTGGCCGCGATCCGGGCAAGCGCCTTGCGCGTATCCTCCACCTCCAGCACGGTCACCGAGGCATCGGCCGCAACTGGCTGCTCTGCCACGATCACGCTGGCCCCCCGTTCGATCGCATCGGGTATGTACGCATGCCCATCCACCGTAAATCCGCGAATCGCCACAAATACATCCCCTGGACCGACCTGCCGATGATCGTTCGCAACCTGACGGATCTCATTATCCAATGAACCTTGCACGAGGCGAAAACGGAGACCCTCTGTCACTTCACTCAGCCTCAGACGCCATCCCTCCTGCAGACTCCTGATCGTGTTCATATATGCACTCCTGCCATTGTCCTGTTTGATGGGTGATGACCATACCAGCCTGGTCAGTGAAACCGTTTGTCAGATTGTCAGATAAAACCTTATAAATAAATGTATCTTAAACAACTTCATATTACAAATGGATTTAATCGGATGTTATTCGCGCCAGTTCATGCGAATGTCGCGAATCCCGTCGATCTTCCAGAGCTCCTCGAAGACCCTGTTGATGTTCTTGCCGCTCACCGCATACACCTGGAACTCCATCGTCAGTTGCCGTTTCCCGTCCTCCGCCGATTCATCGGTCACATGCACCTTCTCGATCTTCATCCGGGTGCTCTCCAGCACGGTCGTGATCTGATCCAGGCTGGACGGACGCTCATTGGTCACCATGCTGATGCGCAGGCTTCCCGACCGCTTGAAGGACATGAACCGCGTCTCATACTTGTTCAGCAGCAATGTGGCAAGCAAGACGATCGCCGTCGTGATGACCGCCGGCAGGTAGAAGCCCGAGCCGACGCTCAGCCCGATCGCCGCCGCCACCCACAGCGTCGCGGCCGTCGTCAGGCCGGAGATCACGTTGTCCGAGCGCCGCATGATCGCGCCGGCGCCGAGGAAGCCGATGCCGCTTACAACCTGGGCCGCCAGGCGGGCTGGGTCGAACCTCGCATTGGGGTGATTGACCAGATCGCTGTCGAACCCGTAGATCGAGGTCAGCATGATCAGGGTCGCCCCCACCGACACGAGGAGATGCGTCTTCAGCCCGGCCTGCTTGTTGCGCCGCTCGCGCTCCATGCCGATGAGGCCGCCGAGAAGTACCGACAACAGCAAACGCAAGATAATGGTTGGTGCATCGATCATGATATCCAGCATAGAGCTCCCTCCTGATCAGTTCATATCGGCTATGGAACAGCGCTTTGTTTCTTCCGCCACCGCGGCCAGCTCCTGCGAGCGCCTCGCCTCATCCCAGCCGAGACGATCGCCCATATATTCCACCACCCGGCCGCTCACATCAAACATGCGCATCCGGTCGAACAGCATCCACCCCGTTCGACGCAACAGGAAATCAACCGCGCTGGTCGCCATCTCATGGTCCATGCTGTAGAGTACCTCAGCTGCCAGGAGCCGATCCCCATGGCCGGGCAACTGGTCGCGCAGCTCGCTGTACAGCCGCAGGATCTGCTTCACATTGGCTCCGTATCGGGACAACAGATCTTCGATCTCGCCGCCATCGAGTCCAAGCCCCGCTCCTTCCTTCAGGATCCGGGCCCGGACCTCCTCGTAGCTTTCTCCATCCGATACGCCACCGCTAACCGGAACGCGGTCGGTGGTGCACGGCGGATAGATCACTCCCGTCTCGTTCTCCAGCTGGCGCGCCGCGAGATTGACCACCTTCTCCGCCATCTTGCGGAAGCCGGTGAGCTTGCCGCCGGCGATCGAGATCAGGCCGGATTCGGAGATGAAGACCTCATCCTTGCGCGATACCTCAGAAGGTTTCTTGCCTTCTTCGTGAATCAGGGGCCTGAGCCCCGCCCAGGCCGCCTCCACATCCGTGATGGACAGACGGGACTTCGGGAAGACCCTGTTCGAGGCGTCGAGCAGATATTGCGCATCCTCCATCGTCACCGTCGGATACCTGGGGTCGCCCTGGTAGACCGTATCGGTCGTCCCGATGTACGTCTTGGCGCCGCGCGGGATGGCGAAGATCATCCGTCCGTCAGGCGCGTCGAAATAAACGGCCTGGCTGATCGGCAGACGATCCCTGGCCACGACAAGATGCACTCCCTTCGTCAGGAGCAGGTGCTTGCCCTTGAGCGACTGGTCGATGCGGCGCAGGTCATCCACCCATGGCCCGGTTGCATTGATGATCTTGCGCGCATGCAGCCTGAACGTCCGCCCGCCCAGCGTATCCATCACCTCGACGCCGATCGCGCGTCCTCTCTGATAGATAAAGTCCACCGCTTTCACGTAATTGCAGACAATCGCTCCATGTCGCGCCGCCGTCTTGATAATCTCGATCGTCAGTCGCGCATCATCCGTCCGGTATTCATAATACCGCCCGGCGCCCTTGAGCCCTTCCGGCTCAAGCAGCGGCTCCATCTCCAGCGTCCGCTGCCTGCGATACATCTGGCGGCGTTCGCCTCGCTTGACGCCCGCCAGCCAGTCATAGATATATATGCCGAGGGAGCTTGTATAGTATCCATACGAACCGCCTCTGTATACCGGCAGCAGCATCGGCATCGGCTCGACGAGATGCGGCACGCGATCGTGCAACAACGCTCGCTCCCGTCCGACCTCGCGCACCAGCTTCACTTCTCCCTGCTTCAGATATCTGAGTCCTCCGTGGACGAGCTTCGTCGAGCGGCTGCTGGTGCCAGCGGCAAAATCCTGCATCTCCACAAGTCCGACCTTCATGCCGCGAACAGCAGCGTCCCATGCGATGCCTGCTCCTGTGATGCCGCCTCCGATCACGAGCATATCCAGTTGTTCGCTCTCCATGCTCCGCAGATGGCTGTCCCGCTCCGCAGCGGACAGTCTGAATGTCGTCATCGACTTCACTCCCTCTCCCCCGCTTGACTCGCTCAAGCAGACCAGGCTGCGCAGATATGAAAAAAAACCCTTGCCACAACACACACGTCGCTGCGTGTATTCAGCTAAGGGTCTGCACGGCGCCGACCCGACGGCCGGCCGTTCAACTCCGAATATATTTAGTATATGCTTTTGCCGGTAGACTGTCTACTGTTCCCCTAGATAAACAGCAGCAGGCTGATCGCCATCACGATCATGCCGCCGATCAGGCCATAGATAGACAGATGTCCCTCGTCGTACTTCTTGGCCGCCGGAAGCAGGCCGTCCAGCGAGATGAACACCATGATCCCGGCAACCGCTGCGAAGATGACGCCGAACATCACATCGTTCAGGAACGGCATCAGGATCAGGATCGCAGCCAGCGCCCCGATCGGCTCTGACAATCCCGACAGGAAGGACAGGCGGAAGGCTTTCTTCTTGTCACCCGTCGCATAGTAGACCGGCACGGACACCGCGATGCCCTCCGGGATGTTATGGATGGCGATCGCCACCGCGATGGCGATGCCGAGCTTCGGATCCTGCAGCGCGGACGCGAACGTCGCGATCCCCTCCGGGAAGTTGTGGATGGCGATGGCCAGGGCGGTGAATGTCCCCATCTTCAGCAGGCTCTGATCCTGGATGACCGCCTCTTTCCTCTTGCCTGCGTCCTCCACCTTCTTCACCTCATGCGGATTGCCCTGGCTGGGCACCAACCGGTCGATCAGCGCGATCAGCATCATCCCGCCGAAGAACGCGGCGACGGTCACCCAGTTCCCCGGTTCCAGACCGAGAGCGGATACGAGCGAATCGCGGGCCTTGACGAAGATCTCGATCATCGACACATAGATCATCACCCCTGCCGAGAAGCCAAGGGCCAGCGACAGGAACTTCGTATTGGTCGTTGACGTGAAGAAGGCCAGCAAGCTGCCGATGCCGGTCGCCAGTCCGGCGAGCAGCGTCAGGCTGAAGGCTACCCACAGATGGTCCATACGTTTCTCCTCCCTCCGATATGTGATCCGTTACGACAACATGGACACATTTCGTTGCATCTGTCTATATAAAGTTGCATCAGTGCAATTTTTTTATCGATGGAAACATTCTATACCCAAGGCAACTTGTACGTCAACACGTCACCAAGGATATGATCCATTTCCGTCGGCACCGTGACGGGAGACAGCAAACCTCCTCACAGCCATCCGATGTCCGCTCACCCATCAGCCGCCCTCGACCGACTCGTCTTCACTCACCGAAAAGACGTTCTCAACCGACTCCTGTTCCCTTGCCAAATAGCCGTCCAAGGCCAGCGCAACTTCCGGAAACGTCAAAACCGCCTTCCGAACGCCGATGCAGCATCAGCGCCAGGAAGACGGTTCATCGAACAGTCGGGTTTCCATCGATTGTTGTCTGGCATTCGGGCAGCTTCGAGCCTCCGGCCCGTTATTTGAACCAGCCTTTCTCGCGGAACCGCTTGATCGCCTCGATCCGGTTGCTCACGTCCAGCTTGTCGAGGATGACGGAGATGTAGTTGCGCACCGTTCCGGTCGTCAGGTACAGTTCGCTGGCGATCTCCTTCGTATCCTTGCCCTCCGCCATGAGCTCCAGCACCTCGCTCTCCCGCTCGGTGAGCGGATTCTCCTCGCTGTAAGCCCGGTCGATCAGTTCCGGCGCGTAGATGCGCCTGCCGCTCATGATCAGCCGGATCGATTCGGCGAGCTGCTCGCTAGGGCTGTCCTTGAGCAGGTAACCGTCCACGCCGGCCTTCACGGCTCGCTCGAAGTAGCCGGAGCGCGCGAAAGTCGTCAGGATGATCACCTTGCAGTCATCCTGCTTCAGCTGCTCTGCCGCCTCGAGCCCGCTCATGCCGGGCATCTCGATGTCCATCACGCAGACATCCGGCTTCAGCTGGCGCACGAGCTTTACCGCTTCCTCGCCATTGCTGGCTCGGCCGACCACCTCCATGTCTTCCTCCAGCTCGATCAGCGCTGCCAGCGCGCCCAGGAGCAGCTTCTGATCCTCTGCGATCACGATGCGTATCATGCTCTTCCCTCCTTGATCGACGGTTTGACCACGCTCGGTATCCGGATCGTGATGGTCGTGCCTTTGTTGCTCGAGCGTATCGACATCGTTCCGTTGACGAACTCCACCCGTTCCTTCATGCCGCGCAAGCCGTTGCCCTTGCTGCCCGTGGAGCCCGGCATGCCGGAGCCGTTGTCCCTGATCCTCACCGTCAGGCCGGTGTTCGTCTCCTCGATCGAGATGGTGCATTGCGTGGCTCCGCTGTGCTTGACGACATTCGTCACCGCTTCCTTCAGACACATGCAGACGACGTTCTCCGCCAGCTGGGAGGCGGCCTTGAGCTTCGGCTCTCCCTCGAGCCTGAGCTCGATATCCGCCGCCTGCAGCAGCTTCCTGATGATGCCGATCTCATCCTCCAGCTTCATGCCACGCATCTCCGTCACCAGCTCGCGCACCTCCTGCAGGGCCACGCGCGCCGTCTGGTGGATATCGTTCAGCTCGGCCAGCGCCTTGTCGGGATTGGTGCGCAGCAATCTGCTTGCCAGATCGCTCTTCAGCCCGATCAGCGACAGCTGCTGGCCCAGCGTATCATGCAGGTCGCGGGCGATGCGCTGCCGCTCATCCAGCTTGACGAGCTCGGCGATCCGCTTGTTCGCGTCCTCCAGCTGGCCCTGCAGCTTGACCTCCTTGTGCCTGTTGTACGTGTTGACCGGCAGCAGCGTGACGGCGATCAGGCAGATGAACACAAAGGGCAGCTGGGTGATCAGGATCGCGTCACCCGTCAGAAACTCATAGTTCACCGTCGCATAAGCGGTGATGAGCAGAATCGTATACAGCGAGATGAAGGCAGCCTTGCGCAGGATCCGGCCGATGAAGTAGGCGGGGAACAGGAAGAAATAAATGTAGCTGAACACATACGCCATCACCGCCGAGATCGCGATCTGCAGCGCGGTCCACACATAAACCAGCGGCCCGCGGGATATATAGGACAGCACATAGCTGACGAAGAATCCGACGGTCAGCCCGATGCCGATGGCGATCTGGTAGGTGGAAGGCGAACGAAAGATAAAGTAGAAGGGCAGGATATAGAAGACGACCCACACATAGGGGCTGATCCCGGTATTCCTGAGAAACAGCTGTTTCCAGTTATTCATGCAGAGCCGTCCTCCCTGTCACAGGTTCATCGGGTCGACTTTTCGGCCGATGCTCATCATGGCTGTGTTCCGATCCGTTGTCGCTGAGCTTCGGATGCCCGGTCCCTCGCCTGGCACAACGATAAGGAACATTGCCTTGAGCATATTGTACCACAACACATACTTGTCTTATATACCAACAACAGGTCGGGAAGAGACGTGATCTCCCGGCAGCGTGGCGTGAATACACCCCGATCCCCCGACCGCTGATCATGCCAACAAGGCGGGTATGCAACCCGCCTCGCCTTGACCGTTTATTAATGGGTCTCGCGCGGCCCTTGGTTTCTTGCTCCCGCCATTGGCAGCAGCGAAGTGAGACCCTGCCTGTTTATTTGCTGCCTTGCAGACCGGCTGCGGGGCTGACCGCAAGCTTCCCTTGCGAGGACGTTGCCGCCTGCTTCATGTCCGCCAGCCTGCGCTTGTACTGCTTGTATTCCCGGAAGCTGATGAACTGCTTCGTGTCCTCATCCCAGAGGCGGAAACGGATCGCCTTCAGGCTCGAGCGGATCGTGATCGTCGTGGCCTTCTGCAGCGGAGGCGTCGCCTCGTGCGCCTTCTCCAGGTTATAGTTCGGCACCCGCGGGCTCAGATGGTGCACGTGGTGGAAGCCGATGTTGCCGGTGATCCATTGCAGCACCTTCGGCAATTTGTAGTAGGAGCTTCCTTCCACCGCTGCCTGCACGTAGCTCCATTCCTCGTCATGCTCGAAGTAGGTTTCCTCGAACTGGTGTTGCACGTAGAACAGCCAGATGCCGAGCATGCCGGACAGGAAGAAGATCGGGAGCTGGATCATCAGGAAGTTCTGCCAGCCGATGGCCAACGCCAGCGCGGTGTGGAGCAGGACGATCAGCGCATTGGTCAGATAGGTGTTCAGCCGTTCCTTCCGCTTGATCGGTCCACGGCGGTTGAAGCGATATTTGACCATGAAGATGGCGATCGGACCAAGCCCGAAGGTGACGAACGGATTGCGGTAGAAGCGATAGGCGAATTTCTTCCACCATGGTGCTTCCATGTACTCCTCGACGGTCAGCACCCACATATCACCGGTGCCACGCTTGTCGAGATTGCCGCTGGTCGCGTGGTGCACCGTATGATCATGCTTCCATTGACGATAAGGCACCATGGTCAGCACGCCGGTGATGGTGCCGAGTATGTCATTGGCCCTGCGGCTTTTGAAGAATGACGAATGGCAGCAGTCATGGAACAGGATGAACGTCCGGATGACGAAGCCTGCTGTTACGACGATCAGCGGTATGGTCAATAGCCAGGACACCGACAGACTCAGATAGGTCAGATACCACAGCACCGCGAGCGGCACCAGCGTGTTGATGATCTGGATGATGCTGGCCTTCGTATCAATAACCTCGAACGGGGCGACTTCCTTCTTTAATTCAGCGATAATCTTCTTTTGATCTTTCATAGAGAATCCTCCCAATTGCTTCTGCGGATTTCATGTGTAGCTCTATTATAGGAAATCTTCACCGTTCGCATGAGTCACAATCGTCAGTGACCATATATGATAAATGTCATATAGGCAAAAGGCGCCCTTCCGGCCATGGGCCGGACGAGCGCCACTCTTGTGCGTTTATCACGGGTTTGAAGAACTGATGCCGGAATGCCAGTATTGGATCTCCAGCTGACCGATCGCGTTATTTAACGGATCCAGCTTCTGTTCGATGGTCGCCCGGTGCGAAGTCAGATCGCGATCGAAGCGAAGCGTTCCGCCCTCCATCTCTCCGAGATGGATGACGACCTTGTCCAGCGTGTCAGACAGATGAACGTCCACCACATAGTTCAGCAGACCATCCTTCGCATCCGCGGACACCGAACGGCCCAGGGAGTAGAACACCGGCACGCCGTTGATCACCTCTGCCTGCTGCGTGCGGATCGAGCGGTTGCCGATGATGAAGTCGCCACCCGCTTCCGCGATGAGGCGGGCGAGCCTCCGCTGCCTGTTGATCGGCTCTTCGGTGCCGCGCTTGTTGCCGACGTGCGGCAGGACGAACAGGTAATCCACCTGCTCCCTGGCGCTGGAGACGGCGTTCCGAATCTCCTGCTCGTCATAGGCGCGCGGGAGTCCGATCCGCTGGTTGGTCGCGATCTGGTCGGCCTCATGGATCAGCCCCGACAAGGACAGGATGCCGATCTTGCGCCCCTCGATCTCCATCACATAAGGCTTGTAGACGTCCAGCTGTCGACCGAGGCCGATGACGTTGAAGCCGTCGCGGGTCAGACGCTGCCATTCCGCAACGGTGGTCTTCGTCCAGATATCCGCATTGCCGAGATTGAGCAGATACCGGCCTTGCCCCGCCTGGTCCAGCCAGGCCGGACGATCGGTGGAGAGCTGCTCCACCGGGATGATGTGCAAGATCCGCTCATCGCCGTTGTCCGGCAGCTCGGGCAAGCCATCCGCATCGTAGGCGATGTTTCCCCAGAAGCGCAGGATCACTTCGCCGCCGGCTGCTTCGCCCTGCTGCGTCCCGTCTCCCGCCGGCATCATCGGGTCAGCCGCCAGACCGGAAGCCTCAGATTCGCCGCCAGCATCCGTTCCGATCTCCCCGTCGCCGCTGTCATCGTCCGCGTCACCCGCTTCGTTGCTTGCGCTATCGCCTGCGCTGGCGCCGCTGCTTCCGCCTGGGCTTCCTGCGCCGCCGGCTGCCTCGTCTGCCGGTTGCGCCGATCCCGGCTGGACGGAATCACCGCCGCCGGCTGCCGCATCGTCGCCATCGCTTGCCGCGTTCCCGGAAGCTGCCTGCCGGGATTCCTGAAACAGCAGGCCCTCCAGCCTGTCGCCCATCCCCATCCCGAAGGCGATGAGGAGGAGGATCAGACCGGCGACAGCCGTGCCCAGCCAGATGCCCCGTCGCGATCGTCGATACCTCAACACATCGCTTGCCGACATCTGATAGAATGCCAGCAGCTTGTCCAGCTCACCGACCGTCAGCCGTTCATCCCCTATCTCCGCATCGCGCAGCCTTGCGACCGGTATGCCCGTCGCTCTTGCGATGACGGACAGGGACAGCTTCTGATCCTCCCTGATTTTCTTCATATTATTCATCAACGTAATATAATCCATTCATACACCTCAACCGCTCATCAGATCCTGATCATCATATCATATATATCGGAAATCCTCTGCTGGAATTAAGAGAGGCAGTCCGGAAAGGTCGGTGAATCGCTTGACCAACCGGCTGCCTCCATCGCATGCAGGGATCAGGGATCGTGCGAACAGGAATCAATAAGGGGCAAGATCCATACGTCAGTCTGCCTGACGTCCCGGACTGCCCCTGCTCTGACAGGCGATCAGGCGACGGGAGATCCGTCACACCATGATCTTGCAGATGTTGTTGGTGAATTCGATCGGATCCTCGATCGGCAAACCTTCGATCAGCAAGGCCTGGTTGTACAGCAGGTTCGTGTACAGCCGCAGCTTCTCCTGATCCTGCTCGTACGCCGCCTTGAGCGATTGGAACACCTCGTGACCGGTGTTCACCTCCAGCACCTTCTCGGCCTTCACACCCTGGCTGACTGGCATCGTTCGCAGCACCTTCTCCATCTCGATCGACACTTCGCCTTCCGCCGACAGGCATACCGGATGCGACTTCAGCCTGGTCGAAGCCTTGACCGCCTTGACCTTGTCGCCGAGGACGTCCTTCATGAACCCGAACAGCTCCTTGTTGTCCTCATTCGCCTGTTTGGCCTGGTCGTTGTCCGAACCGGTCTCGATGCCGAGATCGCCGCCGGATACGCTGCGGAACTCTTTGTCCTTGTACTGCATCAGGACCTTGATCGCGAACTCGTCGACATCCTCCGTGAAGTACAGGATCTCGTAGCCCTTGTCCCGGACGAGCTCCGCCTGCGGCAGCTTGTCGATGCGCTCGATCGATTCGCCGGTCGCGTAGTAGATGTACTTCTGATCCTCCGGCATCCTCGAGACGTATTCCTCGAGCGTCACCAGCTTCTTCTCCCGGGAGGAGTAGAATACCAGAAGGTCCTGCAGCGTCTCCTTGTTCGCGCCCCAATCGCTGTAAACGCCGAACTTGATCTGTCTGCCGAAGGACTTCCAGAACTTCTCGTAGTTCTCCCGCTCATCCTTGAGCATGCTCAGCAGCGTGCTGCGAATCTTGCCGCGGATATTCTTCGCGATGAGGTTCAGCTGCCGGTCATGCTGCAGCATCTCGCGCGAGATGTTGAGCGACAGGTCCTCCGAATCGACCATCCCCTTCACGAAGCTGAAATAGTCAGGCAGCAGTTCAGGGCATTTGTTCATGATCAGCACGCCGCTCGAATAGAGCTCCAGCCCCTTCTCATACTCCTTGGTGTAGTAATCGAACGGGATATTCTCCGGGATGAACAGGATGGCATTGTAGGATACCGCGCCGTCCGCGCTGACATGGATGTGCTTGAGCGGCTTGTCGTAGCCGTATCTTTTCTCCTGGTAGAAATTCACGTAATCCTCATCGGTCAGCTCGCTCTTGTTCCTGCGCCAGATCGGCACCATGCTGTTGATCGTCTGTTCCTCGATCCGCTCCTCGTACTCCTTGTCGTTGCCCTCCTTGGGCTTCACGACCGTCACGTTCATCTTGATCGGGTAGCGGATGAAGTCGGAGTATTTCTTGATGATCTGCTTCAGCCGGTATTCCTCGAGGAATTCGTCGTAGCGCTCTTCCTCCGTATTGGGCTTGATCTTCAGGATGACGTCGGTGCCGACGGTGTCCTTCTCCGCAGGGGTGATCGTGTAGCCGTCAGCGCCCTTCGACTCCCACTTGTACGCTTCGTCGCTGCCGAGCGCCCGGCTGATGACCGTCACCACATCGGCCACCATAAAAGCCGAATAGAAGCCGACGCCGAATTGTCCGATGATGCTGTGTCCGTCCTTGCTCTCGTGCTCCTGCTTGAACGCGAGCGATCCGCTCTTCGCGATGACGCCCAGGTTCGTGTCCAGCTCTTCCTTCGTCATGCCGATGCCGGTATCGGAGATCGTCAGCGTCCGCTTCTCCTTGTCGGCAGTGATCCTGATGTAATAGTCATCCTTGTTGAACTCGATCTTGTCATCGGTCAGCGCCTTATAATAGATCTTGTCGATCGCGTCGCTGGCGTTGGAGATCAGCTCGCGCAGGAAGATCTCTTTCTGCGTGTAGATGGAGTTGATCATCATCTCCAGCAATCGCTTCGACTCTGCCTTGAACTGTTTCTTCGTCATGTCGGATCTCCTTTCCCTGCGTAATCCTCCCAGTCCTGTTAGCACTCTATGCCTGTGACTGCTAATCTCTAACTAGTTTACCTAGGCGATTTTTCCATGTCAATACTGCCAAACGGGCGTCCAGCACGGGTTAATCCATGCCAGCAGGGCTCGAATCATACGATCGACGCTCCGATGCGGATGCACGGACGCGGGCACAGCAAAGCACCCCTGCCGATCCGGCAAGGGTGCTGTCGCCACAGCTTATTGAATTCCCGCTTCCTTCAGATAGTTCAGCCATTGCTCGGTGTACGACTTCTGGATCGTCTCAAGCCCGGCTTCCTTCGCCTTCTCCATGAACGTCCTCAGGCCCGCCTCGACGTCGTCGACGAGGCCGACTTCAAGCGGATGCAGGTACTGCTGCCGCACCTGCTCGAGCGCAGCCCTCTCCGCCTGGTACGGCGTCCAGTCCTCGGCGAATCCGGTGAAGATGTCCGGCTTCGCGATCTTGTCGAGCTCGTGGAAGATCTCGTTCACCGCCTCGAAGCTCTCGTCGAACAGCATGTACTCCGGATTGCGCCATGCCCAGCCGTTCATGCCTTCCCGCTTGAACGAGTCGGACAGCCCTTCATAGTAGCCATCCTCGGTAACCTGGAAGTGGGTGCCCTCGATGCCGTACTGGGTCAGCCAGTTATAGCGCTTGTCGGTCACCATCAGTTCATAGAAGGCGAGCGCCCGCTCGGGATTCTGGCTGCTGATCGGAATCGCGAAGCCGTTGTGGATCGGATGCACCGGCGTCGCGTATCCCTTCTTCAGCGGATACGGATAGTAGCCGAGCTCCCAGTCGGGATGCGTGCTCTTCATGTCCTGGTTGGTCGAATTCCAGCGGTTCGGGTTGTCGCCCATCATGAGGGCGCTCTTGCCCGTCACCAGCATCGTATGCGCCGTGTCCTGCGTCGTCAGCACGTTCCGGCTGATATAGCCATTATCCATCCACCGCTTCATCACCAGCAGATCCTCGAGATGCCGCTCGGAGCCCCAGAACTGCTGGACATTGGACGGATCGTCGTACGGGATGTAGAGGCCGTACGGGAAGCCGTAGCTGGCCACGCCCGCCGGCTCGTACTTGAAGTCGTAGTAGCCCGGCGTATGGAACAGACCGTTGGCCGCGAGCGGGATCATATCCGGTTCGTTCTGCTTGATGCCCGCCAGGTATTTCTCCACGTTCTCGAGTGAATCGGGGATCGGCAGGTTATATTTCTCCCTCAGGTCCTCCCGCCAGACGTTGCCGAAGGTCACGTATTCCTTCCAGGTGGCGGGCACCGTCTGGATCTTGCCATCGATGCGGACGGCATCCCACATCTCCTGCGGCACGAACGCATACAGCTTCGGCGCCACCTTCGGCAGCAGATCATCCAGCGCCAGGAACGCGCCGTTCTTCGCATACGCCTGATACTGCGTCCATTCGGCGGTGAAGATCAGATCCACCGGCTGACCGGAAGTGAGCAGCAGCCGATATTTCTGCTCCCAGTCCGTCCAGGTCGTGAAGTTGAACTTCACCGTGGCGTTCAGATCCTCGACCAGCATCTTGTTGATCTCCGCCTCGATCAGCGGCAGGTCAACGGGCGCATCGCCGAGCATATAGAATTGCAGCTCCACCCTCTGCGAGATGTCAAGCCCCGACGCGCTGGTGCGGCCGCCGCTGCCGCCCCCTCCGCTGCCTCCGCCGCCTGGTTCGGACTTGCCGCCCCCCATGCAGCCGGTCAGCAGGATGAGCATCACTGCCAGAAACGCTGCGACCAGTTTGATATTTCTCCTCAATGTATCCTTCCTCCCTTTATGATTATCCATCTATGTTAGACGACGGAATGTGCATTCCCTCAGTTCTAACCCTTGACCGCACCGATCGTCAGCCCCTTGACGAAGTATCGCTGCACGAACGGGTACAGGAAGACGATGGGGCCCGTCACGACCACCGACATCGCCATGCGCATCGCCTCCGTCGGCGGATTCCCGATGCTGACGCCCGATGAGATGGCCATATCGCGAATGAACTGCACGGTGTTGATGATGTTGTACAGATAGAATTGCAGCTGATATTTGCGCGTATCGTTGATGAACAGCGATGACAGGAACCAGTCATTCCAGTATTGCAGGGCGAGGAACAGCCCGACGGTCGCGATGCCCGGCATGGACAGCCGAAGCACGATGCTCCGGTAGATGCGGAAGTCGTTCGCCCCGTCGATCTTCGCCGATTCCACCAGCTCGTCCGGGATGGCGGACTTGATGAAGCTGCGCATCAGGATGATCAGGAACGGCGTCATCAGTCCCGGATAGATGAGCACCGTGTAGGTGTCCATCAGCTTCATGTATTTGGTCAGCATGATGTACCAGGGCACGAGCCCGCCGCCGAACAGCGTGGTAAAATAGATGTAGAACGCAAACTGGTTCCTGTACTTGAAATCCTTGCGCTGCAGGACGAAGCCGGCCATCGTGATGAAGAACATGCCCAGCGCCGTGCCCACCACCGTTGTGAAGATCGTGACCCCGTATGCCCTGAGGATCGCCGTCGGATATTTGAACACATACATGTAGCCGTCGAGCGAGAATTTCTCCGGTATGAGCCCGAAGCCGTTGCGGACGATCGTCTCATTGTCGGTCAGGGAGCCGGAGATGATCAGCAGCACGGGAAACAGGCAGACCAGCGTGAAGATCGTCACCATGACGTAGGCGATGGTTTTGAACAGCAAGGAATACTCCGCATCCTTCACCTTCATGCTCCACCCCTCCTTCCATAAGGAATGCTTGGCTGGCGCCACACCCGTCAGGACGCCGATGGCGGCCGTCCTAGAAAAGCGCGTAGTCTTCGTTGACCTTGCGGATGATGTAATTGACCGTCATGATGAGCACGAATCCGAACAGCGACTGATACAGACCCGCGGCCGTCGCCATGCCGATATCGAAGGTCACCTTGATCGACCGGTACACATAGGTGTCCAGGATATCCGTCGCATTGAACAGCAGGCCGTTGTTGCCCACCAGCTGATAGAACAGCTCGAACTGCCCCTTCATGATGCTGCCCAGCGAGAACAGCAGCAGGATGATGAACGTCGGGCGAAGCATGGGCACGGTGATGTACCAGATCCGCTGGAAGATGTTGGCCCCGTCGATCTTCGCCGCCTCGAAATACTCATCGCTGATGCCCGTGATCACCGCCAGATAGATGACGGCATAGTAACCGAGATACTTCCACAGATAGAAGAAGATGATCAGGAACACCCAGATCCAGGAGATGCTGTAGAAGTCGAGCTTCTCCATGCCCCATCGCACAAGGAGGGAGTTGATGAAACCGGTATCATAATTCAGCAGGTTGTAGGCGATGACGTTGATCAGCACGAAGGAAACGAAGTACGGCAGGAACATGATCGATTGCGCCAGCTTCTTGAAGAATCTCGCCCCGATCTCACTGAGCAGGATCGCGCAGACGATCGCCAGCGTATGTCCCAGGACGATGAACGCGAGGTTGTAGCCGATCGTGTTGAGCGTCAGCTGTATCAGTTTGCCCGATTGCCACAGGAAGCGGAAGTTCTCGAAGCCGACGAACGGGCTGCCGAACAGGCCGTCTGCGAAGTTATACCGGGTGAAGGCAAAATAGATCCCCACCATCGGCACATAGGAATTAATCAAGAAAAACAACAGCGTCGGCAGCAGCATCAGAAACATAACCCAATTCTTGCGTACCTCATGCCAGAATCCTCTGCGTCTGGACATTGCTCTGGCTCTCACCTCCTCCCTCCGATGCGAGCGGACCAGCAGGCCCGTTGCGAGCCTGACCAAGGCCGTCATCTGCGATGTGCCGGGCGCTGTTCATCCGTCCGATGCTCTGCGGCACGCGCCGCTCACCATCCAGGTGAGAAGTAAGCTCGCTTCTCTGTGTGTTGCCGGCAGACTGTCCGTCAGGGTCCGCCGGCCGCGCATCCTAGCCTGCATTATACTATCGGCTTTTTCGCGGAGGACAGTTCATTTTGCCGCACTTTGGTGAACGATTTTTACTTTTGCGGGGTGGAATTTGTGTACATATGTGCAACGGCCCTGGTGAAATATATCGACTTTTATGAACAATTTCGAGTATTGCCGAGGATGAATTGAGCCGTGAAAACGATTACTGTATACTGGGTTTGTCATAGATTCCCATTTCGGACGGAAAAAAGGGGGGATGCCCTGAATGGCTTTCTTGCGCAAGCACAACCTCAAGTTGTACACCAGCCTGCTGTTTGGCTTCATCGCCTCTGTCTCCATCACGCTGCTCGTCGCCTCCACGATCCTGCATGTGAACTTCGAGGATATCGCCCTCAAGCAGGTGTATCGCTCCGACCTGAACAGCCTCATGCTGAAGAGCCGGGAAGTGTCCAACATGACCGAGATCGCCAAATCCCTCACCTATCAGATCTACTCCGACTCCTCTCTTCTGCCGCTGCAGGTGTACAGCGATCCGAGCATCTACGAGATCATGCTGGCGATGCGGCAATTGAACAACTACCGCATGTCCCTGCCGTTCATCGAATCGATCTATATCTACAACGCCAAGACCGGCGTGTTCTACATCAGCTCCAGCAGCGTGCAGAACGGCCAGCAGACCCGAGAGGAGCTGGACGATCAGCAGATCATCCAGCTGCTGGACGATTACGAGGCCTATCCGCCATATACGCCGATTCCCCGCTCGTACAGCGTGGGCACCACCAAGCCCAAGGAGGTCAATGTCTACACCTATCTGAGCTACAATACCTTGAACAGGCTGCTCGACTATGCCGTTGTCGTCAACATCATGGATTCCTGGATCAACCGGGATACGACCGACACGAGCCATGGCCCGGACGAGCAGACGTTCATCATCAACAAGCACGGCCGGCTGTATTCCAATCATTCTGAAGTGGCGATGTTGACGGACATCTCCGATCGCGAATACATCCGGAAGATCCTCGCCGACTCCGAATCGGGATACTTCGAGCACAATATCGGCGGCAGCAAGATGCTGATCACCTATACGGGCCCGGACGCCCTCGAATGGCGATATGTGCGGATCACGCCCTACGATCAGATCACCTCGGAGATCCGGGCGATGCGAATGAACACGGTCTATTTCAGCTCGGCGATCTTGCTGCTCGGTTTCCTGATCTCGGTCATCCTCTCCATGCGCCTCTACAAACCGATTCATACCGTGCTGCACCGGGTGCATACGCTTGAGAATGAGCGCCGCAACAACATGCAGATCATCCGCGAGAGCCTCCTCCGCGACTACCTGCTGGGGCGGGTGGAATATTCGCCCGGCATGCTCCAGGACCAGCTGCGCAGCGTCGGCTCCAAGGTCCGCGTCGATGGCTGCTTCATGCTGGTGCTGCTGAAGATCGATCATTACAAGGCCGCGCTGGACCAGTACGGCGATGATCTGAAGCTGATCCAGTATGCGATGAGCAATATATGCCTCGAGATCGCGGCTGACACGTACCGGGCGGAGGCCGTCAACATGGGCGAAGGCAGCATCGTCCTGCTGCTCGATGCGGATGAGGAGATCGCGGATGCGGGCGCCCTGCCGGATCTGCTGAAGCGGATGCAGGCTGCCCTGACCGAGCATCTGCGGGTGTCCGTCTCCTGCACCTTCAGCCCTGCCGTCAGGTCCATCGAGCGGATCAGCGAGATGTACAGACAGGTGGTCGAGGCTTCGATGCACCGCCTGTTCCGCGGCCACGGCTGCATCATCTCCTCGGAGGAGATCGAGCAGCTCAAGTCCAAGGAATACGAGTTCCCGACGCACAAGGAGAAGCAGCTGATCGACCTGCTGATGATGGGCAGGGCGGCCGAGGCCAGATCGGTCTACTGCGAGATCGTGGAGGAAACGGCGGACTATTCGTACTCCGTCATCCAGTTGGCCATCTCCCATCTGACGATGACGATCAGCAACGTGGTGAATACGATCAAGAAAAACAACGGGCTCGACATCACCAAGGATCAGGACATCACCTTCCTGTCCCTGCTGAACGTGGAGACGATCGACGAGATCAATGCCCACTTCTTCGAACTGTTCGAGGAGGTGACGCTGCGCCTTCATCAGAAGCGCAACTCCAAGCACGAGGAGCTGATCCGGCGCATCCATGACATCATCGAGCGAGATTATGGCGACTGTCAGCTCAGCCTGAATCACATCGCCCAGGAGCTCGACATGTCGCCGGTCTATATCAGCAGGCTATACAAGCAACTGACGATGAAATCGCTCACCGATGTGATCGCCGAAGTTCGCATGAGCAAGGCGAAAGAGCTCCTGCTCCATTCCGATCTGCCGATCGCGGACATCGCCGAGCGAACCGGGTTCACGAACAGCTCCTACTTCTATCGCACGTTCAAGCGCTGCAACGGCGTGACGCCGAACGAATACCGGCGGGCCCAATTCGAGAGAGGCGGTGTTGGCGGGTAACTGAAAGTGTGATCTTCTGACTTTTTTATAGCTGTGTTTACCTTCGTTATTGTTCATGGCGGGATCAAGGAACGGAGGATCACGCCGGGACCAGCCTTATGCCGCAACGGAACGTTGATCCGCTATTGATGGCCAAACGGCCATTTTCCCAAGGCTAAACAATCTGTCTGATTATACTCCCTGTTTCTGCTAGAGATGTATAACTTTGATATTTTCGGTCAATTCTAATCCTATCAACTTATTCCAGAACAAGGAAATGAGAGGATGGGAGATTAGAATGCTGTTGTCGAAACAGGGAGTGCTGCTGTTCACATGGCTGTTCACGCTGTTGGCGCCTGTACAGCCAACATCGGCCGGGGCCATGCATGGCATACCTGGCCAGCATGTCACGCCAAGCTATGAAACTCACGCTGCCGCTCAACCGGCAGCTGCGAGCCCATATACCGGCACGTTGAATCGCTATCAATCTATGAACGCTTATCCTTACGCATCGTCATTCTATGAGTATGGGGTAACCGGGACATCGCCGTCGGCTCCATACGGAGCGTCACAGCCGAATCCTTCGGCAACTGCCGCAAATCCTTATGGCGGCTTCAATCTGAGCACCGTCCGGGCGCTGATCCCCGGCTATCTCGTCGATCGATACCTGGAGCGAGCCTATCCGGGCACAGCTGGTTCAGAGCGGTCCGGCTCGGCGCGCTTCGTCCAGACCGCCGGAGGGCTCGTCAGCAAGATCTCCAGCGAGCGCGGCGAGGTGGGCCTGAGCGCCCCGAAGTCGCAGACTCGCTATGTGGTCAGGAAGGGAGATACCCTTTACCGCATCGCCAGGATGTTCGACACCTCGATCGACCTGCTCATCGCGGAGAACCGGATCAGCGATCCGACGAAGCTGCAGGTCGGTCAGCGCCTGTCCATCCCGCTGGTCGGCGCGGATATGCCGACCTGGCTCGCTTCAAGCAGCGAGATCAGCGACGTGTTCTATGCGACACTGACCGCCTACACCGCCGGCTATGAATCGACGGGCAAGACGCCGTCGCATCCGGCCTATGGCATCACGGCCAGCGGCGCCAGGGTGAAGGAGAACTTCACCATCGCGGTGGACCCGGAGGTCATCCCGCTCGGCTCGCTCGTGTATATCGAGGGGCTCGGCATCCGCAAGGCGGAGGACACCGGCTCGGCGATCAAGGGCAAGAAGATCGACGTGTACATTCCGGATCTCGAGGAAGCGCTGGAGTTCGGGGTGAAGAAGAATGTCAAGGTGTACGTGCTGAAAAAAGGCAGCGACAAGCAGGACGTCAGCATCGCGTCGGCAAACGGTTCGTGATGCGGACAGATGAATCGGTGGCCAGGCAACCTCGCTGAGGCGATCCTGGGTCCATAACGTAACAGGGTGAGGTCCATCGCCGGATCGCGGCGAGACCCCACCCTGTTCTTCCATGTATATCCCGTTGCTTGACTCAGTACTCCAGACCCCATTGCTGGCGCAACGCATCCAGGGTCCGCATGATCCGGAGCGTCTCATCCAGCGGCATGATGCTGCTTTCCAGCTTGCCCTCGAGCAGGCAATGCGTCGCTTCGGCCGCTTCGTAGTTATAGCCGTGGGTCTTCCGATCATCGTTGATCGTGATCCGCACGCCGTCCGCCCGGTGCAGATGGGCGACCCGGCTCCACAGGAAGTTCGGCACGTGAATATAGCCTTCCGTTCCATAGATGTATGCGTCATTGACCATCTGCAGGCGCACGCCGCCGTTCAGAGAAGCGGTGCGATTGCCGCTGTACTCGAACAGGGCGGAGAAGCGCTCATCGACTCCGGTCTCGCCGATGTAGGCCGTGCTCATGATCCTGTCCGGCTGCTGACCGTAGACCATCGAGGCGAAGGATACCGGATAGATGCCGGCATCGAGCAGCGAACCGCCGCCCAGCTTCTTGTTCAGCAGTCTGTGCTCGGGACGGAAGCCGATGTCGAAGGAGAAGTTCGCGGTCACGCTCTTCACTTCGCCGATCGCGCCTTCCGCGATCCACTTCCTCGTCTGGACGATCGTCGGCAGATACCTCGTCCACATCGCTTCCATGAGGAACAGCTTCTTCTCCCGCGCCGTGCGGATCAGCTCCTCCGCTTCGGCAGCATCCATCGTGAACGGCTTCTCGCACAGCACCGCCTTGCCCGCGTTCAGGCACAGCAGCGCGCCATCCTTGTGCATCGGGTGCAGGGTGCCGATATATACGATGTCGATGTCATCCCTGTTGACGAGCTCCTCGTAACTGCCGTATGCGTGCGGAATCCCGTGCTGGTCAGCGAAGCTGCGCGCCCTCTCCGCCGACTGTGCGGCGACGGCGACCAACTCCGCGTTCGGCACGCTCTTCAGGTCGCTCGCGAACTTGCCCGAGATAACTCCCGCGCCGATGATTCCCCATCTGATCGTGCGATTGCTCATTGTCCTCAACTCCTTCTTTCCATTTGATAGGTTTGCATGGATCACACCTGCCCGGAAAGTCCGAGCCGTCAGTCCTCCAGATAGGAGCAGGTGTAGTCGGTCACTTCCTGGACGTTCAGCTGGAAGGACGAGTTCGCCGGAACCTCAAATGCTCCCTCACCCTCGATCCGTTTCCAGTCATCGCCCGGCAGGCGGTAATCCAGCTTGCCGGAGACGATCTGCATCACTTCCCTGAGGCCGGTGGAGAACTCATATTCCCCCGGCAGCATGATGCCGAGTGTCTTCTTCGTGCCATCCTGAAGCCAGATGGTGCGGCTCGTCACCTTGCCGTCAAAGTAAATATTCGCCTTCTGCTCCACCGTTACCTGCTCGAACTTGCTCATCTCCACACCTGTCCTCTCATCAGTATGTATACGTATTGATTGTAACACATGCGGGACGGCGTGAACATTTGGCGGATAGTCAAATAATTACATGATTTTTCCACTAATTTTTAGGGAAGATTGGTTCGATTATCCAGTGTATAGTTTCTAAGTGAGCGCTTACATCGCGCCGTGACATTTGATGATGGAAAGGGGTTAGTTTATGAAGAGACGCAACAAGAGAGCCATCAGTCTGATTCTTGCTGCCATGTTGGCGCTGGGTCTCGTTCCTGGCGCGAGCGCCATGGCCGCGGAAACGCCAAAGTCGGCCATGCAGCTGTATGTGGAAGCGATGAACCCCGGGTGGAATCTGGGCAATACCTTCGACTCGGTTGGCATGGGCGGAACGGATGATCCGGCATCGGAGGACGAAACGGCCTGGGGCAATCCTCAGGTCACCCGCGAACTGATCGCACAGATCGCGGACCAGGGGTTCAGGAGCATCCGCATCCCGGTCACCTGGGATCTGAAGACCGGTCCGGCGCCGGATTACAAGATCGACCCGGCATTCCTGGATCGGATCGAGGAAGTGGTGAATTGGTCGCTGGAAGAAGGTCTGTATGTCATGATCAACGCCCATCATGATTCGTGGAGATGGGTCAATGGCATGGGCGACCGCTACGATGAGGTGTTGGCGCGCTTCACCGCCATATGGAGGCAGGTGGCGGAACACTTCAGGCATCACGACCGCAAGCTGATGTTCGAGAGCATCAATGAACCCTCGTTCTACGGGGAAGTCTCCGGCAGATCGGAGCAGGAGCTGCTGAATGATCTGAACCGGTCATTTCACTCGATCGTTCGTCAGTCGGGCGGCCTGAACGCCACCCGTCCGCTGGTGCTGCCGACGCTGTACACAAGCGCGGATGAACAGGCGTACCTCGATGATCTGAAGGCTGTCCTCGCTGAACTGAACGATCCGAATCTCATCGTGACCGCGCATTATTACGGATTCTGGCCATTCAGCGTCAATATCGCCGGCTTCTACACGTTTAATGAGGAGACCCGGCAGCATATCGTTCGGACCTTCGATCGGCTGTACGACACCTTCGTCAGCGAAGGCATACCGGTCATCATCGGCGAATTCGGCCTGCTCGGCTTCGACCGGCATACGGGTACGATCGAGCAGGGCGAGAAGCTGAAATTCTTCGAATACATGCTGACTTATGCGAAACAGCTGGGCATCACCCACATGCTGTGGGATAACGGGCAGCATTTCAACCGCCGCACATTCGAATGGAATGACCCGCAGCTGTATGAGATGATGCGGGAAAGCTGGCGGGGCCGTTCCGCCACGGCGGAAACCGACCTGATCTTCATCCGGCAAGGCGAGCCGGTGCAGGATGCGGCGATCAGGCTCGATCTGAACGGCAGGCGGCTCATCCTGATGGCGATCGGTACCAGGCCGCTGCAACGCTTATCGGATTATCGCTATGATCCGGACAGCGGAATCCTCACGCTGAGCGCGCGCCTGCTTGAAACGCTGACCTCCGCGGATTCGACGGGGGAGCAGGCCAGGCTGACGGCTTATTTCAACCTGGGAGCTCCCTGGACCTTCCGCATCCTCTCTTACGACACGCCCGTGTTCGGAGCAACCAGCGGCGAAACGGATCACTTCCGTATCCCGGTGCAGTTTAACGGCGATCTGCTCGCGACGATGGAGGCTTACCATGAGGACGGCAGCTTCGCGGGCCCGCACAGCTGGACACCATACAAGGAATTCTCCTATACCTTCGAGCCGGCATATGAGGCGGGCGAGATCGTGCTGACGCCGAATTTCTTCGATGAGACGAAGGATGGCGTCGTGTTGCTGAAGTTCCATTTCTGGAGCGGTCAGGTGATCGAGTATACGATCACGAAGAACGGAACGTCTGTAAGCGGCTCGCCGGTGAACTGATGCGAACAGGAAGAGGAGGGGACTGACGGCCCCTCCTCCCTTCTGCTGTTCGGTCGCCCATCGGGTGCCAAGCGGCAACCCGTCTTCATGTTCCCATATGACGGACATCTAGTTGGCTGCTTTCTCGGCAGTGATCGCCGGCCTTGAACTCGCCCTCTCCTGATATGACGGACATCTAGTTGGCTGCTTTCACTGCATCGATGTCCCGCGTGCCGATCGTGGCGAACCATTCGCGGATCTGCTCCACATCATCCGTGAAGGCGAGCGAGAGCATGAGCAGGATGCGGGCATGCTGGGGATTCAGGCTGTCGCCGGCGATGATGTTCGTTCCCTCGGAATAGATGGAGCCTGAACCGGTGCGCGTCGTGGATACGAAGACCACTCCGTGCTTCTGGATCGCCTCCGTGCGAGCCGCGCTCATCTGGCTGGAGATGCCGCCCGCGCCTGTACCTGCGGTGACGATTCCCTTGACGCCGTCTTCCACCAGTCCGCGGATCGCTCCTCCGGTCGCTTCCTGATAGTTGTACACGATGCCGACGAGCGGCAGGTCGGACTTGTCGATCTCGCTCAGGTCGAACGGCGTTGCCCATTCCTCGGTACCGGCCAGGAGCGACCGCGCCGTCGCCCGATACAGACGGATCGCCTTGTCATCGATATAGCCCAGCGCTCCGACGATGGGCGCTTCGAACGTATCCAGACGATGCGAATTGGTCTTGGTGACTTCGCGGGCGGCATAGATCATATCATTCAACGTGACGACCGTGCCGTAAGAGGTCGTCTCGCCGCTTGCCGCCAGCTGGATCGCCCGATACAGATTGGCAGGCGCATCGGTGCCGATGACGTCCCAGGGGCGCATCGCTCCCGTGACGACGACCGGCTTCTCGCTGCGGACCGTCAGATCCAGGAAGTAGGCGATCTCCTCCATCGTATCGGTTCCGGTCGTCACCACGGCGGCGTCGTACCGCTCCAATGCCCTGTCAACCGTGAGGGACAGATCGAACAGATCTCCCATCGTGTATCCGCCTGAACCCTTGTTGCCGAATTGAACGGTGTTGACATCCGCGATTTTGTCCAGACCTGGCAGCGACCGCACCATCTCCTCGATCGTATATGTACCGGCCCTGTAACTCTGGAAGTTCGTCGGATCTCCGTTGGTGGCCTGGCCTGAGATGGTCCCTCCGGTTCCGATGACGATGACGTTCGGCAGGTCCGAGATGATCTGCCTGGCCGTGATCCGCGGAATATTGACGAGGTTCTCCTCCGCGGCCAATACCTGCGCCGGGCGTGAAGCCTGGACGAACCCGCTGATCGATGCGATCAGGAGCATCACCAGCAGGATGATCCACGCTTTGCGCGCAAACCGACTTTCCACATGACTCTCCATCGTTTCCTCTCCTCCCATGTGTTATATTATTTTACATAATATAGCTGGCAAAGCAAATAATAGCGATAAATATTCCGTATTTCAACCTCCTTGCGTAAATTTGTATCACATATATATGATCACTGATCGATTATATGTCAATTTATATTACTTTTATCTAACGCAATATAGCTCATCTGGCGGGATTAGCGGTCAAACCCGGATCACCTGGCAGGCATCCTCATGCATGACGGAATGCGCGCGCGGACAGACTGTTAATGATCACTCCGCTGGAAAGAGTCACCAGCGTGATGAGGAAAAGGATCAGCAGCGGCGTGAGCCCCGAATGGCTAATGACTGCCTGCCCTTGTATAAACAGGGATTGGGCTGGATCATCCCGGCGTTGGTCGGCGGCGTGCTCGGACTTATCCTGACATGGTTCGGCATCGGACGACGGGCGCAGGATGGATCCGCTTGCAGGCCATGAAAAAGGGCGGACCCCTCCGGCGGTGTCGACGGTGATGCCGACTCATGCTGACATGGTTCGGCGCCAGACGACAACGCAGGATGGATCCGCCCTCTGTGAGATTATTATGACAGGTCACTCCGTCAGGACTCGAAACGGAACCAGGCAAAGTCGAAGCTCGACCCGGGCAGGAAGATGAACGTCACCTTCTGCACACCTGCCACCCGCTCCAGTTCAAATGTCCTCTCTTCATAGCCTTCCGAATGCGTGAATTCCACGAGCTGATTGCTCGCTTCGCCTTCACCCGTGAAGCGAATATGAACCGTGTTCTTGTCGATCGGCGAGCGCCCGCAGATGACGAGTCTCTTCGCCCCCTGCTCGCCGAAATCCATGTCGTCGAACTCCAGCGAGACGTTGTTGCCGATGCCTTCCACGCGTCCATCCCGGATCTCGAACGCGTCTCCGTAGATGCGGTCGCAGTCAGCGGCGGCATTCCGCGCGAAGGCCCGGTTCAGCCGCGCGAAGGAGAAGCCCTTGATATGAATCTTCGCCTTCGTGACGAAGCAGATCGAGGTCAGACCGCGGAGGCGCCGCGGCAGCTTGTAGGTCTCCTCCTGATAGACGTTCCAGATCGGTTGCTTCTGATACGTCACCGTCGTCAGGCGCTCGCTGCCTTCCTCGCCCGGCATGCCTTCCCAGATCTCGATCTCGTACGGCTTGTCGGACAGCGCGAAGATCGGGATCGTGATCGTATCGGAGCCGTAGGGGCCGAAGTCAAGGTTGCGGAAGCCGACCTGCGACTTACCGTCGCGAGCCGTCGCCACGCCCCGCTCATTGCCGTTGCCGACGTCGCCGACGCTGACATCATAGAGCCCGCCGGCGATGAAGCCGTATGGGTCCTTGCAGGCGATGCCCAGCCCTTCCGCCGCAAACTCCAGCTGCGAGATCAGCTTCGTCCGGTCCGTGCCGTTCTTGCTCGTGCAGCGGATGCGGAACGAACCGTCGCCCAGCGCCGTCACCTTCGCCTCCAGGCCATTTGCTTCCACCCTGGCGATGTTGGAAACGATGCCCGCGTCGTTGACCGCGCTCCATTCCACCTCGCGGTACGACGCATGCTCCGGATAGAGGCGGGCGCGCACGGTGATCTCCCGCAGGTCGGGACCGAGCTTCCGGCCGGACTCGCTGATGATCTCGATCTTGCGCACCGGCACCTCGTCGGCCGAGCCCATGACGATCGGCAGGTCTTCGTTCCGCTGAATGGCCGTGATGCCGGTCAGGTCCGCGTCTTCCGCCGGGAGAGCCTCCAGCTCGATCATGGCAGGCTCCAGGGATGGGGAAGTCACCTGGACGCGGATCGGTCCGCTCTCCAGCGTCGCCCCGATGATCGCCATCAGCTTGCCGTTGAACAGCCGTCGGCTCATCCCCTTGTACTGGTCATAATCGGTGCTGTCGCCGTTGTCCAGACCGAGCAGCCGTCCCGCCCCGCTCACCTCGACGCGCACCCGGTTGTTCGCGTTGGCCACGTGCCGTCCTTCCTCATCGTCCATGCTGATCTCGAGGAAGATGAGGTCGCGGCCGTCGGCCTTCAGCTGCCGCTTGTCCGGGGTGAGCCGGATCCGCTTCGCATCCCCGAAGGATCGCTGCACATCGGTGGCGATCACGCGGCCGTCCTCGTCCATCGCGACCGCTTCCAGCTCCCCGGGCTCATAAGGCACCTTCCACCAGCCGACGAGCTTCGTACCCTGCTTGTGCTCCGGCTCGAACACGCCCAGCGATCTGCCGTTCAGCTTCAGCTCGACCTTCGGCGCATTGGTGGCGACGCGCACGTCGATGATCTGGCCTTCGTTCCAATCCCAATACGGGAAGATATGCACCATCGGACGCTTCCTGTAATCGGTCCAGGCGGCCTGATAGATGTAGTACGAATCCTTCGGGAACGTCGCCGTGTCGATCTGGCCGAAGTACGAGTTCTTCGTATGATAAGGCGTCGGCTCGCCGATATAGTCGAAGCCCGTCCAGACGAACTGGCCGAGGGAGAACGGCGTGTCCCGCTCCGCGATGATGCACGCTTCCGTCGACTTCGCCCCCCAGCTCGTCGTGCTGTTGCCGAGCGCCGAGCATTGCTCGTCATCATCGGCGAGGATCGGCTGCTCGAACGGGAAGTGATAGACGCCCCGGCTCTGCACGACCGATCCGGTCTCGCTGCCGTAGATGATCCAGTCCGGATGCGCCGCATGGTGCTCGCGGTAGTATTTCTCCGCGTAGTTATAGCCGGCCACCTTGACGATGTCGGCGCATTGCTGCGCATTGTCCCATGGCATGTAGTTCGACCCGATGGTCACCCTGCCGTTCTGCTTCGGATCGTGCTTCAGCACTTCCGCCATCAGCATGCGCGTCACTTCCTGCCCCCGCTCGTCCGCGTGGGTGTCGTAGATCTCGTTGCCGATGCTCCACATGATCAGGCTCGGGTGATTGCGGTCCCGCCGCACCCAGCTGCGCACGTCCTTCGCCATCCATTCCGGGAAGAAGCGGGCGTAGTCGTAGCGGGTCTTCGGCCTCTCCCACATGTCGAAGGCTTCGGAGACGATCAGCATCCCCATCTCGTCGGCCAGATCCATCAGCTCCCGGGCCGGCATGTTGTGCGCCGTGCGGATCGCGTTGACGCCCATCGCCCGCAGGATCCCGATCCTTCTCCGCATCGCCTGCACGTTGAATGCCGCGCCCAGCGCTCCCAGGTCATGATGCTCGCATACGCCGTTCAGCTTCAGCTTCCGGCCGTTCAGCACAAGCCCCTGCTCCGGGTCCATCACGACGCTGCGGAATCCGACCTTCGTCGACACCTGCTCGACAGGAGTCGACCGGCCGTTCAGCTTCAGCTCGGTCACGAGCTCATACAGCTGCGGCTGGTCCGGGCTCCAGAGGAGAGGGTTCGACACCCGAAGCTGCAGGCGGCTCAGTGCCGCTCCATCCTGCTGCGGAGAGAGTCGCTCCGCCGCCGAGGCAACCGCCTCGCCATGCAGCAGCAGCGTATGGGACAGCTCCGCATCCTCCGCCAGGCTCAGCTCCGTCTCGATCTCGACCAGCCCATCATCGCCCAGCTGCTTCGTCGATACGTAGATGCCGTCGGTCACGATGTGGCTCGGGCCCCGCACTTTCAGCCAAACATTGCGATAGATGCCGGCGCCGGAGTACCAGCGGCTGTTCGGCGCCTGATGAACGACCTTGACGAGGATCTCGTTCGCCCCATCCTTCAGCGCCTCCGTCATCTCATGCTCGAAGGAGGAATAGCCGTACTTCCACTCGCCGATCAGCCTGCCGTTCACATAGACGGAGGAGTCCATGTAGACCCCGTCGAAGCAGAGGAGGAGCTGCTCCGCATCACCTTCCTGCCCTTTGGCATAATGAAAGATCTTGCGATACCAGCCGATGCTGTCCTCATACAGGTCGAGCGTGTTGTAGATGAGCCAATCATGCGGCAGATCGACCGGCGTGAAGGACAAGCCCGAGCAATCCTCCGCATCCAGTCCGCTCTTCGCGAACTCCCAACCATCGTTAAACAGTATCCTGCGATTCAACAGGCACACCCGCTTTCCTTGTCAGATCTTCCGGACTTCAGGTCCGGTTCCGTCAGAACCCCGCTCGTTCGAGCGGTCTCGTTCCATTGTCGCGTCCATTGTAGCATACGGGTGGAGCACCCGCTATCAGCCATTCTGCACTACTTTTCATGGAATAATTAGATGTTCCGACGCTTCGCATATTATGTTCGAGCCGCATTGGATCATCGGGATGATCTGCGCTTATTCCATATATGCAACCTTGTCGAAAGGCAAAAATACAGCTTCACGCCATATTTATCTATCATTATTCCATACGAAGCTGACCGATTGTCCCTTACAATGGAGACAGATCTGCATGACACATATCAATCATGGGAGGTAGATCAGATGGGCAAGATTACGTTTCTGGGGGCAGGGAGCACGGTTTTTGCCAAGAATGTGCTGGGGGATGTGATGCTCACTCCCGCGCTGCAGGGCTTCGAGCTGGCCCTGTTCGACATCGATCATGAGCGGCTGAACGACTCGCGGATGATGCTGGAGAATCTGCAGAAAACGACGGGCAGCACCTGCAAGGTCAAGGCCTACACGGACCGCAAGGAAGCGCTGCGCGGCGCGAAGTATGTGATCAACGCGATCCAGGTCGGAGGGTATGATCCCTGCACGATCACGGATTTCGAGGTGCCGAAGAAGTATGGCCTCAGGCAGACGATCGGCGACACGGTCGGGATCGGCGGCATCTTCCGCAACCTGCGCACGATCCCCGTGATGCTGGATTTCGCCAGGGATATCCGCGAGGTATGTCCGAACGCCCTGTTCCTGAACTATACGAATCCGATGGCCGTGCTGACGAATGTGATGATCACCCACGGCGGGGTCAATACGGTCGGGCTCTGCCACAGCGTGCAGCATTGCATCCCGGGATTGTTCGGCAACCTGGGCATGGACCAGACGGGCGTGCAGGCGAAGATCGCCGGCATCAACCATATGGCCTGGCTGCTCGAGGTGACGCGCGACGGCGTCGATCTGTACCCCGAGATCAAGCGGCGCGCCAGGGAGAAGCAGAAGGAGAAGCATTGGGACATGGTGCGCTATGAGATCATGTTCAAATTCGGCTACTACGTCACCGAGTCCTCCGAGCATAATGCGGAATACCATCCGTATTTCATCAAGCGGCAGTATCCGGAGCTGATCGACAAGCTGAACATCCCGCTGGATGAGTATCCGCGCCGTTGCGTGGCCCAGATCGAGGGCTGGAAGAAGATGCGGAACGACCTCGTGAACAATCAGTCGCTGACCCACGAGCGGTCTCATGAATATGCCTCCTATATCATGGAAGCGATCGAAACCGATGTGCCGTTCAAGATCGGCGGCAATGTGATGAACACCGGGCTGATCACGAATCTGCCGAGCAATGCGTGCGTCGAAGTGCCTTGCCTCGTCGACCGGAACGGAGTGCAGCCGACCTATGTCGGAGCTCTGCCGCCGCAGCTCGCCGCGCTCAATATGACGAACATCAACACGCAGCTGCTGACGATCGAGGCGGCGATTACCGGCAAGAAGGAGCACATCTATCATGCGGCGATGCTGGATCCGCATACCGCGGCGGAGCTGACGCTGGACGAGATCGTCGCCCTGTGCGACGACCTGATCGAGGCGCACGGCGACTGGCTGCCGAAGTTCAGCTGAGCCTGTTCACGCAGGTTGTCCAGCCCGGTTGAGTCTGTTAAGGCAGGACAGCCATCACGGTAGAATCCGGCAACACCGAGCGACCATCCGGCCTTGATCGATACCGCTGACGGACACGATCGGTCATGTGAAAAGGACACCAGAGGTTGCCATTGGCCGCAGCGGCTTGCGAAGAAGCCTTCCAGGCGGCCAAACAGGCCCTGGTGTCCTTGGGATGATCGTCTTGCCTTTGATGTACGAACCGATGCTCAGCGGGCAAGCCGCGACCTCATCGGAGAGACGCCATCACACCTGGCAGGATCACGGCTGAAGATCAATCCAATACCTCTGCACCCTCTTGCCGTTGAAGAACGTTTCATTCTCCAGGACGCCGCCGCAGCGCAGGATCGTCCGGCGCGCCCCCTCATGGTCTTCATCGCAGGTGACCAGCACGCGACTGAGGCCCAGCCTGCCTGCCTCAGACAACGCCAGCCGAAGCTGCTCCACCGCGTACCCTCTGCGCCGTGCGCCGGGTCGGATGCCGAAGCTGATGTGGCCACCGATCTTCAGCAGATGCTCGTTCAACTCGTGCCGGATGTTCACCGCACCGATCATCCGCCCTTCCCCGTCGATCGACCAGAAGGTGGAACTGTTGACCGTCTTGCGGTGACCGGTCGGTTCCGTCTTCATCCTCTCCAGCGCGCTGACATAAGCGGCAAAATCCTCATCATCCATCCGCAGCACAAATGGCTCGATCTTCTCTCCCGTCTGCTCCCACTCGGCCATCATGTCCCGAAACTCCGCCTCATACCGGACCGATGGATAGACAAGAGTGAGCCGGGATGGACGATCATGGACCTCGTTCATGATACCACCTGCTTTCTCCGATGATGATTCGCCTCTAACCTAGCGAATCGTGATCTTCGTCTCCGCCGTCAGCTCAACCGGGTCGATCGCCTCGCCGGATGGCAGTCTCGCCAGGATGACCGCACGCACGACATAGGTGCCGGGCGCCAGCCGATCTCCCTCATCGTTGACATAACTCCATTCCTCTTCATAGGTCACCGACTCATCGGCCGCAAGCTCCCAATCGATGATCATCGAAATAAAGGAAAAATGCATCGACCATTGATAAACGTTATTCCCCTGCTCATCCGTTACAACTATCTCGTATCGTTGACCGCTGGAGGAGGTGAGCTTCAGGTCCCGGCCAGAGATGTTGCGCAGCGTCATCCGGATCTTCGCCAGCTCCTCTCCCTGCTCCACTTCGAGCGTCGTTGCCAGCATGCCGCTCATCGGCTCATGCTGCTTCTCGGGGACAGGGATCCGCAACTTCGCTTCATCGATGGTGAGCCTGTTCCCGGGACGGACTTCGATGATCTTCGTGCCTGGCGAAGGGGATATGTCGGGATTGCCGCCCAGGCTGACAGCCTGGCGATAGTCGATGACCACCTCGGGCTCGGGCGGTGTTGCGGTCCTGACGCCAGAGGGCTCCGACCGCTCGTCCGGAGAAGGTTCGGAAGCTTCCGCAGCATCCTCCGTTCCATCTGCTGCCGTCTCTTCCCCCGATGCATCCGGCAATGGATCACGAACACCTCCGGCGGTCACCTCTTCGGTCGTATCCGCTCCATCCTCATAAGCACATCCTGCCATCGCCATCCATCCGGCCAACAGCATGATCGCCGTCGCCAGGCGGGCCGTACGCCGATGCCAACCGTTTAGCAACACGATCATCACCTCAACCATGATTATTCATCCTGATTGACGCTAGCGTCCCAGACAAGGTTGCATCCATAACAGTCCCCCGTTACATCAGCGTCTCCGTGCGCATCGTGAAGCCTTCGATCACCGCATCCTCGTCCACTTCGATCAGGATGCACCGCTTGCCCTGGTAGCGGACCTGGCGCACGTATCTCAGATCCTGCGGGCTGATCGAGATCGTCGCCACCTTCGTCTCGATCCTGATCGACTTGGCCTCGAACTTCGGCAATACGCTGGTCGCCTTCAGCTCATACTTCTCGTCGTCGACCACCTGCCGGAACGCCAGCTCCACCTTCTCCTTCGTGACGTCCTCCACGCCGCTCGCCGTCAGGATGCGCTCCACATCGCGCACATCCAGCTTCGGCGGCTCCTCTTCCTCGTGATCCTCGATCAGGCGATGGATCTCTTCGTAGACGTGGGCCAGCGTCGAAGCCTCCAGTTCGTCGCCCGCCACCTCGCGCACGATCTCCTCGAACACCGCCTTGTCCTGCCTGGCCGTGGCGCGAAGTTCGCCGTTCAGCACTTCCTCGATGAAGCGCATGTCAGGTTCATGGGCCTTGCCGGAAGCATACAGGATGTGATTCACATCCATCGCGTCGTCGGTGATGCATGGGAACAGGAAGCCTCCTTCCGGCGAAGCGAGCTTGATGATCGGGTCAACCGCCACTTGGGAGCGGAATTCCCGGCTCACGTAATCAAACACGATCGACTTCGGAGGCTGCTCCGTCTTATTGATCGTGCACAGGATGAAGCCGAAGGCGTACACCTCGTCCTTCTCGCTCTCCTCCGACTCCTCGCTCCGCTGCTTCATCGGCTTGAAATACTCCCCGCGGATGAAGGTGATGACCGTGTCCTGCCCGAACTGGTGGTCATCCTTCAGCATCTTGCTGACGAGGCGAAGCATGTGGTCCTTCCAGTCCTCCAGGCTCTTCGCCTGCATCGCCTCGAGCAGAAGCGGCTGCGCATGATCCTCCTCCGCCTCGCCCTGGAACCTCAGCTCGAACAGCTTCTCATCCATCCGTCCGCTGAGCAGCTTCCGGAAATTGCCCATGAACAGCTCCTGCTGATCCTTCTCCAGGAAGGCGAATGGCTGCGCCTCATAATGGTAGATCTCGCTGCTTTCCTTCATAATATAGACGTGCAAGATATCAAATACCCTGAGAGCATCATGATCAGGCTTGATATGTCTGCGAATCCATGCGATATCTTTGGCATTCATCGGTACCGACAACTCCCGTACTCAGTTATGATAAGGCGGAAACCGACGGGAGCGGCGCATGCCGATGCGCCATCGCTTCCCATCAGCGAACATGGCCGAGACCGACAGGCACGATGTACAGGCCGGCTTCCGGATCAGTCCTGACGATCGTCTCCATGCCGTAAATATCCAGCAGGGTCTCCCGCGTGATCACCTGCTCCGGCTCGCCCTGAATGACCACCCGTCCGTCCTTCATCGCGATGATCCGGTCGCTGTAGCGGATCGCCTGGTTGATGTCATGCAGCACCATGACGACCGTCATGCCATGCTCGCGGTTGATCCTGCGGATCAGCTCGAGGATCTCATATTGATAATACATATCCAGATAGGTCGTGGGCTCGTCCAGGAACAGGAACGGCGTCTTCTGCGCCAGCGCCATGGCGATCCAGACCCTCTGCCGCTCACCGCCGGACAGGGCATCCAGCGTCTTGCTCCGCTTGCCCAGCAGGTTCGTGCACGCAAGCGCCCACTCGATCGCCTGCTGATCCTCTTCCGAGCCGGAGGCGAACCTCTCGCGATGCGGGATGCGCCCGTAGCCGACCAGCTTCTCGACGGTCAGATCGGATGGCGCCACGTTGTGCTGATGAACGACCGCCAGCTTCCTCGCCAGCTCTTTCGCCCTGTACGCCTGGAGGGACTTGCCGTCCAGGATCACCTGCCCGCTGTCCGGCGTCGCATTCTTCGACATGATGCTGAGCAGGGTGGACTTGCCGCTTCCATTGGGCCCGATGATGGTGGTGATCTTCCCTCTGGCGATCCGGCCGCTGATCGAGTGCAGCGTCTGTTTCGTGCGATCGTAGGCATAGGAGATTTGTTTAATTTCCATAGATCCGCTCACTCTTTCTCAGCAGGATGATGAGGACAGGCCCACCGATGACCGCCATGATGATCGAAGCGGGAATCTCGTGGGGCGGCATCAACGCCCGGCCGACCGTATCCGCGATGAGGATCAGCGCCGCTCCGGCCAGGATGGAGAATGGGGTGAGGATCCTGTGATCCGATCCGACCAGGAGTCTGCCGATATGAGGCACCAGCAGGCCCACAAAGGCAAATACTCCCGCGACCGAGGTGGCGACCGCCGCCAGCAACACCGCGATCATGGAGATCACGAAGCGCATCAGATTGACATTCAGCCCAAGGTTCCGGGCGGTCTTGTCCTCCAATGCGAGATAGTTGCACCATCTGCTGACGAGCAGAGCCAGCACAAGCCCGATCGAACCGCAGATGACCAGCGTCTCCGCCTCGCTCCACGTCTTCATCGACAGCGTGGAATTCATCTGGGTCAGCGACGAGATGAGCGAGCTGCCCTGCATGCCCAGCGCCTGCGCCAGACCGCTGAACACGGAATGGATGGCGATGCCGATCAGCACCATGCGCAGCGGATTCAGCCCGCCGCGCCAGGACAGGGCGTAGACGAGGAAGAAGCCCAACGCGCCGCCCAGGAACGCGAACAGCGGAGTGAAGAAATAAAGCGTCGGAAGCAGCGTGGCCATCAGCAGCGACATGAAGCTCGCGCCGGCGGAGACGCCGATGATCCCCGGATCGGCCAGGGGGTTGCGCATCACCGCCTGCAGCAGCAGCCCGCTCACGGACAGCGCGGCGCCGGCGAAGATGGCGATGATGATCCGCGGGAAGCGCAGATCCTTGATGATCTCGACCTGTTCATGACCGCCGAAGAGCAGGCCCGAGATCAGCTCCAGCGGCGTCACGCGCAGGCTGCCGGTAATCGCGGAGACGATGAACGCCAGGATCAGCAGGAGTATGACGGCGATCAGCGATATGACCTGTTTTCTCTTCATCCTACACATCCTCTGCTGCTAGTTCTGTACATCCGGGTACAAATATTGCTCCAGCACTTCAAGCGCCTCCACGGCTGCCAGGTTGCCCGTCGTGCCAAACAGTTCTTCCTCCAGATCGTAGACGCGGCCGTTCTTCACGGCGTTAAAATGCTTCCAGACATCGTTCGTGCGGAACTCCTCATCGAACATCTTCACGACCTCCTCCGGCATGCCATGCGCCGCCCGCAGGATGACATCCGGATTGGCCTGGTGCAGATATTCGGTATTCGAGGCCAGATA
The DNA here is from genome assembly GCA_937957685.1 of uncultured Paenibacillaceae bacterium. GTDB lineage: Bacteria > Bacillota > Bacilli > Paenibacillales > DA-C8 > Insulibacter. Next base: position 95,851 of record CALGAO010000008.1, read on the forward strand.
TTCGGCCTCCTCGCCGACGATCACGTTCTTGCCGCCAGCCAGCCGGACGAGGTCCCCGATGTACGAGTTCTCCGTGGCCACGAGATAGCTGCCCGGGACGCCGAGCAGGATCAGGACGGTCGGCGCCTCGCGCCCCTTCACTTTCTCCTGGATCTCCGCGACCTTCCGCTCGAACCGCCGGACGATCGCCTCCGCCTGGGCCTTCCGGTCGTATCGCTCGCCGAGCGCCAGGATCTCACGATGCATCGCTTCGATGCTCTCCAGATTGACGTATGTCATCTGGATGCCCCGGTTGGCAAACAGCGGCTCCAGATCGTACTGAAGCGTCGTCACCGACAGCACCTCGGTCGGCTTCAGCGAGAGGATGATCTCCATGTCCGGACTCATCGGATTGCCCACCTCCTGGACCCCGACATATCGTTCAGGCAGGTCCTTGTAGCTGCTCGGGATGCCGACGAGATCCAGCTCCAGTGCATCCATGATCTCTGTCAATGCCACGGTCGTGGCGATGATCCGGTCACCGCCCGCATCCGCATCGATGACGGACGGACCGGCACCTGTTGATCCGCCGCCGCAGCCAGCCACGGCCAGGATCAACGCGAGCCATACTGCAACGGTTAACTTCAGCCGCTTGTTCATCCGAGTTGCTCCCTTGCTTGGATAGTGTTGATACGAACTTGTCTCTTGCGAATCCACGATTCGTTACGATCTCGCGAACCCGTGTGAGCTTGCGAATCCCTGCGAATTCGATTCCTGGCAAGCTTTCGAATTCCTGCAAGCGTTCGATTCCTTGCGCTTGCTTACGAAGCCTTGCGCGGCCGCCTGAACCAGATCGTCGCAGCGACGGCTGCCACGATCACGAGCAGCGCGCCAATGGCGATGAGAATCCACGGTGCGCTTCCCGCTGCAGGCTCGGACTCCTCCGCCGCATCCGCGGGCGCCAACGGCTCCTCGCCATCCGGCAGATCGCCTGCTTCATCGGCGGACGGTGCCTCTTCCTCGATCGCATCCCCGGACTCCTGTCCCGGATCAGCCGCATCGGCTTCGGTTGCCGCCGCAGCTTCCCCTCCGTTGCCAGCCGGGCTTGCGCCCTGATCGGCTGTCTCCGTCTGTTTCTGCGGCTCAGAAGCCTGAGCCTGCCGGTCCTGGGTGCTCTCCGAACGATCGGCGGCCTCCGCCGGCTTCGCAGGCGTCTCCTGCGCCGAAGGCGAGCTTGCTTCCGGCTTCTCCGAAGGCGTGGTGACCGGCGCAGCGTTCGCTTCGGAGGATTCGGACGCCGCAGGCTTCGTCGACACCGGGATGCCGCTGGCATCGAACTTGAGCCGGATATCGTACTGGTGGTCGTACTCGAAGCCGGGTATGCCGGTCACGATGATGTGAATCTTCCCGTTGATGGAACGGGACAGGTCATCGATCGGGAAGGTGACCACGCGCGTCTGCCGGTCGGCATCCTCGCTTACCGTCACCACATCGTTGTATGCCTGTCCGGCATGGGATTGCACCTTGAACTCCTGCCACCAGGAGCTGTTCTTCAGTGTGAGCAGCGCCTGAATCTTGCCATGTTCGATATGGATCTCTGCCGTTCCGTCCACATAGTCGCTTGTCGCCGAGATCTCATCCGACGTATCCTTGAGCACCTGGAACGGCACCTGATATTGGCCATCCTCGTAAGTGATCGCTTCCGCATGCGCTGTCTGTCCGCCCGCCAGCCCCAGAGCCGCCAGCGCCAGCATCATGCAGGCGATCATCCATCCTTTGCCTCTCGACATGATCGTCCTGATTCCCCCTTTTGGTCACACATCTCCTGATCATGCCAAAGCCGGCATCGCTGACCTGCGACGCCGGCGTATGGATCAGGAATGATCGTTACTGAAGTGCTTCCAGCATGGCATGGATCACCTTCGCTGCTTGCGCGCGATTGGCGTGATCCTTCGGCGCGAAGAAGGTCTGGTTGCCCTTCTCGATGCCGTTGATGATATCCAGCGCTGCCGCCGCATCGACAGCGTCCTTCGCGTAGGAAGCGATCTCCGCTGCATCGGCGAATTGGACCGGCGCGGTCAACTGAGCCGTCAGCTCAGGCTTCACATGCTTCACAGCGCGGACGACCATCGTCACCATCTGTTCGCGGGTGATCTGATCGTTCGGGTTAAACTTGCCTTCGCTGCCGAGCACGATGCCGACGCGGTTGGCCGCTTCGATCTCTTGCGCCGCCCAGGTCAGGGTCTCCGGCACATCGGAGAACAGCCCTTCATAGGCTTCGAGCGGCAGGTCAAGCGCGCGCGCGAGCATCACGGCGAATTGGGCGCGGGTAACGACCGCATTCGGAGCGAAGCGATCTGCGCTCACGCCGTTCAGGATGCCTTGCGTGGCGAGCTCCTCGATATAGGACTTCGCCCAGGAATCCTGGATGTCTGCGAACGTGACCACTTGGGCCGCGGTTTCCACCGGCGTAACGGTCGCCGGGTCGAAGGCGATGCGCACGTCATAGCTGCCGGTATAGTCGCGAGCCGCTACGTATATCTGAACCTTGGCATTCAGGACGGCGGACAGCGTCGGCACCTGGAAGCGAATGTCCCGGGTATTGGCCTCCACGTCCACATGGACCACATCCGCATCGACGTACTCGCCGTCGTAGGCCACCTGGAATCCGGAGATTTGCTCATGATTGGTCAGGGTGATCGTCGCGTACAGCTGGCCGTCTGCCACCGTCAGACGTGCGGGAGTCGCCACGTATCCGGCCATGGAGGAAGCCTTGTCCTCCGTCGCATGCAGGACCTGGAACTCCACCGTGTACTCGCCGTCTTCATACCAGTTTTCATCCTCGTCATTCAGGTCATATGGCACGGCTTCATCCACGTTAAACTTCAGGCGAATGTCGTATGACTTGTCATAGCTGCCCATGCCCGGGATGCCGGTAACCGAGATGTGGATCCTGGCATTCAGGTGGTCGTTAATGTTCGGCACGCGGAACATCACCTCGCGGGTGTTGGCTTCCTCATCTTCACTGAGCACTTCGGCTTCCGCGAAGTTGTCTTCATCGAATGTTCCCGGCTGAGTCTCCTGAACCTGGATGGATTGCCACCATGCAGCATTCAGCAGCGTCAGGATGGCGTAAGTCTCGCCGTCCTCATCCACGAACAGATAGGCCTTATCCGCCACGTGTCCGCCCGCTGCAGAAGCTTCATCGACATCCGGCTTGAGCACCTGAAGCGGAACCTCATACATGCCTGGCACAAGCCCCGACTCATCAGCAAGCGGATGCGCCGGAACCACTGCCAGCATCACCAGCAATGCTGCAAATACGGTAAGCAATTTTCTCTTCAACTTGGTCTCCTCCTAGAATTGATCTTTTCTTCTTGCCTTGTCCCGCGACCTGAACATCCAGATCAGGAACAGGACGATCAGCACAACCGCTACGGCCGTCAGAGCGAGATACGCGATCTGCGAGGCAGAGAATTGCGAGTCCTGGCTCGCCAGCTCCGGCGCCGGTCCGATCCGCACCGCGCTCGACTCGTCAAACACGAGCCGCATCGCATAACGGTGGTCGTACACAGGCTCCATCTGTTCGATCCTGACGTGCGCCTGCATCTCGACAGGTTGAGCGGTGTCCTCCACGGCGAAACGGACGACGCGCAGATCCTGCTCCGTGTCCTCCGAGATGATCTCCACTTCCGCGGTTTCCTGTCCATGGACAACTGCGAGCTCCAGGATCCAGGACGCGTGATTCAGCGTAAGCTCCACGTACCGCTGCTCACCCAGGACGATCACCCTGGCAGGCTTCTCGAAATAGTCGTTGGCGATGGATACGGAATCCTTGGCTCCCTGATAGACCGTATAGGTCATCTCATATGTACCATCCTCGCCTGGTGCTGCCGCCGCTGGCTGGACCAGCGCAAGCACGAGCATGCCCATGATGCAGATCACTCTGCACAGCACATGCAGTCGTTCGATCCTCCGGAACTTCGTCGAACGAATGATGGCCCTCTCCCCCTTGTAGCTGACATGATTGGTCGGTTGCTGCAGTGATAATCATTCTCACCTGGTCATTGTAAGGAATACAGGACACAAAGGAAACCGGTTCCGCCCATTTGTCATCATTCGTTCACAGTCCTTTGTCAAATATTCGAACAACCGTCCACAAAAAGGCTGCAAAAAAAAGCAGGCTGTGAAATCACAGCCTGCCGTATGCGCGCAACGTCTTCAACCTCTCGACAGCAAGGTATCCGCGCCATTCCCACTCGACGACCGGACTGACCGTCACCCAGTTGATCGGCCAGCCTCCGTCCTCCTGCTGCCGGGCGATCAGCGCGTCCAGATGCAAGGTCAGCATCTCTTCGGAAACGAACTTCCGCGCATAGCTGTCCGGCGATGGCGCGATGTCGAGCACCTTCTGCACGTAACCTTCCGCATCCACATCCAGCTCGATCGATCCGGGCTTCCGCAGCCAGGCATCCAGCTTCGCCAGCTGGGGGATCGCCCGCTCCCGCTCCGGCGTATGGGTCAGGAAGGTCATCCATTGCAGGTATTCGTGGTAGCCGTTCGGCATCTCCTCCCGCTCCATCGTCCGCCAGATATAGTCCACACATTTCACGAACCATTCCTCGCGGGTGACCGACGGGTCGAACGTCTGCCGGTACAGCATCCCGATGATGCTGCCCGTCGGATTCAACGACGGCATGTTGTCGCGCCCCGGGTCCCACCACGGCGCGTGCGGGTACTCCCGGACGTTGGCATGCACGAATGGCAGCCCGCCCTCCGGCAGCGTGATCGACCGCAGATACCCGATCATCCTGCGGAACATCCCTTCGTCATAATGCCCGACCTCCATCATCGTCGTGAGCGCCACCTCCGTCGGCACCGGCTGGCTGTACGGGCAGCGAATATCCGGCTCCAGCGCATGGCCGAACCCGCCGTCCTCGTTCTGATAAGCGGCCAGCACCTGGATCACCGCTTCCCCGGACCCGCCCTCGAACCAATACTCGTAGCGCCTGCGATCGATCAGCCTCGCATGGCGATAGATGAAATCCCTGGCTCTGCTGAGCACCTTGTCTTCCATCCTGTCAGCTCCTCCGTTCCTTCTCCAGATTGGTATCCGGGTCGCGATCATATCTCTCCCTGACCTCGTCAGCCATCCGCCTGATCTCCTCCCGAAGCTGAACAGGCTCCAGCACCTCGGCATCCAGGGCCAATGAGTAGAAAAATTTGACCGCCCACCGCCACTCCTTCACGGGGCACATCACATCGAGCAGCCACTCCTCATCGCCGATCTGCCGGACGAGATGCCCGAAGTGCCTGTCCTGCTCGGCCAACAGTGCGCCGCGGTAGGTCAGCCTGGCATGAATGCGGACGCGATCGCCCATGAGACCCGCGCCGGACTGATCCGCCCTGGCCGCTCGTGCCTGCCCGCTCCCGGCCATCGCCCATTTCTCCGTCGCATCCGTCCTGGCCGCTGTCCCGCTGTGCCCCTTGCCCGTCGCGCCCCCGGCTCCCCTGGCGGTCACCCCCGTTGCCGGCTGCTCCAGCTCCGCGAATCCGCTCATCCGGTCGACGCGGAACGTGCGCTCCTCCTGATGCTCCCGCGAGTACGCTTCACAGTACCAGAAGCCATGGGAGGTGTAGATGCGCAGCGGCAAGAGCTCGAGCCATCTGCTCCGGGTCTCCGAGCGATAATGGACCCGCACCCAACGCGACTCGGCGGCGCAGCGGATGAGCAGTTCCAGGCTCGGGATGGAATAGTGCCGGTTCGGGATATCGAACTCCAGCCAGCGCATTCAGCGCGAAGAGGACAACCAGCGCCTCGTCGGAGCTAAACTGCAGCGGCGGCAGCTTGTACCCCTCCATCAGGCGATACCCTCCTGCAGGTCCGGGCATCGCGTAGAGGGGAACGCCCATCTCGGCGAGGGCCTGCATATCGCGAAGGATCGTGCGCTTCGACACCTCCAGCCGATCTGCCAGAGATTGCGCCGTCTCGGGTCCGTTCTGCAGACCATGACGATGGCCATCAGCCGGACAAACCTTTTCATCTCCCAACCTCCCGGATACAGCCTGATTATAATAAACAAATGGTGACAGCTTGTGTGTCACCATTTGAAGTCATGCCAGGATGTTTTTATCGCATGGTCGCTTCATTCATCTTACCATATTTCCGTGCGGCGCTCATCCATCATACCTTGAACCGGTCGATCATCGCCTTGAGCGTTTGCGCCATCTCGCTCAGCGATTCCGACTCGTGATGGATCTGCTCCATCATCGCGATCTGCTCCTCCGTCAGGGCGGAGATCGATTCGGAGCCCTCGGCCGTCCTCCGCGCGATATGGTTCAGCTCCTGCAGGGTCGCATAGACCTGCTCCGAGTTGGCCGACAGCTCCTCCGCCGCCGCGGAAGCCTCCTGCGCCTGCTCCGCCACCGTCAGCGCGGTGTTGACGATCCTGTCGAAGGCGCTGCCCGTACGCTCGACAACCGTCACTCCCTGCTCAAATTCCCGGATGCTGACGGTCGTTGTTTGCACGGCTGCTTCGATATCCGACTGCACCTGCTTGACGAGCTTGCTGATATTCTGCGCCGACGCCTTGGACATCTCTGATAGCTGCTGAACCTCCCGGGCCACCACCGCGAACCCTCGTCCCGCTTCACCCGCGCGCGCTGCCTCGATGGAAGCGTTGAGCGACAGGAGGCTCGTCTGGTTGGCGATGTCGCTGATGACGGTGACGATGTTGCTGATCTCGCCGGACCGCTGATTCAGATTCTGCATGACCGTCACGATCTGCTTCATCACTTGCCCGACGGCATGCATCCTGTCGATCGATTCGCGGATCAGGGATTGGCCGGCCTTGGCTTCGTCGACGGATTGGACCGACGCTTCATACGTGGTGGTCGCCGTGTCCGCGATCCGCTGAATGCCCTGGGCCATCTCCTCCATGGCGATGGTGCTCTGATGCGTGCTCTGCGCCTGCGAGTCGATGCCGGAGGCGATCTGCTGGGTGGCGTCCGCTATGCTCTTGCCAGCCTGTGTGGTCTCACCGATCGATTGCTGCAGCGATCTGGAGGATGCGGTCACCTTGTCCGCGCTGACCGTTACCTGGGCGACGAGCGATATGAGCTGCTGCTTCATCAGGTTGAAATTCGCCGCCAGATCTCCGATCTCATCCTTGTTGCGGACGATCACATCGCCGGTGGTCAGGTCGCCGGCCGCCACCCTCTTCGTGTCATCGGCGATTCTCCGGATCGGACGCGTGATATGATTCGAGAACAGCAGGATCAGGGCGATGCCCATGACCGTGCAGATCACGATGGCGATCACGGTGGTCATGAGGATCTGGGTCTGACCGGAACTGTAGTCCTGATAATAGGAGCCGGCCGCGACGATCCAATCCCATTCCGGTATCTCGACCGCATAGATGATCTTCGACGCTTCCCTGTCGCTGTTCGGCAACGGGAAGTTATAGATGCTGAAGCCTCCGCCATTCAGCGCCTTCTCGATGATATCCCTGGTATAATAGAAGCCGTCCGCGTTCCGGGCATCCCACAGGTTCTCGCCTTCGCGGTTGGGATGTGCCACCATGGTGCCTTCTTTGTCCAGCACGAAGAAATATCCATTCTCGCCGAGGTGGATGTTCTTGTTGATCGCGCGTGTGCCATCTTCCTGCAACGGCCCGAGCATCAGCTCCTTGGCCCGCCTCTGCGCCATCTCCTGAGACATGAATCCGCTGTTGGCCAGCTCGATGGAAGATTGGATGTTCTGCTGCATGGAGATGACGCTGTTTCGGATATTCTCCCGAACCAGTTGTTCGGTCTCGTCCTTCGCTACCTGATAACTGACGAATCCAACGACCAACGTGGGCAGGATCAACAGGATGATGCAGAAGGTCAACATTTTGGAACGAATGCCCAGTCGGATTTTCCCGTTTTTTGCCATTGTGATTGCTGTCAAGTTCTCGTCCTCCTATCATGTGGCAAATATTCTGGTTTTATTGATGTTAGTAGAAAGAATGGGAAAGATCAATGGCAGAAGTGTTAAAGTAAATATTTTTTTGTACATAAATGGATTTTATTGGATGATAATTATCGTCAATTGCTGCTCATGAGTCGATCAGGAATCTTCATGCACAGATGCTGGTCGATTGCCCATTTCGCTGCCAGACAAAAAAGAAACAGGCGATAACCTGCATGGAACAGGTTGCCGCCTGTGGGTGTGGGTCTCATCATATTCAAATACAAATACATGAATGCGTTGTTGCGTCTGGTCGCATTATCTGGACGCAATAACAAACATAAACCCGATCTGATCATTCCGAATTCGGGAACGGTCGTTCGTTACTTCCACTGCTTCTTCAACCAGTTGAGCGCCAGCTGGAACCAGGCTGCGGCCTCTGGGTTGATCTGGCTCGGCATGTCGGCCGTCGTCTCGTCCGCCAGGGACAGACCGTGCTCACCGCTCGTGAAGATATGCAGCTCATACGGAATGCCTTGCTTCGCCAGCGCGGAAGCGAACACGAGGGAATTGTGCGCGCTCACCAGCCCGTCCTCCGCCGTATGCCACATGAATACCGGAGGTGTGTGGGAGGAGACGTGCAGCACCGGACTTCTCTGCCTGAGCTGTTCCTCATTCGGCTCGGGCGTTCCGAACACAGCCTGGGCGGCCAGGCCGAACAGTCCCCTCTTGAACGGGTCTCCGCTGTTCAGCGAATCCTCATGCATGAAGAGGTAATCCAGCAGCGGGTAGCCCAGGATGAGGGCGCTCGGCTTGAACTGGTCATTGTCCGCACCCAGTCGCTCCTGCAGGAATGCCTCATGCCAATGCACGCCGAGGCTTGCGGCCAGATGTCCGCCCGCGGAGAATCCGGCCACCGCGATCCGATCCGGATCGATATGCCATTCCTCCGCATGGCGTCGCACCAGGGCGACCGTCTGCGCAAGATCGAGGAGCGGCTGCGGGAAGACGGAACGCGGATTGGCTGGCGGCGGGTTCTGAAAATCTCTTACCCATTCCTTGTAGTAGGTCGTATAGCGCAAGACGAAGGCGTGATATCCGGCCGCCGCGAAACGAAGGGCCACCGGCTCCGCCTCCCGATCCGATGTGCCCAGATAGGCGCCGCCCGGGCAGATGATGACCGCCGGCCGCTTCACGCCCGTCTGGAACTCTGGCGAGTTGTGGAGTATATAACACTGTACCCGCGCATCATCCCGGTCCTCCCATAGCTGAATCGTTTGCGTCAACATACACATAACCTCCCTCAATAAATTAATGTTTTCTCCGTTTTTCTCGCGTTTTCGCATGTTTTCATCTTTGACTTCCGAAGCTCCCTTGGATAATATTTGACGAAAAGTGAATATTTGGGATCGACCTGTTGGCGGGAATAGAGGTGGGGATCACCTCGTTTTAAAAAGCCGTATGGTCGCAGATGGATCTCCACATGTACCCTTGCGGTTTACCCTCCCATATCTCCCTGGATCGATGTCCTTACATTCCTTCGTTCTACCTCTCAAGGGGTGGAGGCCAGGTTAGCTCCTTTACGGGGTCGATGCCCTTATGGTGATGATTTCTCCCGGCCTATCCGTGCTTCGTTTGTCAAAGATCAACATGTGCATAAGCGATGAAACGAATGCGAGTTGCTAACCTGTGAATGAATTAGGCTGCTGCTTGCAATTGAGCCTCCCGATGGGGGCCGAGCACCTTGCTGGCGTCATAGTTCTTCTGCTTGCGGCCGAGCTCAAACAAGACGCGGATGAGCTTGCTCGAGATCGCAATCATCGACTGTTTCTTCTTCAGCGGGTTTTCCCGGCGCGTCGTGAAATACATGTGCAGGGCGCGGAACTCCGGATTTTTGGCGACCATCGTCAGGGCCGCCCGGAATAGCAAGGCCCGGAGGCGACAGCGACCCCGCTTGCTGATGGTCGTTTCCCCTTTGTGGAGCCCGGAGCTGTTTTCCCGCAGGCTCAGACCGGCGTGACGGACGATTTGCTGGCTGTGATCGTAGCCGCTCAAATCTCCGACTTCCGCCAGAAATCCGGCCACGGTAATAAGACCGATGCACGGAATGCTCATCATGTGGGCGGCGCCCGGAATCTGTTCCACCAGATCCGCCACAAGCTCCATCAGTTGCTCAATCTGCCTACACAGCATGGCATACTGCTCCAAATACATGGCTAGCTCATGCCTGGCCGCCGTAGCGCCTTCTGTGAGGCCGATGGACTTTCGGGCTTTCCGGTCAAGCAGCTCCGCTCTCTTAGGGCCTACGGCTCGGCTCACGCCGTTCTTCTTCCACGTCGCCACAATCGTTGTTTCGCCGGCGGCGATCACGTCCTGCGGCAGCGGAAAGTTCTGCAGCGTGATGAGTGAGGCCTTGCCTTCCCAGTCTTTAAACACTTGTGTATATTCGGGAAAGAAGCGATCCAGCCAATTGTGGATTCTTCC